>DASZBM010000001.1:334398-668796 GCA_035944135.1 Acidobacteriaceae bacterium
CAGGCGAGGCGGAGACGCTGGCGCGTGCCTTCGCCGAGAAGAAGGCAGAACGGAAACAACGTGAGCACGAGGTAGGGCGGCCACGACTTCTTGGAAAAAATAAGCAGCGCCAGATTTAGCGAGGCGCAGCCGAAGACGGCGAGGCGCAGTAGAGGTGCTTCGGCCCGAGCGCGAAGACGGGCGCGCACCATGACCGCGATGATGACGAGCAGGACGATGCCGAGCAAACCGTCTTCGAGTTTCATTGGGGCGGTGTGGCCTGCAGCGGATTCGAGCAGGTAAGGAAGATCGCTGGCGGTGCGAAGGCCGCCCTCGCGCGAGAGTGGCTCGAAGATGGGCAGGTGCAAGAGTGCGAATGCACCATACCCCGCGACGATGACAACGACGAAGCCGACGAGCCAGCGCAGCCAACCGCGCGCGGCAAGAATGAACGCGGGCGCGAAGAGCATGGAGAGGAATTTGATGAGGACGGAGCTGAAGCCGACGAGCGCGCCTGAGATGGCGTCGCGCTGGCGGGAGATGGCGAGGACCCCGAGCCCGAGGAGGACGGCGGTGACGACATTGTCCTGGCCGTCAATGGTGACGAACTGCAGGCTGATGGCGCTGGTGACGTAAAGGACGGCGGCGATGCGCGCGGCGCGCTCGGAGGCGAAGAGGCGCGCGGCGCGAAGCCAGACGGGGAGGATGAGGAACTCAACGAGGATGGCGAAGAGGATGATGGCGAGGGGCGAGTTCCAAAGGCGGAGGAGAGCGGCGTCGAGGAACGTGTGAAGAGGAGCGTAGCTGGATTGGAAGTCGCGATACGGCAGTTCATGCTGGAGCAACAGGTGCGCTTCGGGGAAGTAGAACGCGGGGATGTCGCCGCGGACGGGAAGGTGGAGGACGAGGAATACACCGCAGAAGACGGCGAGACGCGAGAGGATGAAGGCGAAGTTGATTGTGCGATCGAAGATGGCGCGGCCTGGGCGGTGGATGGAGTTACTGGAGGCTGCGAAGTAACCGACGATCGCGAATGCGCTGCCGAGCGCGGTGCGGGCCTCAAGGCTTTGGATTCCAGTCATCCGATGGTCCGCTGTGCGCCGATAAAGTGCATGGGGCGAGTATACGAAAGCGCGTGTGGGAGTTCAGATAAGAGCCGCCCGGTTTCAATCGTGCAGTAGGATGTTGCGCATGCGAGGAGCATGGTGTGGAGTTGTGTTGTGTGTGATCGTGTGCGCGCCGGTTGCGCGCGCGAACAAGGACAAGGCTGCAGAGAATGCGTTCCGGGACTCGGTGATAAAGCAGCAGCTTGTGCTGCGAAGCTTTAGCGGTGAGGACGTAGTGCATGCAGTGTGGGCGGGGACGGCCCTTGAAGTCGACCAGCCGCGGTGGCGGACGATCGGCGTGCTCGACGTGAACTCTGTGCAGATGAAGCACCACGAGCTGATACTGTTATGCACAAGACGTGTGCTGATGCGTGATGCGAGCGGCAAATTCGCGCTGAGCGACGGCGAGAGGTCTGTGGAGATTGATGTTGATTTGAAGGGCGCTGATCCTGTCCAGGTGCTGCCTCAGTTGAAACAGCAACTTTTCTATTCGTCGACGGACGAAGCCGTGGCTGCTGTTCCGAAGCGGTTGCAGGGGATGCTGCCGGCGCGGGAACCGGGCAGCGGGCCGCGCAGAGCCGGCGGCGTGATGTGCGATTGCGCGGAGGAAGGGACGGACGCCTGTTCGGGACGGAATCCGAGGGAGGGGCTGAGACCGCCGAGGGCAACGTACACGCCCGATCCGGAATATAGCGAGGAGGCGCGAAACGCGGGAATCAACGGAGATGTTCTGGTGGCTCTCGTCGTCGATGAGACCGGAAGAGCGACGGATTTATGGGTGGCCCGGCCAGCGGGATATGGGCTGGATGAGACCTCGGTTAATGCAGTGCGGCAGTACGAGTTCCAACCGGCGACGTGCCATGGACAGCCGATAGCTATGCCACTGAATGTAGAGGTGAACTTCCATATCTTCAGCCGAAGGCGGTGAGCTCAGTGCCGGGCTGCGTGGTCGCTGGCCGAGCTTGGTGTCGAGCATCTGAGACTTACGCTGGGAGTTCTTCGTCGAGGAGAGTGCATTCTTTCGCTTCGAAGTTACGTCGGAGGTTCTTTGATGAAGGCTGCCTTTGTGTCACTTTTCCTCGCGGTAATTTTCGCGTGCGCCGTCCCGATTCACGCGCAGCAACCCATTCTGCCAGGGATGAATCCGTCCGCGTGCGGTTCCGGCCGGCCGAATTTCTCCATCAAGGAGGACGCTTCAGCTCCTGCGGTGACGCAGGCGCCGGACGGCAAGGCTCTGATCCATGTGATCGAACAGATGCCACCGGTGGGGTTGATCTCGACGAAGGTGGCTGTGGGTGTCGACGGAAGTTGGGTCGGAGAGACGAAACCGCAGACGTACGTGAGCTTCACAGTCGATCCGGGCGTCCACCATATTTGCGCGAATTACCAGGGCGATGCGGCAGTCGGTGAGGAGGGCAAGACAATCCTTCGCCGCTTAAATGTCGAGGCCGGGCACACTTACTACCTGCTTTATCGAGGTATCTTCAGCAGGGATTCGGGTGAGGTTGCGTTTTTCGACGAGGTGGACGAGGACGAAGGCGGGTACCTGCTGCAGACGTCGCAGCATGTGATCTCGACGACGAAGAAGTAGATCCCGGAACGCCGGGCGCCGAACCTTAGTGCTGCAACTGCGTGGTGGCGGGCTGCTGGCCTAGCTTGGTCTGGAGCGGTTTGGGGATGTGGCGTTTGCGCGCGGTGACCGGCGGTGTGGGCTGCTTGGGGTCGAGTCGATAGACGATGAGCAGGTTGCGATCGGGGTCGTCGAGCGCGGGAAAGGCGGCAACGCGTACTGGTCGGTAGAGCGGCGTGATGGCGTCGGCCTTATCGTCGTCGAGCTCGTTCCAGGCGATGTACCAGCCGGGGTGGTACTTGGCGACGCGCTGATCGAGGTCGAGCGTGCCGAAGTCGTCGTCGATGGAGGGCAGGCCGGTCATGAGAGTGAGGTCGGAGCCGGAGATGGAGAGGATGAGGTGTGAATGCGTGGGGTCGGAGTCGACGATGCGCTTGATGGATTGCGCGGCGGCTTCGAACTGGTAGGTGGGATGGCGGACGAAGTCGAGCTGAAGGAGCGCATCCGGAATGACGATGGCGAGCGTTACGGCGGCGGCGAGGATTGAGGTGATGGTGGTCTCGAGGCGGCCGCGGGCGTGGCGAAAGTTGTCGAGGCCGAGCGCGACGACAGCGGTGATGGGAACGGCGATGACCAGGTAATACCGCGGTTGCAGATTGTTGTGGTAGACGAGGAACGCGAAGTAGCCACCGATCCAGAGGAGCAGCGCTGGAAAGAGGGGTTGCGTAAAAAGGCGCGGCCTCCAGAAGAGTGCAAGCGCTAGCACGACGAAAAACACCGGATAGAGGACGTGGCCCATCCACATGCCGTCGCCGATGGCGCTGAGGACGACGGTGGCGAGAGGTTGGAGCTCGACGCCGGTGTAGGCGTTGGCGGAGAACAGGTAGCGGTAGTCCTCGAGGAAGTGTGGACGAACGAAGGCGACGAAGTAGATGAACCACAGCGCGAGGCCGATGATGGCCGGCGGGAGTGCCGTGTGGAGATAGCGCCGGGTGTTGTAGCCGGCGCGGGCCCAGACCATGTAGAAGATGGCGGGCATCAGGAAAAGGCCGGTGGTCTTAGTGAGGACGATGCCGGGGATCAGGATGCCGAGGGCGACGGTGTACGCAACGGCGCGGAGGGTTTTGCGCCGAGGAGAAGAGCGGAAGAAGCTGAGGCTGAGGGGCTCGAGATGCGAGGCCGCAATGAGGGCGAGCGCGGTGAGCGCAATGAGCAGGGGCTCCAGGATGGCCATGCGCTCAAACGCGTAGATGTAGGGACTGAGGCAGAGAAAGAGAACGCAGAGCGGGCCGGCAAGGGGCGCGGAGTTTGGGTGAAAGGCGCGCGCGGCGCGCTGCAGCAGTATGTAGAACGCGAAGAGCGTGAGGCCGAAGACGCAGACGGTTAGAGAGCGCGCGGCAGCGAGAGTGACTCCGGTGAGCTTGAAGACGACTAGCTCGATTGCGGGCCAGACGGGAAGAGCGACGGCGGGGTTGAAGTCGCCGGACCAGTACCAGTGCCCGGTGAGGTAGTGGCGGATGGCGGCGTCGCCGTACCAGCCCTCGTCGGTGTACTTGGCCCAGTCCATCCAGGGCGAACTGTTGGGGAAGTCGGCGGTAAGGTGGAAGAAGTGCAGCGAGAAGAAGACCGCGGCGACAGCAAGCAGCAGAGCTCCGGGAAGGTGCCGGAGCATGGGATGGTTGTGCTGTCTGCCGCTCCGCATCGACTCCAATTTACAGGAGAGCTACTTGACCGGGAGCGGGTTGCCCTGGCTCCTGCCGGTGAGCATTCGGAAAAGTGAAGAGAAAGAGTTGCGCGCAGCGAAGTTAATCAGCGGGCGCTCCATCACAAACCATGAGATCGAGGCGAAGGCGATGCTGATCGCAAGCGTTGGCAAGAGCGTATCCCGGCGCGGCATGTGGCGCGACAGCTGCAACTCAACCATCTGATGGACGAGATACATCATGTAGCTGATCTGGCCGATGTAGCGCATGGGCTTGAGAGTGAGCAGACGATAGAAGAGGCCGCGCCCGGCGAGCGCCCAGGCGAGGAGTGCGGTCGCGCCGATGAGCGACAGCGAATAGTCGACCGCGGCGCTCAACGGGCTGTGACTCGCGATGCGGAAGATTGGAAAGGCGTAGAGACCTGCGAGGCCGCCGAAGCCAAGAATGACGCCAATCCATGATCGCTCGCGGCAAAGACGCTCAAAGCGGGCGCTGCGGTGTTCCCAGACGATGGCCAAAGCAGCACCGGCGCAGAGGAGGTCAGCACGAAATGGAGTGAGGAGATAGATGGCGCCGGTGTAAATAAAGTGAGCACAGACGAAGCGCAGAACAGGCGTGAACAGAATGGCGGCTATCGAGAGACGAAACAGAGTGCGCTCAGAGGTGAACAGAACAACAGTCGGCCAGAGGAGATAAAACTGCTCCTCGACGGCGAGCGACCAGACCGGTAGACCGAGAGGCCAGTCATGGAGCAGCGGATGGATGTTCATGCCGAAGAAGGCGTAGTAAGGCCACGGACGGAAGAAGATCCAGGTAAAAAAAGTGCCGTACAAAATGATCGAGACGATGTAGGCGGGTTGGATACGAAAGAGCCTGCGGAAGTAGAAACCGGAGAAGAAGTCACGGCGACGGTCCTGCTTGCGGCGGAGCAGGATTCCAGTGATGAGAAATCCGCTGAGAACGAAGAAGACGTCGACACCGACCCAGAGCAGCGGAGCGCCGAGGCAGTGATTCATAATGACGGCAAGAATCGCAATGGCTCGAATGCCGTCAAGTTGCTCGATCCGGCCCCGATGGCCCACAGAGGGCTCGACGGGTGCAGTGGCGAGGCTCAGCTTGGGCAAAATCAGATCTCCACGACGCGCTTACGAGGGGCGGGAAACGAGGACGAGCGCGCGCACCGCTTCAAAGCTACTCATAGGATAACGCGTCGATGGGATCCTTCCGCGCGGCCTTAAGGGCAGGATACAGCGCGCCGAAGAGAGCACCGAGAAGTGCAATGATGACTGCGCTGGCGACCCAGCCTGGAGTTATCTGGAAGCTCAGGGTCGGAAAGCGCTCGTGCAGCAGGATGCGAAGGAGATAGGTTGCGGCGACGCCGAGGATGACGCCAACGACGGCAAGCAGGCCGGTTTCGCGCAGTACGACGGATACGATGCCGCCGCGTCCTGCGCCCATTGATTTAAGGATGCCGATCTCGCGCGTGCGTTCCATGACGGCGGTGTACATGGACTGGAAGATGACCAGGAAGCCGATGATGATCGCGATGCCGATGACGACGCGGAGGGCGATGTTGAAGCCGGGCATGCGCTCCGGTGTCAGCGTGGAGAGGAACTCCTGGATCGTTTGCACGCTCCAGTCCTCGAGGCCGGGCGTGGCGAGAATCTCCTTGCGCACGGCCTCCTGATATTGCGGCTGGTTTTCAGTGCGCAGGAAGAACTCAGCGGCCTTGCCAGGGTTGCCGTCGAGCTGGTCCATGGTGTCGAGCCGGATGAACTTGCGGCTGCCTTTGCCGTGCTCCACGATGCCACAGATACGGAAGTTGTGGTTCAGCGCTTTGATGGTGTCGCCGACATGAAAACCCTTGCCGCTGTCAGCCTGCAGGTCGTCGATGATCATGTCATACGGCTGCTGGAACGGCCCGCCGCTGACGAAGACAAACGACCGCAGCTCGTTGTAGCTGGCGTAGTCGATACCGTAGATGTTTTCCAGCGAGGAGCCGGCCGTGAGCTTGATGTTTACAGGAGCTACGACTTCGACATGCGGGAGCTTGCGCAGGACGTCAGCGATCCGGACGTCGGCGGAGGCTGCGGAGGTGTTCATGAGCGCCGTTGCGGCACCAGGATGCGCAATCATGTCCATGCCAATGCCGGTGGTCTGCTGGCGGCTGCCGTTGAGAATGCCGAACATGATGGCAGCGATCGAGAGGATCATGATGACCTCGATCGCGACGGCGAAGGCGCTAATGACTGAGCGCAGGGGACGATGGACGAGATTGCCGATGATGAGTTTGTTCATGGCCGCAGTTGCCGCAAGAGAAGTGTACGCGAGTGGCGGAGCCGGGCTCAGGCTTCCGCTGTGGAGAGAGGCAGGTTTTCGAGGCGAGCAATGCGCGGGTCCTGCGGGCCGGAGAGCAATTGCCCAATGATCGGCGCAAAGTACGTGCAGAAGACGATCGCGATCACGATGCCGAGGTCGTTGAAGAAGATGAAATAGACCAGATTTCCGATGAGGCTCTCGGGAGCCACATGCGCGAAGCCCACAACGGCAAGGAGGCCGATAGGTGACTGGCGAACATCGCCGCAGATAAAGTCGACAACGATAAACAGAAGAGTCCACACGAAAACGCCGACAACGACGATGCCCTCGTAGTAGTCCATGTGAAAGGCTTCAGCTGAAGGACTGAAGGAGATGCCCGTCGTGTAGTCGTCGGGGGCAAGCAGTCCCCCTATCTCATGCGCGTAATAGTTGCCGGCATTGCTTACACCGACCGGCATGAGGGCTTCTTTATTCGGAAGGATGAAATGCGGGATCCAGTCCATGAAGTAATAGACGACACGCATTTTGCCGGCGGTGTGGCCCTGCAGAGTGTAGGTAACGAGGCGGTCATCTGGCCGGATGATGTTGAGGCGATCCATCAGACCCTGAGGGGTATCGAAGTACCCTGCTGCGTAGCCCGCGATGTGACCACTGTCATCGGGAACGCCGGCTCCTTCGAGATAGTCGGCACGAAGCCTCTTCGGGTGGCTCAGAAGATCCACGCTAAGCATCAGACGCTCACTAACCCCGGCGTTGCCGGGAATGAGCGCCCGGCCGACCTGCGAAAGCGGCGACAAAATCTCGACCGAATACACTGCGAATGCCGCTAACAGAATGAGTTGCCATACGCGAAGACGATATCTCTGCGAAGCGGCGGCTATTCCCCAGCAAACGATCGGGGTGAACATGCCTTGCTTGGAGTAGCTGACCAGGCCGCCAAAGAAGAACATCAACCCGCCTGCCACAAGGGTGAGGATGCTTACACTTCGCCTCCCGCCAGAGATACGGATGGTGTGGATCGTACCGAGGAGAATGCAAAGGGGGATGAACACATTCTCCTGGTTGATAATGTTGACCAGGCTTCCGTTACCGTGCGGAAGGTAGTCGTTAGCCCAGACGGCGAGCTGATTTGCGACGAAGCAACCGAGAGCGGCGTGGCCGAGGTTGAGCCTGTCGGCATGCATCACAACGCTAAGGCCCTGTGTGTTGCGGGTAACTCTGTGGCTGATCAGCAGCGCGGCCAGGATCGTCATCATGCTGACGACGTAGATCGACATCGTGACGGTGGGCGAGACCAGGTTCGAATCGCCGGGCTCGTTCAGCACGATCTTCCAGAGTCCGCCGACGATGCACGTAAGCAGGGCAAACCAAAAGACGTAGGCGCCGGATGCGCGCGCAAGGCCGCCCGCGGTATTGAACGTAATCACACTGAGCATGATGTAAGCGAAGAAAAGCGCCGCAAAGGTCAGGTCAGTGTGCTGGATGAGCTGAGTGATGAACACGACTGCCGAGAAGACAAAGGTCTTCTGAACGGAAATCCTGGTCGGAAACGGCAGCCGCATTGGTTCAAGAGTACGCGAAACGGAGCGCCAAGGGGTGGCCGGGTTGTGCCGATCTGATGCGGTAGAATCGCCACACGGAATGGAGCCACCTCTGCGAAGCGAGACTGCGCCGCTTGAGCACAGCCCAAGGGATATCGCGCCCCCGGAGCTGGGCACGGGGATGCTCAGCCCACAGCTACCGACGCGCGTCCTTCTGCTTGCGGCGGTGCTTGGCATCTGCGACCAGAGTTATTGGCAGTACAGCGATGTAGACCATTACTTTACGGGCTACTGGATGCCGTTCGTGCATGGCACCGGAACCGCGCCGGAGCAGTACAGAATCGGCGTAAAGATGGCGGCGTGGTGGCTGGTGCAGCACCTTTCCTGGGAGTTTCGCTACGGCTTCACGTTGATGGATGTCATCGCATCCGTTGCGGGAGCGCTGCTTGTGTACGACCTGCTGCTGCGCAGGCCGGCGATTCGGGAGTCAAGCACGACGCTGCAATGGTTTGCCTCAGCGGGGTTGGTGCTGCTGGTTTGCTATTACATGGCTTGGGTCTACTTCTTCTTCCGGCCGGAGACGCTGCCGAGTTTCGGCCTGACAGCGTGCATGGCGTGGCTGTGGACGCGCCGGCGAGACGAACGCGGTGGAACGGCGCTAACGATCTGCGGCCTGGTCGCAGCCGCAGCCGCCCAGGCATGGATCAGAGCCGATGTGCCCTGCGCGCTCAACGCGGGTATCTTGCTGATGACCGTATTCGGCAGTGGGCGAGGCTTATCGATCTCGAGGCGTGCTTCGATCGTTACTTCTGCGGTTTGCATCGCCGTTGCGGCAGGCACGCAGTTCTACATCATGCGCGTCGTTTACCCGCACGCGAGCTATGGCAACGTTCCGGTGTTCATGGTGACACGTGATCTTCACCAGCCGCTGACGTTTCCGCCGTTTCTCATCTTCATGCTTCCGGTGGCCTGGACTGCAGTGCAGGCGTGGCGACAGCGAGCCGCGCTGGATACAGGTAGCCGAGGGCTGCTGCTGGGAGCGGCGATCTATTTCGCTCTATGGATTCTCATGGGCAAACTAGATGAAGTGCGTATCTTTATCCCGTTTGCAGTGGTGTTGATCCCGATAACCATGGAGCTTGCAATCCGGCGGATCTCGTCCAACTCGCAGCTGAATGGCCGCGGAGTCGAGGTCTAGCGGATGCGAGTCGCCGGAGGCGAACGCCGCGTCGCCGCGGGCCTTACGCTGCTTGTTGTTGCGCTTCGGGTATGGTTTGCGCGCAAGGTAACGTTTTGCGGCACGCCGGACTCTTGTTATGCGCTCGGAGTGGCACAGGACCTCACGCGATATCACTCGTTCCGAGTGCCGTTTCTGTTTGACCTGCAGCTGAATCACCTGCAGGTCCCCAACACTGGGCTTGAATATTGGCGGCCGGGCGTTTCCCTTCTGTTTGCTTTGTTGAGGCCACTCGGCGGAGTGACACTACACGGCGCACTGGTAATCGCAACACTGGCCGGCGTTGTGTGGGCGTCGGCGGCGTGGTTTATTGGGGAACGGGCAACGGGCAGCCGTAAGATCGCATTGGCGAGCTACGCGCTCTGCCTGCTTTTTTCACCGGGCTGGGGTGGGTCGCTAACACCGGACCCGACACTGTTTTATGCAGCAGCGATTGCGTGGTTCCTGGCGCTGTTCACGGTCAAGCGACAGGGGCTGGTGCAGGATATCCTCGCGCTCGTATGCGTCGGCGCCGCGTACATGATTCGCAACGATGCCGGGCTGTTGCTGATCCCTCTGATTGCGGTTTTGTGGCTGCGCTGGAGAGCAGTGGTCGAACGGCGGAGGAACTCAGACGGTGGCCCGTCAGGCGTTTCCGTCGCGTATGCGATCGCGATGCTCGTGGGTTTTGGGCTGGCTCTGGCGCCGATGCATCTGCTATACCGGCACGTGCTTGGGACAGCGTTTCCGGCGGGCGCGGGACAGGCGCTGTATCTGAACGACCTGAGCGACTTCACCACCTACGGCGTACCGGTAAACGTGCACACGATGCTGTCGCATGGGCTGAAGCACCTGGTGACCATGCGCGTCGGTGCCACGGCGCTGATCGTCTACAGGGTGCTGGCTCTAGTGCTGGGGTACCCGGCGCTGGTTTTTCTACCGGCGCTGGCCGTGCGACGGGATGGCGACGCGGGTGGGAAGTTGGGGATGCCGGAGTTGGCTGGACCGGTGGCCTTCGGGGTTACAGTGCTGGTGGTCTACTGTCTGGTGCTGCCGGCGGTGGGTGTGTTCTCGGCGCTGCGGAGTTCTACCGCGTTGCTACCGGCGGTCGCGGTTGTGGTGGTGCTGGCGATCTTGAGGGTGGCGAAGACGCGGCGGCTCGCGGGAGTGCTGATGGCGACTGTCGCGACGATTTACCTTGTCAGCGGAGTGATGGATGATCGGCGCTCCATTGATCCAATGAACCAAATTGGGGAGGCCGACCGGGCGCAGGCGCGTGCGCTGGAGGCGATGGGAGCGACGGACGACCCCGGTTCGACAATTGTTATGACACCGGATCCCGTTCAGTTTTCAGTCACTACCGGGTTGCCTGCAATCCCCATGCCTGCCAATGGGTTAGACGCAATCACGAAGGAGGCATTGGACTTACACGCAAGTCATGCAATTCTGGACGGCGAACATCTCCCCGGGAGTCCTGCCGAGGTGACCGATAGGCTTCATCCGGTCCAGGCCAGGACGATCGAGGGGCAAACGGTGCTCCTGCTTGAACTCCCCCGGGAGCTCAGACAGCGCTAGCCATGGGTCTCGCGAGAAAACGGCCATCGTCAAAAGGCGGGTCAAGATAACAGCGGAGATGCACGTGGGGTTTGGAAGAGATCTTCAACAGCAGCGGGTGAAGCGCGGCGTCGAGCTTGAGGCGATTGCCGCAAGTACGCGCGTGTCGATTCGGTACCTGCGGGCACTTGAAGACGAACGGAGCTCCGATCTACCCGGCGGTGTATTCAACAAAGGCATTCTGCGCAGCTATTGTCAGTTTGTCGGCCTGGAAGAGCGCGAGTGGATGGACCGCTTTACGTCCAGTGATCTAAGTACGACCACCGAGCCCGACTGGGAAGCGTTCGCCGAAAGCGTACGGCAGCATCGGTTGAGTAGCGCCAGTGGGCAGCGGCGGCGATGGTTCGGCGTGATGCTGATGGTGCTGGGGCTAGTCGCCCTTGCATGGGTGGCGTGGCACTTTACCCTCCGGCCCCACCTGATCGCACAGCCGAAGCCGATCCCCGCAGCCAGCAGCGGCGTCTCCAGGGCACCAGTCTTTCGTAGCTACGACTCGGTCTGATACCAGCGATAGCCGTGCTTCTGTTCGAAGTCGGCCTCGCGCAGGCGGTCAACCACTTGCTTGCGCCGCAGACTGCCCACACCTGCAGTAATCAGATCAATCAGGGCGATGGGCGCCACATAGCTGGCGGCAAACGACAAGCTGTTAATCGGCACAATCACGAGCTCGTCACAGAAGCGCGCGAGCGGTGACAGCGGCGAGTCGGTCACACCTACACAGTAAGAGCCGTTTTCCTTCGCCCGCTGCACGCCTTCGATGGTCATACGCAGGCCGCGGCGGAAGCTGATTCCGAGAGCAAGATCCTTCTTCCCTGCCGAACGCGCCAAGTGGGTTGCGCGGCCCGGACTGGTAGCGGCAACCACCGGCAGCCCGGCAATCGTCAGGTGGTACTCCATGTATTCCACGAGCGGCGCGGCCATATCGCCGCCCAGAAGCAAGGTGCGTTCCGCTTGATCAATGCGTGTGGCGATGTTCTGAACCTGATGGAGATCCAGTCGTTCGAGGACGAATTCGATGTTCTGGTTAATCTGATTGCGCGAGCCGCGCAGGATCTTTGAAATCTCGGTGATGTTGCCGCCCGCCTGCATGCTGTCGAGAATGGTGGCGCTCGAGACCGACAGATAGTGCAGATAATGCTGGAAGTCCTTGTGGGTGTCGAAGCCCAGCGCGCGAACGATGCGAACCACGGTGGCGGGCCCGGTTTCGAGACGGCGAGCCATGTCGCGAACGTTCAGGAGAACGAACTCGCGGGGGTTTTCGAGGACCGGGCGGATGATCTCGCGGCGTCCTTCGCTGAGCTGCTGCAGCTGGAGAGCCATGCTTGTAGGAAAGTGCGGGTGTTTGGCTTCCCTCTTGATGGACATACGCTTGCATCCCTCGTGGCATACCGGAGATAACTGCGAGCCGGCCCGGCGTAGCTCAGTCGGAAGGCGCCCGAGACCGCGGGAGTGCGTGCATTGGTTCCGATGGAGGTGGCCTGGGTTCCCAAGGTATACGAATTTGTGAAACATTTGTACCGCTTCGTAAAGAACGGACGGAAGCAGACTAAAGAGGCAGCCCGAATCGACCCGCGGAACCTGCCCAGAATGGGACACCGAGGATCATTCCGGAGGCACTGCGGAGATGACGCAAGTCGCGCAGACTGCAGGGAAATTGGCAAATCAGAGGAGCCTGGCATATTTCCCGGCACTGTCGAGCAGAATGCGCTTGACACCATAGGGGCGTCAGAATAATGTTCGGCTTGAACTCTGAAAATTTATACCGCGTGAAACAAATGCTCCACCCGGAGCAGATCAAGCAGGACACGTGGAAGTTGTAAACGGATTTGCCCGATGCTCCTAGAGCCCCAGCGGCTCCGGGACGTTTTGCTTTTTCTAAGCCCAATGAGGCGCGAAAAGTCGCCCTGGGAAGATGTGAGCGGGTCCCGAGGCGGAGTTTTGAGACCGGCAGTTCAGAAGTTTTTTGGAGGCAACAGATGACTCAAACCATGCGAAGGATGGGAGCGGCACTTTGCGCCGCTTTTATGGCTACGGCTATGGTCGCTGCCAACGCGCAGGACACGACCAGCGGCAGCATTAGCGGGACGGTTACGGATTCGACCGGAGCTGCGATCCGGGGCGCGACGGTGAAGTTGATCAATACCGACCGCGGCTCGACACTGGCGACCGAAACAACGAACAGTTCGGGTTTCTACACCGCGACTCATCTGCCGCTGGGCACGTACACGGTGGAGATCACCGACCAGGGGTTCAAGACCGAAGACGTGAAGGGACTGGTGCTTCACGTGAATGATGCGCTCACGGTGAGCCGGTCTCTGGCCCCTGGAAGCACGGGTGAAACAGTCTCCGTAGAGGCCAGCCCGGTGCAGTTGAACCTTCAGGATGCAACCTCGGCCGGACTCATCAACAGCACGCAGATCAACGAACTCACGATGGTTTCGCGGAACTATGAGAGTTTGATGAACCTGCAGCCGGGCGTCGCCTATGGTGGCACGACGGACGTTCTGCAGCGTGGGCCCGTGGGCGTGAACGGCGCGTCGAGCGTTGTGAACTTCTCCGTAGATGGCGGCCGCGACACCTCCAACAACTGGACGATTGACGGCGCGGACAATGTGGACCGCGGCGCGAACCTGACGCTTTATGTCTATCCCAGCCCGGACTCCATCGCCGAGTTCAAAACGCTCCGCGGGCAGTACAGCGCGCAGTACGGACGCAACGCGGCCGGCCAGGTGGACGTCGTTACCAAGTCCGGCACAAACATGATCCACGGAAGCGCGTACGAGTACTTCCGGAACGACTTCTTCGACGCGGCAGGTTATCTCAACGACTTCAACAAAGCGCGTATCCCGAAGTACCGCTATAACGACTTCGGGTTCACTGTCGGCGGCCCGCTGTGGATACCGCATGTTTACAACGGCAAGGACAAGACGTTCTGGTTCGTTTCAGAGAATTGGCTGAAGGAGATCACGTATACAACCGGGACGGGTGTCGTCCCAACGGCGGCGGAACGGAAGGGCGACTTCAGCAACGATTGGTACCAGGCTAAAAACGGTTCTGGTCAAACTGTCTGGATGCAGGGACCTGTAAACGTCTGCACCGCATTCACCTATGTGGCAGCAACCCAGACCAACACCTGCACAGCTACCGGCACTCAGGTTACCAACATCTCGCCGACTGCTCAGGCATATCTCAAGGACATTTACAGCATCATTCCGGTGCCAAACGAACAGCTGAACGCCTCACTCGGTCTGGATCCCCACACGATCACCACGACCCTGCCGAATCAATATCCGAACCTGGATTCGGTCGTCCGCATCGATCAGCAGGTTGGGCAAAAGATAAACATTATGTACCGCTACATTCACGATACGTTCCCTGACTTTATCGGTGCGGGCACGTTCGTGGCGGTTCCGATTCCAGGGCTCTCCGGCACGGTTTCGGATAATCCGGGCACGCAGCATCTGGCCAAGGCGACATGGGTTATTAGCCCCTCGCTGGTTGCTGACGTTGGGTACGCGTACTCGAATGGATCGATCCTGACCGTTCCGCAGGGCGCACTCCTTTCGTCCTCGTCGCCGGACATCAAGGTCCCGACACCCTATACCAACATCGTTGGTCTGGTGCCCACGATCGGCTTCACCAGTCTCATGACTCAGCTCGGCGGAAGCGCGGTCTACAACGATCACGGAATCAACCACCAGGCTTTTGGAGACGTCACCAAGACGCTCCACAACCACACGCTGATGGCCGGCTTCTCCTATGACCACTATGAGAAAACAGAGAACAATGCGACCAGCGGCAACCAGGGCACGTTCGCGTTTCAAGGCGATGGAACTTATGCCAGCTGTACCACCCCGGGCTCTGCCTGCGTCACACCGCCGGTGGTCAATGGAACTTCTATAGGACAACCGGCTTCCCTTTCGGAGGACCAGGCGTTCTCGAATTTCCTTACAGGTAACGCGAATAACGGTTTCTCGCAGGCCTCAACGAACAACAGAGTCGACATAAATATGAACGTGTTCGAGTTCTACCTCCAGGACAACTGGAAGGCGACCTCGCGACTGACGTTGAACCTCGGCGCTCGCTACACCTATGACTCTCCGTACGTGGATCTGGCGGGGCTGGGAAACAATTTCGATCCGGCAACCTACTCTGCATCGAAGGCGCCAACGATCAACAATGACGGCTTCATTTGCTTTACCGCGGCGAATTGCACGCAGAGCGGAAGCAATGCGGGGCAGTCTACCTCTCCTAATCCAAATGCGGATTATGTGGGACCAAACTACATCAATGGCTTGATCTTCGGCGATCCAAGTGCCAAGAACAACAACCAGGCTTCGCCATTTGGCAGGAATGTCGGCACGGTTCAGAAGGTCAACATCGCACCGCGCTTCGGCTGGGCCTTTGACGTTTTCGGCAACGGCAAGACTGCCTTCCGCGGCGGCTACGGTTGGGCCTATGACGAGTTGGAGACGAGCTACTGGGAGACCACCGACTGGGGCAACCCTCCGGCGATTGCAACGTACTCGCAGACCAACGCGGTGCTCGATAATCCTGCCGGCGGCGCAACGGCCAGCACACCATCTGTAACTCCCGCCCGTGTCCAGGCAGTGCCGCTGGAGGTGAAGACACCTTACACGCAGCAGTACTCGATGGATATTCAGCAGGCACTCAGCCCGAGCTTCATGCTCGATGTGGGTTACTTCGGAACGCATGGAACGCATCTCGCCGGTGCTGAAGAGATCGATCAGCCGGTCCCCAACGCATGGCGCGGAGTCGTTGATCCCAGGACTGCGAACTCTGGATGCGTTGTTCCCGGATACTCAGGCCCGGCATTCATCACGACAGCCTGCGACAACGTGCTGAACCAGATCAAGCCGTATCTGGGCTACAACGCGATCGATGCGATGCGCACGATCTTCAGCTCGAACTACAACGGTCTCCAAGTGAAGGCGACCAAGAAGTTCAGCGGAAAAACCTACCTCGATGCAAACTTCACATGGTCTCGCGACCTCACCAACTCGCCGGCCGATTACTCCGGCTTCATCCAGAACATCTACAACGTAAACGGCGATTACGGCCGCGCGTCGGATGACCGCAAGCTGATCCTGAACCTGGACGGTGATTTCGAGCTGCCCTGGTACCGCGAACAGCATGGCCTGAAGGGTCACGTAATCGGCGGATGGGAGATTTCGGCGATCTACTCTGCAGCCACCGGGCTTCCGCTGACGGTGAGTGCGAGCGGCGGCGTCGCCATCCAGAATACGGCTGGATTCACGACGATCGCTCCTTCAAACAATCCGAACAACATCGTGAACGACAACGTAGGTTTGGGCGTTCTCGGCGCCACAAGTGCCGGCCTCCGACCAAATCAAATTGGCGATCCACGCAACGGCAACGGGATCCGGTTAAAGGCAACCAAGAAATATGAGCAGGGGCTTGATCCGTGGTTCAACACGGGCATGTTCCAGGCCCAGGATCCGGCTGCCACTTACCCCGGTACAGCAAAGCGTGGCTCGATCGACATGCCTGGCTACCAGACAGCGGACCTTGGTATCTTCCGGAACTTCAAGATCTACGAGAATCTAAAGTTCCAGTTCCGTGCCGAGGCATTCAACGTAGCCAACCACACCAACGTGAACACAGTCTCCGGCAGCGCAACCTCGACCCTCTTCGGAACGGTCACCGGTTACCGCGATGCACGTATTCTGCAGTTCGCTGGACGGTTCGACTTCTAAACGCTGGATTCACAATCTACTTAGGCGCTCGCTTCGGCGGGCGCCTTCTTCTTTTGCCGTGCAGTCAATCACCGTCTGACTGCGCAGGAACCCCGTTCGGTGCGGGAATATCGCCAATGCGTGTTGCGCGGCGGCAGCGAGGCCGTCGGCAGAGTAAAATAAGAAGGTTCCGCAGATCCGATTCCCGTCGGCTGTAGAGCGACCGGAGCCCGCCAAGTCTGCCTGCCTTTGGGGTGGAGCGTGTGCGGCGGAGGAGACCGGTCGTCGGGTTCTTTGGCCCAACCAGGACAAGGCGGCTTCGACAGCACCTTCCCTCGCCCAAGAAGGTCCGGCTATCTCATTCAGGAGTCTTTCGCTTTGGCGAACACAACCGATCGTTTTCTCTTCACCTCGGAGTCCGTGACCGAAGGTCATCCGGACAAGATTGCCGATCAGATCTCAGATGCGATTCTGGACGCCTGCCTTGAGCAGGATCCGCTGAGCCGCGTCGCGTGCGAGACGCTGACCTGCACCGGACTCGTCGTTGTAGCCGGCGAGATTACTACCCAGGCCTACGTGGACTTCCAGACGCTGGTTCGCGAAACAGTTCGCGAGATCGGCTACGATGATGCGCTCAAGGGCTTCGATTGCAACACCTGCGGAGTGATCTCAACGATCAACCGCCAGAGCCCCGACATCGCACAGGGCGTGGATACCGGCGGCGCCGGAGACCAGGGCATGATGTTCGGCTACGCGACCAACGAGACCCCGGAGCTGATGCCGACCCCAATCTCGCTGGCGCACCGCCTCGCTGAGAAGCTGACCGAGGTTCGCAAGAACGGCAAGCTGCCGTACCTGCGACCCGACGGCAAGAGCCAGGTGACCGTTGAGTACGACTCCAACTATCGCCCCGTGCGCGTTGATGCAGTCGTCATCTCGACACAGCACTCGGAAGAGGTTGGCAACGAACAGCTTCGCAAGGACATCTTGGAGCAGGTGATCAAGGCCGTGATTCCGGCCGAACTGCTGGACGCCAAGACGAAGTATCACATCAACCCGACGGGACGTTTCGTCATCGGCGGACCGATGGGTGACACCGGACTGACCGGCCGCAAGATCATCGTCGACACGTACGGTGGCATGGGCCGGCACGGCGGTGGCGCGTTCTCGGGCAAGGATCCGACAAAGGTCGACCGCTCGGCGGCGTACATGGCGCGCTACGTTGCGAAAAACATCGTGGCTGCCGGACTCGCGGATCGTTGCGAGGTACAGCTTGCCTATGCGATCGGTGTGGCGGAGCCGGTCAGCGTGCGCGTCGACACGTTCGGCACCGGCACGGTGAGCGAGCAGCGGCTGATCGAACTGGTCCGCGAGAACTTCTCACTCACCCCAAAGGGCATCATCGAGAGCCTGAACCTGCGCCGTCCGATCTTCAAGAAGACCGCGGCGTACGGGCACTTCGGCCGCTCCGGCGAGAGCTTCACGTGGGAGGCGACGGACAAGGCCGAGGCGCTGAAAGCAGGCGCGCAGGCTGAGCTGGTCGCGAAGTAACGAGCCTCAATCAAGAATGCGAAGGGGAGCCGAATGGCTCCCCTTCTGCTTTGAGGAACGGGTACAACTGACTTTGTCCGACCGCCTGAATAAGGCGCGCGTGAGCCTCGATGGCATCAAATGTAGCGGCGCGTCTCCTCGCGCGGGGAGATATTTGTGTTGATCAGGTCAGAATTCGACATCCAGTTCCATCTTCCGTATCGCACACCGGTCGTGGCGATGCTGCACGTCCATCCCAGTCTCGAGCCGCAGTTGATCACAGCCGGCGAATTGAAGGTGGAGCATGCAGGACCTGGCGCGGAGAACGAAGCCGCAACCGAGCTGATCGTTGAAGAGTTCATCGATCGTTTCGGGAACCGGTGCTCGCGATTTGTTGCGCCTCCGGGGGCTGTTCGGCTGATCGGAAAGACCGTTGTAAATGCGAGCGAGACAGCTGATCCGCAAGGTTTCGGCCTGCCTATCACGCCGGTCGAGGATCTGCCGCCGAACGTGCTCGAGTTTCTGCTCCCGAGCCGCTACTGCGAGGTTGATCGCTTTGCGGGAATCGCGCATGACCTCTTCGGACATTTCACCCCTGGTTGGCAACAGGCTTCTGCGATCCGCGATTGGGTGCACGGAAAAGTCACGTTCAACTACGCGACCGCGCGCCCGACGAAGAGTGCTATGGATGTCTTCACCGAACGCGTTGGGGTGTGCCGCGACTTTCAGCATTTGGCAGTGGCGCTCTCGCGGTGCATGAACATACCGGCCCGCTATGTGACCGGATATCTTGGCGACATCCGCGTACCGTATAGCGGGCCGGGAGATTTCAGCGCGTGGTATCAGGTGTGGCTCGACGGACGCTGGTGGGACATGGACGCTCGACACAACGAGCCGAGAATCGGACGCATTCTGATGGCGGCCGGGAGAGATGCAGCTGACGTAGCGATCACCACGAGCTTCGCTGTCGCGAACCTTACGCATTTCTACGTGGCATCGGCCGAGATTGGCGCCGATGGCAAGGCGGTTGCACTGCCTCCATCGCAGGCAGCGATTCAGGGCGAGGTTCAGCAGCACCCTGGATTCAAATAGATCGTTAGAACGTAAACGTCGAGTGCAGCAAAATGGTGCGGCTCGCCGCTGTGAGGGGACTGAAGTCGGTCGCGATCGACAGCGAACGCCCGAACAGCGGCGATGAAAGCACGCCGACCGGCAGCGACGGGTTCACGCGGTTGAAGAGATTCTGCGCTTCCACGGAAAAGTTCAGTGTCCACGGGCGCTCCGGATGAGTCCGCTGCGGAGTTGCTCCTCCAGCATTTTGCGGAGCAGCTTTCATCGCTGGCCGAGGACCAATATGAAGCGCTTCGGTTAGCTGCAGATCCACCCATGCAAGCGCCGGCCCGCGGCCGTAGTTATAAGGGATGATCGTTTGCGTCGGCAGCGGGTTCGTATCGAAGTTTCCGTACGCTGTGCGGACCACCGATGGCCTCGAGAGATCCGTCGCGAAGGCTGGGCGGTCGTTGTAGATCGTGTCGCCGTTCAGGTCGCTGCCGGTCGTGATGTTGAACGGACGGCCGCTGCGTGTTGAGACGAACGGCTGAACAGCGAGGCCATATGGAAGATTCACGCCGGCGCCCATGAAAAAGTTCTGAGCAAGATCCGTGTCGTCCCTCCCATAATCCTGCCGGATGTTGTACGGGTTTGAGGCGAACGACGATGGCCCATTGGAGTCGCTGTTGTCGCGCTCCGCAACGTACAAACCGAAGAGGAAGAACCGCCGGCTTGGCTTGAGATTGAAATTGCTGAAGAACATCCGCTCGTGTCCCGTTCCCTCAGGCGTGAGTTGGTAGACGTTCTCGCTGACTCCAAGCGGCCGGACATCGCTGCCCGGCAATGGTGCGTTCGCATTCAGCAGAAGATACTGGTGCCTTCCGTTGGCCTCGAGAAAGGTCGCGGCGATCGTGCCGATATGGCCAATCATGCGTTCCGCACTGATGCTGCTGACGAGCGTGCTCGCCGTAGCGAAGTGCGGATCAAGACTGTAGATTGTCGGCTCGGTCGCCTTGAGTGAGGAGACTGGTGGCACCGAGTTGGGATCGTAGAAGCCGGGGTTCTGGACGAAGTAAGCGGTCTGGCTGATGCCGTTCTGCCGGACGGACGGCAAGAGATTCGCGGGGGTAAGACGCTGATAGAAGAGCCCCGCTCCTCCTCTCAATGTCACAAATGGAGCCTTCGCCGCCTTGCTCCCGATCGCCCACACGAAGCCGGCACGTGGAGCGGGATCGTTGTGGTCCGGAACCGCGGACTGCGTTTCATAACGAAGGCCGTAATCCAATGTGAATCTGCGCGTCAGCTTCCACTCGTCTTCGGCATACAAACCGAAATCACCTGTGCTGACAGCGGCGCTCGACTGGCCGGCGGTCAAAGCGAACTGCGTGGGTTCTCCGGCTTCATAGGAAGCTACATCCGGAAAGATGTATTGCCCGTTGTAGCCGGCCTGTGAGTCGTTGCTCTCACGAAGCAGACGATACCGCAGCCCCGCGCGGATGAAATGACGCCCGCGATCGATGGAGAGATTCTCCTGCAGTTCATACTGGTCCTGGTTATCGCGCATCTGCTGCGTCGGCGATCCGCCACCAGCGAATGAACCTTCGACGATGATCGTTGGCTGCATGCTGTTGGGGTCCTGCGTCAGCCGGGTACGGATGTACTGGAACCGGAGATCATTGACGATCTTCGGGTTGAATATCTCACTATCAGCCAGTTGCAGCGTCTGCGTGAGGGAGTGGCTGGTATAACCTTCCGTCGGCAGAACCAGCAAACCTACGCCGCCGTTTGTCTGGTTCAGGCGGTGAATCTCGTAGCGTCCATTGATCTGATTCGCTTGCGAGAAGCGGTGATCGAGGCGGAAGCTGTAGTCGTCATCATGCAGCGGATCCGGGATGGCCTCGGACACTGTTGCCTGAGGCGCCAGTGGATCAACCGCATTCACGATTGCATTGTTCTGGAGATCATTGCTGGTGCCCGCAACGAAGTACGACGTGACCTTTCCGATTGGGCCACCAACATTACCGCGAAAGAGAAGTTGGTGGTACGACGGCTCTGTTGTGGTAGTGAAGGGATTCTGCGAGTTAAACGCGCTGTCGGTCCCCCCGATATCGAGCATGCCATGAAGCTGGTTACCGCCCGCCTGTGTCTCAATCTCGACCCTTCCAAAGCCCGCGTGATCGTAGACGGCTGAGTAGGGATCATTATTGATGTGAATGGAGCGGATGGCGGACTTCGGCGGTATCTGGCCGTTACTGAAGCCATCAATGAGGAACTCAGGTCCGCCCGGCCCCACACCGCTTCCCGCCATCGCGGTGAGTTCCTCGCGTAGCGTGTTGGGGTCCTCGGAGAGAACACTTAGCTGATTGGCCGAGAGGTTGAGGGACCCCTCCTGATCGCTCGCTGCAGCTATTGGCCCAACGCTGATAATCTCTTCGGCGGCGTCGATCGACAGCTTGAAGTTCAAGTTCCGATGATTACCAGGCTCCAGTTGGGTATCCCGGCTCAGCGAACGAAAGCCCGGAGACCGTACGGTCAGCGTATAGTCGCCGCCGGGAAGCGTAACCGTGTAGGAGCCTGAATCGTTAGTCGCGGTATCGCGATCCAGATTGTCGCCGTGAACATGCACAGAGGCGCGTTGAATCCGGGCGCCGGAAGGATCGCTGACTGTACCTGAGAGCGTGGCTGGGGCATCAGAGCTTTGCGCGTCTAATGACATGCCGGCAAAACAGGAGCCCGAAACCAGAAACGCACTAAGACACCAACGCAGAAGCGGCATTCATCAAACCGTACGAGGTGAGCTACGCGGGGGACATCTCTACGTGACCGCGCCGCTCCGGTAAGAGTACTGCAATCAATGCCAAACGGGTACACAAAAGTCGGCGGTTCTTCCCAAAACGGTATACTCGGCCCAAACTGCGCAGGCATGAAGCGTAGCCGCTCTGAAAAATCGATTCAGACGCACAGAACGGAGTGCGACGGACGGTGACCTCGAGCGACCATCGTCGCATGGAAAACATAACTGCGATGCCGAAGCCTAGGGTGCACAGAGCGACCATGATGGACAACGAAGTCGCGTGGCAGCAAGTACTTGCCAGAGAGGCGAGCGCCGAAGGATCGTTCGTTTACGCGGTGCAATCGACTGGAATCTATTGCCGGCCCGGCTGCCCAAGCCGTCATCCCGCACGACAGAATGTCCGGTTCTTCCATACATGTGAGCAGGCAGAGGCTGCCGGGTTCCGCGCCTGTCTGCGTTGTGAGCCCACGCACTTGGGCGGCCGCACCGAGCCTCACTCGCATGCGATTACCCGCGCCGCACAGATGCTGCGCGAGGCGGCCGACGAACCCATTTCTCTGGATTCAGTCGCGCAGGCTGTTGGTCTGAGCCGGTTCGCGCTGCTTAGAGGATTCCAGCGTGTGCTCGGTGTCACGCCAACCGAGTTCGCGAGGGCTCAACGCCGCGAGCGTTTTCGACAGAAGGTGCGCGAGCCTGCTGCCTCCGTCACTGAGGCGTTGTATGCTGCTGGTTTCGGCTCGTCGAGCCGGCTATATCAAAATTCGGAGAGCGCATTCGGTATGCGACCCTCGACGATGAAAGCTCACGGCGCAGGCGAAACGATCCGGTGGTCGACGGCGGACTCGCCGCTCGGACGCGTGCTGGTCGCGACGACCGATCGCGGACTTTGCGCTGTGCTCTTCGCAGACTCCGACAAACAAGCCGAGCGAGAGTTGGAAGCGCGCTTCGCGAAAGCGACATTGCAACGGGATGACTCTGGCCTCGGCCAGGCCCTGCCGTTCGTGCTTTCGCATCTGACGGAGAGCGCGAGCGCCGCTTCCCTGCCCTTCGACGTACGCGCAACATCCTTCCAACATCGCGTCTGGGAAGCTCTGCGCGCAATCCCGCGCGGCGAAACCCGAACTTACTCCCAGATTGCGCAGACAATCGGCGCACCGAAAGCAGTGCGTGCAGTTGGTGCTGCGTGTGGCGCCAACCCGCTGGCCGTTGTCGTCCCATGTCATCGGGCAGTGGGTGCGGACGGACGGCTGACCGGATATCGTTGGGGCGTCGAGCGGAAGCGACGCCTGTTGGCGATGGAAGGCAGCTGCCCAGTTGAAGCGACGGACTGATTCTATTGGACTTGCGGCTTCGCCTCTCTATTGAAAAGTGGAACAGACGTCGGCCGGAATCCGTAAAATCATGGCAGGGCGCTGTGTGCGTCCAGAAAGTCATTTGCCATGAAGCTGCGTTCCGTCCTGCTGGTTCTATTCATCTTGTGTGGGTTTTATCTGCTGACCACACATTTTTTCCCGATCGGTACGATTGCCCACCTGGTGCAAGGCGCGCAGGCTCCGGACATAACCACCTCGACCTTGAATGGCCCCATGGGAACCTTCAAGCTGACCGAGACCGAGGCGGCGCCCACGCTCGATGCGGAAGAAGAGCAGAATATCTCCGTTTACAAGCGCGCGCTGCCGTCCGTCGTGAACATCACCTCGACGCAGGTGGCCTATGACTTCTTCTACCAGCCTGTTCCGGAGCAAGGACAGGGCTCGGGGTTCATCATCGACAAGCAAGGCCACATCCTCACGAACAACCACGTCGTTGAGGGCGCACAATCGGTCGAAGTCGCGCTTTCTGACAAGAAGAGGTACAAGGCGACTGTGCTGGGCACAGACAAGGCTCACGACATCGCCTTGCTTCAGATCACCAACGCTCCCGATCTGCAGCCCGCGGTCCTCGCCGACTCCTCTCACCTTGCGGTGGGCCAGCGCGTGTATGCGATCGGCAATCCGTTCGGCTTTCAGGGAACGATGACCCGCGGCATCATCTCCGCACTGCGCTCCGTCGAGTTGCCGTCCGGAGTGAAGATCGACAACGCAATCCAGACCGACGCAGCCGTCAACCCTGGCAACTCCGGTGGCCCGCTTCTGAACTCACACGGTGAGGTCATCGGCATCACCACGATGATTGCGGGAAACCCTAACGGCGGTGTCGCGCAGTCGGCCGGCATTGGCTTCGCGATTCCAATCTCAACCGCAAAGGCTGTGCTCGATGACTTCGCGCGCTACGGCCGCGTGAGACGGCCCTCCATGGACGTCGTCACACTCGAGATCAGCCCCGATCTCGCGCAGCAGATTGGCCTTCCCGCAGACTATGGTGTGCTGATTGAGCGCGTTCTTCCGGGTGGTGCTGCGGACCGTGCAGGACTGCGCGGCGGATCACAGCGCGCCTATCTCGGCTTTACACCGATTGTCCTTGGAGGCGACTTCATCACCAAGATCGACGGACAGGACATTACCAACAAGCAGGACCTTTCGAACGCGCTGAATGCGCATCACGCCGGAGACACGATCATTGTGACAGTATTCCGCGGCCAGCGGCAATTCGATGTGAAGGTCACGCTCTCCGATGCAACGCAGCAGCCGACAAATGGTCAGGAGACCTAGCCCCACGCGCGAGCGAAACACAAAAGCGATGGCCCGGATCTCTCCGGGCCATCGTTGTTTCTGGCTGTTCGGGCTTAGAAGAACAGCTTCGCCGAGACCTGCAGTTGGCGCGGACCGTACAGCAGGTTGCTGGTGCTGGACGGAGTATTGAACGCCTGCGTCGCCGAGACATACGGGACGTAGCAGCCACCGAAGGTGGATCCACTGGGTACCGGACCCGCCGCGCAGGTGGCGCTCGGCGCAACATAGCTGGAATATGTGCTGTTCACGCCAGTGATGATGCGATGATTCGCAAGGTTGAACGCCTCCACAAAAAACTGCAGGTGGATAGCTTCGTGGATGGGAACATCACGTCCCACGCGCATGTCGAGATCCTGCACACCAGGGCCGAACTGCGAGTTGCGACCGATGTAAAACGGCCGACCTGCGGTTCCGGCGCCCGAGCTGGAGCTCATGGTTCCCCCCGTGGGCCCACCGAGGTCGCCGCCGCTCGGAAAACCACCGACTCCCGCAACGACCGGCTGCCCGGTCTGTGCGACGTACGCGCCCGAAAAGGTGAAGGGGTTGATGATGTTTTTAAAGGCCCAGTTGGACTGGTAAAGATGCGACTGATAGACCACCGTCCCCGTGAAGCGGTTGCGGAGATCGATATCGCTGTTGCCGTACTCGGCCTTGAGGTTGTTCGGGTCCAGGACTGGATTGCCCCCATAGAAGGTGCCAAAGGCACCCTGTACCTGGTCATCATCACGCGAGTGCGACCAGGTCTCGTTGACCACCACCTCGAGCCCGTTCTGATAATTGCGGCGAAGTTCCGTCGCCAGCGAGTGATACCAGAGATTCGCTACGGAGAAGCCGGTGTTGAGCGATGAGATCGACGTGTTGATGCGGTCCGTGGACAGGTAGAACGGAAGCGTGTAATTCGTCACAGAGCCGTTATAGCCGGTGACCTTGTACGTGCGCGAAGCGTGCGGCGTCTGACCGACCAGGTTGGCGTCCAGGAAGACCGGCAGGTGTTCGGCGCGCGTGCCTACATAGCCGACTCTCAGGGTGAAGCGGCCGGGAAGCTGCTGTTCGACACTCAGATCCGCCTCATGCGAGAGAGGCGGAACGAAAGTAGGCGAAAGGCCATGGAAACCTGAGGTGAGCACAGGCGAGGTACTCGTCGGGAATGGGTTCTCCGCCTTCGGCACGTTGCCGCCGGAAGGTATTAGCGCATTCGAGATCGAGGGATCTACGTTGGGCACGGGATAAAGGACATCAGGAAAGGTGACGATCTTTGCCACACCGCCCGTACCAGCCGAGTAGTTGATTTGGTAGACGCCGTTTTCTACGCGCATAGCGTAGTAGGTAGAGCCCTGATTCAACGCGGAGAAGAGGCCATAACCGGCGCGTACGACCGTACCTTGATATGGCTGCCATGACAGGCCGATGCGCGGCTGAATACGGTCGGCAATGTTCTTGATCGTCTGGTTGTATTCAGCGGCGAGCGGGCTGCTGGTGTTGGGGTGCGGAGGGTTTGGGGTCAGCTGAAGATCGTAACGTAAGCCGGCATTGAGAGTGACGTTAGAACGGAGCTTCCAGGAGTCCTCAGCGAAGCCGTCGTACAGATGCATGTAGAAGTTATCGCCGCCTGCGGCTGCGGTCGGGCCGTTGATGGCGTCGATGGTCTGGGTAAAGCTCGTGTAGAGCTTGCCGGCATTGGCCACGGTGTCACCCGCCTGGCCTGCGAATGCGTCCGCAGCCCAGTTCTGGAAGTTCACTGTGGCATTTGCACCAGAGTAGTTGTAGAGCCCTCCGCCCTGGAAGAGGTTGATCATGATCTCGTGGACGACATTGATGTCGCCACCGAACTTGAACGAGTGGTGGCCTTTGTTCAAACTGAAGACATCGGTTCCCTGCCAGCGAGTCTCATCAGGCTCGGCGATGCGCGGAAGCGCATTAGGCATGCCGTAGGCTGTGAGGCTGCCCAGCGTGACGCTCGGTCCCGGGGCATTGGCTCCCGCGGTCTCCAGATCGCGTCCCCACTGAAAACGGACTTCGTTCACACTGCTTGAAGTGAAGGCGTGGGTCCAGTTGGCGACGACGAACCGCTCGTGATAACTGGTGGGTCCGTTAGTACTGACCGACGAGTTCGAGTAGGTCGGATTCGGTGCATAACCGTTGCTGCGATCGAAGTCCGCGAAGTTGAAGTCAGCGAAGATGTGGTCCTTCTCAGTCGGCTGATAGTCCAGACGCGGGAAGAACAGATTCTCCTTCGAGAAGCGGCTTGGCGGCGCCGCTGGTGCGCCATTCGCCGTGTAACCCGCAAGCTGCAACAGGAATGTGATAGCGGAGCTGCACTGGGACGCGCTAATCGCCGGGCACTGCGTGGGCGAAATCACGCTCGTCGAGGTGGAGGTGCCGGCAGCGGTTGGCGAGATCGTCGCCGTGGAATAGTAGAGCACCTTGCCGACTTGGCGGAAGCCGTCATAGGTGAAGAAGCCGAAAAGCTTGTCCTTGATGAGCGGTCCACCGACCGAACCGCCGAACTGATGCTGTTGATGAATCGGTTGCGTCAGCAGGAACGGGTTCCCGTTGTTGTGCAGCGCCGACCATTTGGAGTAAGGATCGAGAGCGTTCAGACCGGGGTAGCGTAGGTAGTAGAAGAGGTCGCCATGGATATGGTCGGTACCGGACTTGGTGACGGCGTTCACGACGCCTCCGGCAGCCTGACCGAATTCGGCGGAGTAGTCCGCAGTCTCCGCCTGGAACTCGCGGATCGAGTCAAGCGAGTAGACATATGGCGCACCCGAGGCGCGGCCGCGCGCTTCGGAGAAGAGCATCTGGTTGTTGCTCGCGCCGTCGACATAGTTGCTGTTGTAGAGACCGGAGATGCCATGGAACGCCACCAACCCCGACCCGCCGTCAGGAACGACGTTGGGCGCGAGCAGCACGAAGGTGTCCCAGTTGCGCGAATTGACCGGCATGTTTGCGATTACGTGACTGTCAATGGTGGTGTTGACCGCAGTCACCTCGGGATCGAGGATCGGAGGTTCGGTGGTGACCTCGACAGCCTCCGCCACGCTGCCCGCCGGAAGGGTGGCATCAACGGTGAGCGTGGAGCCTACCGTCAGAACGAGATGCTGGCGATCAATCTTGCCGAAGCCAGTTCCTGTCGCGAACACTTCGTAGTTCCCCGGGATGAGAAACGGAACCGTGTACGCGCCGACATCATTCGTCTTGATCGTGCGGGAGACGTTGGTGTCGTTGTTGGTAATCGTGACGGTTGCCCCAGGAACGGCGGCACCGGTGGGGTCCGTTACCGTACCGGTGATGTTGCCCGTGGCTGACGTCTGGGCTGTTGCTTGCGTAGCCGGACAAAGTAGAAACACGACCGCCACAACGGCCACGCTGAGTGCCTTCACAAAACTCCGCGACATAAGAGATAGCTCCTGGTTGCGTTGTACAAAATCGCGAACTCAAAAACTCGGTTCGCGCTCACGAGAGGGGTGAGGAGGAGGCCCCTTAAAGGTTCGCGCTGCGAAAAGCTGAGGTTGTAAGTATCAGAATTAGCATGACCGAGCGGTTCAGGCTCTGTCAAGAAAAACAACTTTCGTGGAAACCCCGCACGAGCGCTCAAAAAGACGCGCGAACCGCAGTCCGATCAGTGAAGCGTCTCGGGAATCACCGCATACTGCAGCAGCACCTCGAAAGGCACGACCTCCAGCGTCGCCTCGTGGGTCGCTTCAAGAACCACGGGACAGGCCGCCCCAGCCCGCTGCACCTGCAGCCACCTCGCGGCGCACACGCACCAACGGTCGCCCGGCCTCAGCCCCGGGAAGCCAAACTGCGGCATTGGAGTCGAAAGGTCATTCCCCAGCTGCTTTGAAACGCTCAGAAACTCCTCTGTCACGACACAGCAGACAGTGTGCATCCCCAGGTCTTCTGGCCCGGTCTTACAGCAGCCGTCGCGGAAGAAACCCGTCATCGGCTCAGAGCCACACGTCTCCAGCGGCTGACCCAGCACATTCTTCTGCACAGAACCGTAGCGCGTTTCCATGGCTGGATTCTAAATCCGGGCTCCCAGCCTGTCTCCTCGAAATGCCCTTCAGTTGACCAGCGTCGCCGATTTCACCGGCGCGTTGGACTGATGCAATACCGGAAGTTGAATCCGCACTGTAGTTCCGCGGTGCCGGCCGCTCGTGCAGCTGCGCAGCCTCAACCGCCCGCCTTGTTCCTCTAGGATGCCCCGGGTGACCCAAAGTCCAAGACCCGTTCCGCGTTCACCCTTCGTCGTGAAGAATGGCTCAAAGACGGAGCGCATATTGGCGCGATCGATTCCGTGTCCCGTATCGGAGATCAGGATCACCGCGTTCGATCCCTCGATCCGCGCGCGGATGTTGAGATGACCGCCCGCGCTCTCCATTGATTCAAGTGCATTCGCGACGAGGTTGGCCATCACCTGGCGCAGTGCCGGATCGTAGCTTGCCTCACGCACTTCAGCACTGAAGCGCGTCTGGATCTCGATGTGGTGTTGCGTGGCACGCGACGTAAAGAGCTGCACCACCTCGTCCAGCATTGTGTGCAGATCCAACGTGCGCCCCGGCGCTTTGCGATAGAAGCTCAGCGTCGATCGCGTGATGTGGCCCACGCGTTCCAGTTCGCGCGAGGCGACTGCGGCCAGCTCCCGTGCGCTCGGTGGAAGATCGTGCGTCTGCAACAGATAAACCACGTTCGTCAGCGCCTCGAGTGGATTGTTGATCTCATGCGCCAGCGTGTTCGCCATTCGGCCGGCAGCAGCCAGCCGTTCGGAATTAATTAGCCGCGTCATCAGCTCCGATGTCTCGCGCTCCGCCGCTTTCCTCGCAGAGATGTCCTCGACCACCCACAGAATGCTCGGCGCTGTGGAGTTATCGTGCCGCAGCATCGACACCGTAAGTTGCGCCGGAAAAGTTGTCCCGTTATAGCGCAGCAGCTCCCGCTCGACCCGATGCCCGGTCTGTCGCCCCGCAATCAAATCCAGCAACTCCGCCGACTCCATCTCCCGTTCCGACGGCAACATAAAATCCGTGATCGAAAGCGAAACCAGCCGCTCCACGGATACATCCAGCATCTCCGCGAGCCGCTGATTCACGAGCTGAAAGCGGCCCGTGGTCGTCGTGTGCGCCATGCCCACCGCGGCCTGGTTGAACGTGGCGGAAAACCGTTGCTGCGCCAGCCGCAGCTCGGCTTCTGTGCGCAGCCGCTCGCGTCTCCTCTCCGCATCCGCAAGCTCGCGCTCGATTGCCGGCAACAGACGATCCAAATGGCCCTTCAGCACATAATCATGCGCTCCCGCGCGCATCGCGCTGACAGCCGACACCTCGTCGATTGTTCCCGACACAATGATGAACGGAATCTCTACGCCACTGTCCTGAATGATCGCTAGCGCGTCGCGCGCGCCGAAGCTCGGCAGCGTATAGTCCGCCAGCACGAGATCAATTGAGCTCTGCTCCGCAAGCACCTCGCGCAACTCGTCCGCCGTCTGCACACGGCGCGCCTCGACGGTGTATCCAGCGCGCGACAGAAAGCGTTCCAGCAGCAGAGCGTCTTCCTCGTAGTCTTCAATGAGGAGCACTCGGAGCATGTTCCGCGACGAGTTTATTGGGGCGGTGGACATTGGTTGAGCAGCAGCCAATACATGCCGAGCTGACGAGTCGCCTCGGCAAAATCCGTGAAGTTGACCGGCTTGCGGATGTAGCTGTTCACACCCAGCCGGTAGCTCGATACGATGTCTCTCTCTTCATCAGACGAGGTAAGGACCACGACAGGTAGCAGCGCCGTCTTCTCCTCCGCGCGAATGCTTCGCAACACCTGCAGTCCATCCACCTTCGGCAGCTTCAGATCAAGCAAAACGAGCTGCGGCATCGGCTTTGCTCCGCTGGCCGCCGCAGCCACGTACGCCAGCGCCTCGGCGCCGTCACGCGCCACCTCAATCTCGTTCGCTACATTCGCCTTGCGCAGCGCGCGAATCGCGAGCGCTTCATGGTCCGGATCGTCTTCAACAAGAAGAATCATCATCTCACTCTGGTCTCATCATCGTTAGACTCTCCCGCGCTCGAACTCGAAGCTCAGGCTGCAAGCGTAAAAAAGAACGTGGCTCCCTTGCCGGGCTCGCCTTCCGCCCGGATGGAACCGTGATGACGGCGAATGATGCGCGACACGGTCGCAAGGCCGATGCCCGACCCTTTGAACTCACGCTCGCCATGAAGTCGCTGAAACGCAGTGAACAGACGGTCGACATACTGCATGTCAAACCCTGCTCCATTGTCCCGAAGAAAGTATACGGTCTCGCCATTTTGCGGGCTACTCCCGAACTCGATCGTCGCCTCCTCTGTTCGCGCCGTGAACTTCAATGCATTTCCAATCAAATTCTCGAATGCAACCCGCATCAGGCGGGGATCAACTTCCGCAACCATCCCCGGCTCAGCAATCCACTGCACCTTGCGCTGCGGATCCAGCGCGTGAAGCTCGCCAAAGACTGTGGTCGCGAGCTGCGACAGGTCCACTTGTTCGCGCTGCGCCTCATACCGCGTCACACGAGAAAGCTGCAGAAGCGAGTCGATCAGCGTCCCCATCCGCTGCACGCCATTGCGCACGCGGTTGATGTAATCCTTCCCTTGCTCATCCAGCCTGCCGCCATAATCTTCGTGCAGCGCGAGCGAAAATCCGTCAATCGTGCGAAGTGGCGCCCGAAGATCGTGCGACACCGAATAACTGAACGCCTCCAGTTCCTCGTTCGATTGAGCCAGTTCGCGAGTCCTCTGCTCAACCCGGGTTTCCAACTCCTCATTCGCTTCGGTCAGCTGCCGGTTCAGTGCGGCATTTTCCTCTGCGCTTGCGGCAATCCGCTCACGGTCTCGCGCGGCGCGAACCAGCAGTTCAAACGCGCTTACAAGCAGAAGGAAATCCAGGACAAATGCGAGCGTAAAGCTTCCCCACACCTGCCGCCGCGCCGACATAGTCTCTGCGGTGCGCTCTGCAAGCAGCCGCTGCTCCTCTGTCTCGATATCACGAACGGTCGACTGTACCCTGTCCATGCGGTCTGGCGTGCCCTCGACGACAGGGGCCAGCAGGGCCGGATCGATCGCACCCTGCGGCTGGACCCGGCGCACCGCAAGCAGCGCCTCCAGTGTCGACAGCTTCGCTGAAATACCGTCATTCAGGGCTGCAATGCGCACCTGCTGCGAACTGTTATCAATCGTCAAGCGTTGCAGGCTGTCCGCGCTCTGGTGAATCTGCTGCGTAGATTTCGAGTATTGCTCCTCAAGCGCAGGCAGCCCCGTCATCACAAACCCGCGCGCCGAACTCTCTGCGGTGCGCACCTCTGCAAGCAGAGTCTCCGTCTGCGAGATCACTTGCAGGGTGTGCGAGTACCAGAACTGCGCCGCTATCAGCGTGTTGAGTGCGCGTGCCGCGAACCACGTGTTCAACAACACAATGGCAACAGCGCCAACCAGCGCCGCACGATACCAGGATGTCTTTCTCATACCCTCAGAGAAGGCGGATGCGTTAAGCGCCGACTCAGGTTGTGCAAACGCTCAGGCAATGGGTTCCACCAGAGGGGTCGGCTGGGGTGCATCCAGGAGCTTCTCGCCCGGCCGATCCTCAAAAATCGCCGGCTTCTTCAGCTTCATTCGCTTCAACCGCAGGTCCAAGGCGGTGCCCAGGACACCGAATCCATACTTCACGCTGCGCCGGAAATTAATCGACGAGGCCTCCTCGAAATACTTCGTCGGGCACGATATCTCGCCGACACGGAAGCCAAAGTAAAACGTCTGAGCAAGCATTTCGTTGTCGAACACGAAATCGTCCGAGCAGCTCAACAGCGGCAAACGCTCCAGAACCTCGCGGCTCCACGCACGATATCCGCTGTGATACTCGGAGAGCTTTTCGTGAATCAAAATGTTTTCGAGCAGCGTCAGCACGCGATTCGACACGTACTTATACTTCGGCATGCCGCCCTTCAGCGCACCTCGGCCCAGAATGCGTGAAGCCATCACAGCGTCATACTCGCCGTACGCAATCATCGAAACCATCGCAGCAATCAGAAGCGGCGTGTATTGATAATCCGGATGAACCATGACCACAATGTCTGCGCCCTCGTGCAGGGCCGCGGCATAACAGGTCTTCTGATTGCCGCCATACCCGCGGTTGTTGTCATGGCGCAGCGTAACCAGCCCCAGCTGCTGCGCGATCCGGACCGTATCGTCCTTGCTGCAGTCATCGGTCAGAATTACCGTGTCGACAATTTCGCGCGGAATCTCCCGAACGGTCTTTTCCAGCGTCTTCGCAGCGTTGTAGGCCGGCAGAACAACTGCAATTTTCTTTCCATTCAGCATGATCTATCCCTTTGGATGCGCTTGCCAGGGCAGGATTGCTGCATTCCCTGCTCTAGCCGGCGCCGGGTCTGTTCTTTCCAGTCTATAAACTTCAGGACTTTGTGCAATTGCCCGGCGTTTGCGCCAGGATCGCGCCTATTGCCCGACTGCATTCGCCATCTGCTGCCCCAGCCGCACACTCTCCGCGATTCCGCGGTCCTCGGGGTAGTAATAACAGGTGTCCGCAATCTGCAGACCAGCGATCGGCGTCTGCACGGGCGGTATCTTCGCCGCAAATCCGGGCTCGCAGATCGGCTGCCCATGCCGCAGACGCGCAACCTTTGTCGCCAGAATATCTTCGCGCGTCAGCGCCGGGTTGATCCGGTGCAGGCAGGCGAACGCCTCATCAAGCAGTTGGTCCTCACGCCAGGAGAACTTCGGATGAGTGACCGGCATGTAATACGGCACATATACGATATGGTCACCACCTACATCCCGAAGCCTCGTGAACTCGATCACACCCGGAATCTCAAAATCCGGCTCCGAGATGTTCAACCAGAAATGCGGGCTGACCGAGCGCCGCAGCTTGAAAATCACACAGATCACACCAATGTTGTGGATCGACGCGTAACGCTGCTTCCAATCCTCAGGCAGTGACGGAACCAGCGAGGCGATCAGCGGCGTGGGAGACGTGCAGATAACGGCGTCTGCCGGATAGAAGCCCTTCGACGTTCGCACGCCTGTCACCCGACCATCCTCCGATGCGATCTCCGTCGCCGGTTCGCCGAGATGAACACGCCCGCCGTTCTTCTGAATCGCATCGACCAGCGCATTAACCAGAGTGATGGATCCGCCTTCGATGTACCCGAGTTCCTCCTGCATCAGGCTCCGGCGCGAGCGCCCGATGCGGCGAATCCGTGTCCATATCCATAGCGCGGATATGTTGTCGGCATACTCGTAAAACTTGTAGTCGAACAGCGGCTCCCAAAGCAGCCGATACACGCCTTCGCCACACCAGCGCACGATCCAGCTCTTGGCCGATTCGTTCTCGATTGCAGGCCACTGATTCCTGCGCACCGACACCAGGGCGAACAGGCCATATCTCAGCTTTTGCCACAACGAGAGGTGCGGGAATCGCAGCAGCGAGATGGGATCACCCCAGCTATGCAGCTTTCCGCCGGTGAACACGCCCATGGACGAATCTCGCCACTCCATGGCGTCTGGGATCCCAAGCTCCTTGAGCAGGTCGAACGTCGGATAGTCCGTCTTGCAGACGAAGTGATAGAACCGCTCAAGCGAAACGCCATCGAAGTCGAAATGACCGGCCATGCCACCCGGGTCAGGAGCGGCTTCAATCAGATCTACCTCGTGTCCATTTTTCGATGCTCGGTACGCAGCGGCAAGGCCCATTGCGCCGGCTCCAACAACGACAACCTTTGCCATTCCTTGGCGTTCCTTAGAGACCGGTAAAGACCTGCTCCGGTGAAATGCGAGACTGAGACCTTCTTTGAAGCTGAGTGTACTGGAATCGCGGTGGGCTCCCAAACAGTCGGGAGCGCTAACGAGCCGCTAGCGCAAGCTCCTGCTCGTACTCCTGATGCAGAGCGCGATCCATTACTTCGCCGCTAACGCCAGCTGAGATTCGTACTCTTCGTACGGTCCCTTGTGGTCGGTGATGTGGAAGTCCGTGGGGCCGCCTTCGAAGTGCCAGATGCGCGTGCCGACCTCTTCAATGAGGTCCTGATCGTGCGTCACCAGGAACACAGTCCCTTCGTATTTCTGGAGAGCCGTGTTCAGAGCCATGATGCTCTCGAGATCCAGGTGGTTCGTCGGCTCGTCGAGCACGAGGATGTTTGGCTTCTGCAGCATCAGCTTGCAGAAGAGAAGGCGAGCAGCTTCACCACCGGAAAGTGCCTCGGTCTTCTTCAAGCCCTCTTCGCCGCGGAAGAGCATCTGCCCGAGCAGGCCGCGGATGTCTTCCTTGGCTGCCTTGGGATCAAAGCTGTGCAGCCAGTCGGCGGCAGTGGTTCCCTTGGGGATCGAGGCAGTGTGGTCCTGCGCGAAGTAGCCAATCTGCGCCTCGTGTCCCCATTTCACTTCACCGGAGTCAATGTCTGCCTTATTCGCCTCATCGAGATCCGTATTGGCAAGCAGCGCCTTGAGCATCGTGGACTTCCCTTGACCGTTGCGGCCGACGAGGACGACCTTGTCGCCTCTTAGAACGGATGCGGAGAAGTTACGGATGACGTGCTCGGTTGAGCCGTTGGGCTGGGTGTAGCTCTTGTTCACGCCTTCGAACTCGAGCACGTGCTTGCCGCTGGGACGCTCCATCTTGAACGCGATGTACGGGCGCTGAATGTTGGAGCGCGCGAGCTCCGTGGTCTGGAGGCGCTCAACTTCCTTCTTACGTGAGTTCACCTGCGAGGAACGAGTACCGGCGGAGAAGCGGGCGATGAACTCGTTCAACTGAGCAATCTTCTTCTCGCGCTGCTCGTTCTGCGATTCGATGCGGCTGCGGACGGACGTCTTTTGCATCACCATGTCGTCGTAGCCGCCGGTGTAGACAATGATCGTCTCGTAATCGATGTCGGCGATGTGGGTGCAGATCGAGTTCAGGAAGTGGCGGTCGTGCGAGATGGTGATGACCGTGCCGTTGTAACGGTTGAGAAAGTTCTCAAGCCAGTGAATTGAATCGAGATCGAGGTAGTTGGTGGGCTCGTCGAGGAAGAGGGCGTCGGGGTTTCCGAAGAGTGCCTGCGCGAGGAGGACGCGAACCTTCTGGCCGCCCTGGAGCTCCGACATCTTGCGCTCGTGGAGCTCGTCGGGGATGTCGAGGCCCTGGAGGAGGATCGCGGCGTTGGGTTCGGCCTCGTAGCCGTCCTCTTCGCCGACGATGCCCTCGAGCTCGCCGAGGCGGATGCCGTCCTCGTCGGTCATCTCGGGCTTGGAGTAGATGACCTCGCGCTCCTCGAGTGCTGCCCAGAGGCCTTTGTTGCCCATGATGACGGTGTCGATGACGCGGAAGGCGTCGAACTCGTACTGGTTCTGCTTGAGGACGCCGAACTTTTTGGGGCGGACGACGGTGCCCTTCTGGGCGTCGATTTCGCCGGTGAGGACCTTCATGAAGGTCGACTTGCCGGAGCCGTTGGGGCCGGTGAGGCCGTAGCGGCGGTCCGAGTGGAAGGTTACGGAGACGTCCTCGAAGAGCAGCTTCGAACCGTAGCGCATGGTGACATTGGAGACAGAGATCATCTCCTATATTTTCTCATGTTTCACGGGCAAGGGGAGGGTACCCCCCTCCCCCCGTACTTTTTGCGCAAAATCTTCAAAACAAGGACTTTAGCTTTGGACCTAAGCACACGCCGAGAAGCGGTTTGTTCCGGGCGGTGCGGAGGGGCTGGGGCGCCGGGGCGTGAGGTTTGTCAAGCGGCCGGATTACCTGTTTGGGCCCAGGTCGGTTGAGCAGGATACCCACCAGGAGTCGCCGCTGTGGATGACGGAGGCGCCTTCGGGGTGTTTGCCGTTAACGAGGACGCTGGAGAGCGACGGCGAGTCCTTGAAGGGGCCGAGGCGGACCGGAACCGTGCCGATGGGCTTGCTGGCCGAGATTTCGAAGGCCATCCGGGAGCCGGTGCGGACGAGACGGTAGCGAAGCATGGCTGTCTCCGTCTTGCCGTCATGTGAGTAAAGCACGGGGTACTTGTCGACGGCGAACTCGGTCCAGTCATAGGGGATGCGGGGCAGGATCTGGAGATGCTGCGGATTCAGATCGTCGATGCCGATAACGAGACGGAAGGCCTTGACGATCTCGTCCTCCTGCACGCCGTTGCCCTGATCGCCGGTGCGATAGATGAATTTGCCGGTCGGGTCGAGCTGCGCGCCTTCCGGAACGATGAACTCGGCCGCAGAGCCGACGGCCGGATCGTAAACCTCCCTCGCGGTCCAGTCGAACATTGCGGTGGCGTCGTTCATGCGGTCGAGGAGCAGAGCGGCCTGCGAGACGAAGCCCTGGCCGTAGCCCATCGCCCAGCCGTAGAAGCCCAGAGGCTTATAGGTGTCGATGAGGCGCTGATAGGCTGCCTGATCTGCGGCTTGCCACTTTGGGTCCTGCTCGGGCTCGTAAGCGTTGGTGTCAGCTTGGGTGATGAGCGGACCGAGGACGGTGGACTTGTTGGGCCAGCCGGCGTATTTGAGCGTCCAGACATCGCCGTACTTCGGATCCGAGACGATGTACTGCGAATACATGGCGGAGCGCATCTTCGCTGCGCGGTCACGCCAGAGGCTGGCGGAGTCGGTCTGACCGATGGAGTCGGCCATGCGAGCCAGGCTTTCGAGCGCAGTCATGCAGATGTAGTCGGGGTAGACGGAGTAACCGTTGCCGCCCGCCGACTCGCCCGTGGTGTGAAGAATGCCGTTTTTAACACCGGAGAGGTCGGGATGGGCAAACTGCCACGGTATCCAGTCGCCCGCGGCCTTTACGTCAGTCCAATGGGCGCGGAGCCAGGCATCACGATCGGGGAGATGCAGCCACAGCCTGTAGAGCGCGATGCTGATGAGCCCGTGGCCGTCATTCTCAAAAGGCCACGCGGGATCAGGGCGATTGATGATGCGGCTCCAGTGCGGAGGCAGGGGACCGCCGCGGAAGGTGAGATTGGGATTCTCCTGATAGAGACGCGCGTCGCGCAGGGCAAGATCGAGGCCGCGCGTGGCTGGATCGATGAAGCCGAGATCGGCGAGCTCCTGCATGGTGCGACCAAGGTCGCGTGACCAGGATTGGTCGGCGTAGACGCCGACGCCGTTGCGCCAGGTGCCGAACTCTCCGCTGGCAGACCATGGGGCGCCGGACCAGGCAAGGGCTCCAGGAGTGGAGGTGTGATAGAAGCCTTTGGCGTCGACCTTGGCCAGCATGTCCTGCACATTGGCGTAGAAGGCGTTCTGCAGGATGTTGCTGTAGTTGTTGCCCTTGATGGTGACGCGGGGACCGGTATAACCGGACGGCACGGGTTTGACGGCTACAGGCTTGTCCCACTGTGCGGCGCTGGTGTAGAGGGCGGCGCGAAGCTCGCCGAGACGTGCCTTCGAGATCGACTCATCGACGCCTTCAGGGCGCAGCGACTTATGCTGCACGAACTCCGCGAACTTCGGATCGAGGCTGTCGAAGGGCGTGTACCGCAGGCCGGGAACGGATTGATCCTGCGCAGTCTCCGCTGTGACGCCGGCGATGCTGACGGAGCCCTTCTTGTCAGAGGCCGGAATGATCTCGATGCTTGCCAGCGGAGCGGTACGCGGGTCGATCACAGCGACGTAGTTGCCATCATCGACCGGAGCCGCGGGGTAGAGATGGCTCGACTGGGCGAAGGCACTGCGCAGATGCGCGTCAGTGGGGAAGGGCTCGCGCGTCTGGTAGAACGGCATGCCGAACCATGCGCTCTCGCCGACGATGAGCGGGAAGTTCTGTGTGGATCCGTCGGCATAGGTGAGACGGATGACGCCGAGGTTGTCGCCAATGAAGAAGCGGCGCGACATGTCCAGAGGATCAGACCATGCGGAGGGACGCATCGTCTCGGTCAAGCCGAGGATGAAGATCTTCTTCACCGCGGCATCGACCTTAATCTGGGCGGTTGATGAAGGCGTCACCATGAACGGCACGCCGTAACGGTACTCGAGATGCTGGCCGGCGTTGGGATTCGCGATGGGGAGAGTGAAGAACTTATCGGGCTTTGCCGTGGAGCTGGTGGAGTTTGTGGCGGCGGCATAGCAAAGATTCTGCGCAGTGGTCAGCGAGATGGTCGCGAGCAGAAGCGCGCGCACGCTGACCCGATAGTTCCCCATTCTGTATCTCCTGTGGTGCCCGGCGTTTCGGCGTATGAAGTGAATGCCTGAGAGACCGGTTTCTGAATATTGATGGTAATCGATTGAGCCTGCCGTTTGAAACTTCCGAAGAAAAAAGTTGACAAGCTGGCGGGGCAGGCGTAATTAACCATCAGGTTATATAACCGAGTGGTTACATATACATGAATGACGCAATCAGCAATACGTTTTCGGCGCTGGCGGATCCGACGCGCAGGGCCATTCTGGCGAGGCTGGCGCTGGGCGAGACCTCGGTGACGGAGCTGGCGGAACCGTTCGAGATGAGCATGCCGGCGGTCTCGAAGCACCTGCGGGTGCTGGAGAATGCGGGGCTCGTGGAGCGGGGGCGGCAGGCGCAGTACCGTCCGGTAAGGCTGCGGGCCGAGCCCTTGCGGGAGGCGGCCGGATGGATCGAGCAGTACAGGCGGTTCTGGGAGGAGAGCTTCGACCGGCTGGACAGCTTTTTGAAACATCTGCAGGCCGAACAGGCGAGGGGGACGGGATTGAAGGAACGGAAGACAACGAAGACGCGTAAGGAGAAGAGAGATGGCCGCAAGCTTAACTAACAATGCAGTGGCAATCGAGCCCGCGCAGGGCTATGAGATTTCGATAACTCGGACGTTCGACGCTCCGCGGGAGCTGGTGTGGAAGGCCTGGACCGATCGAGAGATGGCGAAGGAATGGATGGGGCCGCGCGGATTTACGACGACGGAGTTTACGACTTCAGACGAGCCGGGCGGGCAGTGGCACCTGACGATGGTCGGGCGACGGCCTGGGAGCGACCAACTGGTGACGCTGGGCCAGGGCGGGACGGTACTCGAGGTGCGGCCGCCGGAGCTGCTGAAGTACACGTTTGGCTGGGACAGCCGCGCGAGCGTGGGGCTCGGCGATGGGCCGAAGGAAAACGTGATCACGGTGCGGTTTGAAGAGCGAGGAGGAAAGACGGTCATGCACTTTCATCAGGCTCCGTTTGCGACGGAGAGCGAGCGCGATGGACACAATGGCGGATGGAATTCGGCGTTCGACTGCTTTGCGGAGTTCATGCTGCGCGTGCAGCCGGAGCGCAAGCCGGCGGCGGACGATGTGCCGAGCGAACTGCACCTGCGGCGGTTCTTTGCCGCGCCTCGGCAGATGGTGTTCGACGCATGGACGAAGCCGGAGCTGGTGAAGGAGTGGTGGGGGCCGAAGTGCTTCACGAACCCGGTGTGCGAGATGGATGCGCGGCAGGGCGGAGCGATCCTCATCCACATGCAGGGGCCGGATGGGACCGTGTATCCGATGACGGGCCGGTTCGTGGAGTTCTATCCTCCGTATCGCTTCCATTTCACGTCAGGGCCGGTCGATCAAGAGGGGAATCAGCCGTTTGAGACGTGGACGTCTGTGTTCTTTGAGGAAGTTGAAGGCGGAACGGAGGTTGTTCTGGACGTGCATGTGACACGGAGCACGCCGGAAGCCGCGCGCTACCTGAAGGGCATGCGCGAAGGATGGAGCCAGAGCCTGGAGAAGCTGGCAGAGTTTGTTGGCAGCAGACAGTAAAGAACGTTTCACCTAAGGAGAGATGGAATGAAGACGAATCTGCACCTGGGATTTACAGGCAAGTGTGATGAGGCCTTCAGCTTTTACGAGAAGGTCTTCGGGACGAAGCGGCACATGACGATGCGGTACGGAGAAGCTCCGCAGGGCGTTCCGGTGCCCGACGGCGCGAAGGACCTGGTGATGCATACGTCGATGCCCGTGGGCAACATCACGCTGATGGGAGCGGATGCGCCTCCGGGCAGCGGCAAGCCGATGGGCGGTTTCCAGGTGTGCGTTGAGGATCAGGACCAGGCGACGGTGAAGAGGCTCTTTGACGCACTGAGCGAAGGTGGCAGTGTGTATATGCCGCTGGCGCCGACCTTCTGGTCTCCGCTGTTTGGCATGTGCACCGATAAGTATGGCGTTGGCTGGATGGTGAGTGTGCCCGGCCAGCAGCCGCCGGCATAGCCGGATGCAGACTGCGGCTGGGCTCTGCTGGTGCGGAGCTTAGCCGCAGATAGCGTCGTGGTCCGGGCGATTACGGTCGCGGAGATCGGCGACGAGGTAGTTGGCGGCGACGAGGCCGAGGGGAAGAAGTGTAAGGACGAGGTTCATGATCTTCTCCTGTCTTGTTGTGGTCCCGGCTCATACACGGTGTTGTGCCGTGTATGAGTGAGACCGAGGTTGCTGGATCGAAGTTTCCGTCAGTGAGATGAAAACTTCGTGAACACACGTTTCTGTCAGCGAAGACCGCCGCCGGCTTGGAGGAGCGAGCCCGTAACCCAGCGGGCCTCGTCGGAGGCGATGAAGGTGACGACGTCGGCGATGTCGTCGGGCTTGCCGGTGCGGCCGAGCGGTGTCTGCGCGACGGCGTTGGACTCGAAATCAGAGCCCGGGATGCCGGCCGATTGCGCGCCTTCGGTGATGGTGAGACCTGGATTGACGGCGTTCACACGGATCTTCTTTGGGCCGAGTTCCTTGGCGAGAACGCGGGTGATGGCGTCGACCGCACCCTTCGTTCCGGTGTAGACGGACGAATTGGGCGGCGTGGACTCGCTGACCACGGAGCCGATGTTGATGACACTGCCGCCTTCCGCTGGGAAGAGCGGAACAGCAGCCTTGGTTGTAAGCAATAGCCCTGTGACATTGGTCGTGAAGATGCGGTTAATTTCCTGCTCAGTCACGGCCTCAAGAGGGCTGAAGGCATAGACGCCAGCGTTGTTGACGAGGATGTCCAGCTTTCCGAACGCTTTCTTCGTTTCTGTGAATAGCTTGTCGATATCGGCGGAGTTTGCAACGCTGGCACCGATGGCGACAGCTTTTCCACCGGACTTGGTGATGTCGGCGACGGTGCGGTCAGCACCAGCCTTGTCGGAGGCGTAATTGACGACGACTGAGGCTCCAGCGGCACCGAGGGCCTTTGCGATGCCCGCGCCGATTCCCTTGCTGGCTCCTGTGACGACTGCGACCTTCCCTGTGAGCTTTGCCATGATTTCTCCTTTTTGACGTCTGTCGAATTGTTCGACACACATCGAAATGGATGACATGGCGAAGCGAAGGATTCAGGAAGTTTCGATATTTATCGAACTATTACAGTTTGGCGAGCTGCGCGAGGTAAGCGTTCCATGTGTCGCGATGCAGGGTGAGGGAGGCGCAGCGGCCGTCGCGCTCGACCTCGATCAGACCGGCGTCAGCCAACTCCTTGAGGTGATGGGAGATGGTGGCGGGGCTGAGGACCTTCTGCTCGGCCAGGGAGCCGCAGGGAGTGGCGTCGTGGCGGGCGATCTGCTGCAGGATGGCGAAGCGGCGGGGATCGGCGAGCGCGCGAGCGATCGCCTGCACCTGGTCGTCCGAGAGATGTTTTCGGGCCTTCGTCATGATTATTTAGATGATAGTCGAAGTGTCCGCGATGCCGAGCAGAAAACAAAAGCAGATCCCCTACGGGGATAACAGAAAGAAAGCAACGCAGGAATCAGTTCTGCGGCTTGCGCGAGGCTGGCATCTGGGCGGGTTGCTCGGCGTGCACGGTGACCTCATAGTTGTGGCCGAGCCAACGGTTAATGTTCGGCCAAAACATGGTGAAGACGAGCGTGCAGGGCAGTTCGGGGGCAGTGACATCGGCAAACGACCCGAAAGAGTCGACCGGCTCTGCCGCCGTCCTGGTGGTGGTAGCCCAGTTGTCGGTCGTCCAGATGAGATGGAATGGCTCGGGGTCGATGACGCGCAGGGTGCCGGAGCAGACCATGGCCGAGATGGGTCGCGTGGTGCGGAAGATCTCCATGCGGCTCTGAAATTTGCGCTGCTCTTTCGGGACGCCGTAGCGCTCTTCGACGATGGAGATGCGGTCGAAGATGTGGCCGTCTGTGACGGAGCGGAGAAGCTTGAGGTACTCGGCGTGCGCCCAGCAGAGGGGCTGGGCCGAACCGGCGGAGCGGCCGCAGTACAGGCCTTCGGAGGGCATGTCGGCGTAGTCCCAGACCTGCTCGGGGAGCATACCGCCGAAGGAGGAGAACTTTTCTATGGCGTTGATGAGCGGGCGAATGTCCTTCCCGGCAGCGAGCTCATAGTGCGCGCGCTCACCCGTGAGGAGCGGCCAGGCGCGACCCTGGCCGAAGCCCATATACGGGCCGCCATCTTTGCGCTGGCCGTATCCATCGTGGTTGTAGCGGCGCCAGCAGGGACCATACGGCGTGCTGATCTTGAGGAAGTGGTCGACGACTTTGAGAGAGTCGATGATGAGCGGATCGTCGGGGCGGCGAATGCCGTAGCGTACGAGCTCGAGGAAGCCGGGGTCGACAACCTCGCGCGCTTCAAACTCATTCTTTTCGCCGGGCTCGCGGTTCGCGATGTGAATCATCCCGGGCGGGATGGATGGGTTGTGGAACGGTTCGCCTTCGGCGGGCGGCCGGATGCGCATGTAGTGGTACGGGACCTCGGGCAGGAGAACGCCGGCGGTTGTTGTGGTCCACTCGTCAAGGTGCGCTTCGATCCAGTCTGCGTAGTCGCAGAGGAAATCAGCAAGCTCGGGGAATTCCCTGCAAACGATCTCGGAGGCGCAGAGCAGCGCAGAGATTACCGATGCAAGCGTTGAGGGGCTGTAGCCGGCGTTCTCCTCCCAACGCTCCTGTTGCGTGACCGGAGCGTACCGGACGAGAAAGCTGGCGGCACGGGTGACAAAAGGGATAATGTCGAATTCGCCGAGCGCGTTTATTTTCCAGAGCCGCCACGCGAGGATCATGGGAAAGGCGACCTCGTCGAGCTGAATGCCCGACCAGTAGGGCGTGCCGTCGATCCAGAAATTTTGCGCGAAGCCGCCGTCGGGGTGCTGAGTACAGGCGAGGTAGACCAGTGCGCGGAGCGCGGTGTCGGTGCGGCCGCAGGCGAGCAGCGCGGTCGCGGACTGGATCATGTCGCGCGTCCAGACCAGGTGGTATCCGCCGAGGTCGTCGTCAGACTTGGACGCGCCCCACGGGATGGAGGCCGAGGCGATGAAGGCGCCGGAGTATTGCTTGTCTTCGTGGGCGAGCAGGACGTTGTGAGAGACGCGCATGAGGCTGCCGCCGTCGGTCGAAGCAGCGGCGAGGCGCTCCGGCGATGCCGCGCGATGCCACTGCTCGATGAAGCGCTTCTGGTGGAGCTCGTATGGCGTGGCGAGGGTCTGGGTCATGCCGGCGAGCGCGGCGTGATGGTTGTCGCCGAGCGCGATAGCGATCGTGAAATCGCGGACGCAGCCGATGTTGATCTCGCCCATGATCGCAATGTTGCCGTCCAGCGCCTGACCGAAGTCCCAGGTCATGCGCTGATGCTGACTGAGGTCCTGATAACCGTCGCTGGAGCCGACATAGCCGCAACTGGTGCGCGAGAAGCCGCAGCTGCAGCCGAACGCCAGCGAGATGCCGTTCTTCCACGCGAGGATGGCGCGACGGCCAGCGATGTCGACGGCACGGGCGGAGTTGCCGGCGCCGCCGCCATCCAGATGAGGGGCGAGCAGAGCGTAGCACTTGAGGCGCGAGAGAATCTCCTCGTCGCCCTCGATCTTCACGTTGATGAGAACGACGGGATGGTGCGGATCGGTGATGAACTCCTTGGTGACGGTGTAGCGTCCGCCGAGATCGTTGGCGGTGACGCGAACGGCGAGAGCGTCGGAGTCGATGTAGTGGAAGTCGTATTCGAAGTCGCGCTTCTCCTCGTGGAAGAAGGTCTCCTCGTCGGTGAAGAGAAGTTCCATATCGCGCGTCTGGGGGCGGTCGATGGTTGGGTAGTAGATCTCATTCAGAGTGCCGTGGGAAGCGGTGAACCAGATGCGGCTGGAGGCGGCATACGCCGTAGAGACAGCGTCCTTTTTGCTGGATGTCCATCGCGGAGCAAGGCCCGGAGCACCGAAGGCCGCACCGTCGTCATCCAGCCAGCGGTATGTTTCGTTCAGAACGCTCATTGGAAACTATGAGACCACAGATTGGTTCACGGGGCCGAACTGGCGGCCAGTGCTCACACGTCCCCATGAGAGAGGCAGCGATTGATGCAAGAAATCGCGGATCTGATTCCTTCATGATCCTTGTCACAGGGCGGCAGCGACCGTATAAGCAGAGTTCGCCACACTGCGCTAAGCTCAAGGATGCTGAATCGCATGGCTTCCGCGCCGCATCCAAGCGGACAGGCCACACGGCTTCGTTCAAGCGGAGATTTGGCTCCGCCGTCACTTCGCAACCTGCTGTTACTCGCAAACCTCAAGGAGAAACTGTTATGGCATTCGAACTCCCTCCCCTGCCCTACGACTACGCTGCACTCGAGCCGACAATTGACGAGGCCACGATGAAGCTGCACCACGACAAACACCACCAGGCCTATGTGACGAACCTGAACGGTGCGGTGGAGAAGCATCCCGACCTGGGCAAGAAAACTCCCGAGGAACTGATCAAGAATCTGGACAGCGTTCCCGAAGACGTTCGTACGACGGTGCGCAACAACGGCGGCGGACATGTGAATCACACGATGTTCTGGCAGATCATGGCGCCGAAGGGCGGAGGCAATCCGACGGGAAATATCGGCGAGCAGATCCAGACCGACTTCGGCGGATTCGAGGACTTCAAGAAGGCGTTCAACGACGCCGCGGCAAAACAGTTCGGCTCCGGCTGGGGATGGCTGGTGTGGAAGGGCGGCAAGCTGGCCATCATGACCACGCCGAACCAGGACAATCCGCTGTCGCAGGGCCTGTATCCGATCCTGGGCAACGACGTGTGGGAGCACGCGTATTACCTGAAGTACAACAACCGGCGCCCGGAGTATCTGGCCGCATGGTGGAACGTGGTGAATTGGGCTGAGGTGAACAAGCGCTTCGAGCAGGCAAAAAAGTAGCTCGTAAGCATCGCAGACGAGGAGGCCGCTTCATAATGGAGCGGCCTTCGTTTTCAGGGAAGGCAAGGACGCGAGAGTCTCAGTGAGCGTTTTGCGCGTCTGAACATTATCGGAACCAAGCCCTCCTGAGGCGGATATGTGGATCGTACGACTGGCGCTACGCCGCCCCTATACCTTCGTCGTGCTATCGCTGCTTATCGCGGTGCTGGGCATTGGATCGGCGATTGAGACGCCGAAGGACATTTTTCCGTATATCAACATCCCTGTTGTGACGATTGTCTGGACTTATACCGGCCTGACACCGACGGAGATGGCCGGGCGCATCGTGACGATTTCCGAACGCGCGCTGACGACGACGGTCAATGACATCGAACACACGGAAAGCGAAAGCCACCAGGGCATCGCCGTCATCAAGGTGTACTTTCAGCCGGGAGTGCAGATCGCTGCGGCCGAGGCGCAGGTCACAGCGGTCATGCAAACGATCCTGAAGATTACTCCGCCGGGAACAACAGCGCCGTTCATGATTAAGTACGACGCTTCGGCGGTACCGATCCTGCAGCTGAGCATGGGTGGGCAGGGGCTGAGCGAGGCCGATCTCTATGACCAGAGCCTGAACTTTGTGCGACCTTTGCTGGCCACAGTGCAGGGCGCGTCCCTTCCCTCTCCTTATGGCGGGAAGGTGCGCGACGTCATGATCGACACCGATCCGAACCTGATGTACGCGCACCATCTGTCAGCGGCGGACGTCTCGACGGCGATGAGCCAGCAGAACCTGATTCTGCCCGCGGGCACGGCGCGAATCGGCGATCGCGAATACGTCGTCAGGACCAACTCGAGCCCCGCAACCATGGCCGCGATGAATGATTTGCCGATCAGAGCGGCGAATGGCGCCGTCGTCTACGTAAAGGACGTCGCGCAGGTGCACATCGGCTACGCCGTCCAAACCAATATTGTTCGCGAGAACGGCAAGCGCTCCGCGCTGCTGACGGTCCTGAAGAATGGCAACACGTCGACGCTCTCCATTGTGCAGGACGTCAAGAACCACCTGCCCAGGATTGAAGCCGAGCTCGCGCCGCTGAAGATTACGCCGCTCTTCGATCAGTCGATCTTTGTCCGCACGAGCATCGACGAGGTTGCGCGCGAGGCGATCATCGCCGCCGCGTTGACGGCGCTGATGATTCTGCTGTTCCTCGGGTCATGGCGGTCGACCCTGATCGTCTGCATCTCGATTCCGCTGTCGATTGCGACCTCACTCGTGATTCTCGCGGCGATTGGACAGACGATCAATGTGATGACGCTTGGCGGCATGGCGCTGGCGGTCGGCATCCTGGTAGACGATGCCACGGTGGAGATTGAGAACACACATCGCAACATGGGGCTGAAGAAGCCGCTGACGCGAGCGATTCTCGATTCCGCCCAGCAGGTGGCCGCGCCGGCGTTTGTCTCCACGCTCTCCATCTGCATTGTCTTCGTGCCCGTGGTGCTGCTGACCGGAGCTGCGAAGTTTCTGTTTACGCCGCTCGCCATGGCCGTCGTGTTCGCCATGCTGGCCAGCTACTTCCTCTCGCGCACACTCGTGCCGACGATGATGCACTTCCTGCTGGCCAAGGAGCTCGCGCTTTATCAGAGCCCCAGCGAGAGCGACCGCGAGGCAAAGAAAAATTTCGTGTGGCGTTGGCACATGAAGTTCGACCATAAATTCGAGCGGCTGCAGCACTACTACAAGCAGCTGCTGGAGTGGTGTGTCGACAACGCTGGTATCACGCTGCTGTTGTTCGGAGTCCTGCTGGTGTTGTCGCTTCCGCTGACATTCTTTATTGGCCGCGACTTCTTCCCCTACGTGGACTCCGGGCAGATGCGCCTGGAAGTTGAGCCGCCGCAGGGCATGCGAATTGAGGATGCCGAACAGTACTTCTCCAGGGTGGACGCGGAAATTCGCCGGGCTCTTCCAGCCGACCGCGTGAGCCTGCTGCTCGACAATATCGGGCTGCCCAACAGCGGCATCAATCTCGCCTTTTCGAGTGCGCCCCCTGTCTCCAGCTCCGATGGCGAGATTCTGATTTCATTGAAGCCAGGCAAGAGGCAGACGGAAGAATTCATGCGCACGCTGCGCGATGATCTTCGGCAGAAGTTTCCCGATGGCACGTTCTATTTCGCACCCGCGAACATTACGAATGAAATTCTGGATTTCGGACTGCCTGCGCCGATCGATCTGCAAGTGGTCGGACACGGCCAGGGCAATTATGTGCTCGCGAAGAAGCTGGAGAAGGAAGTAGCGGCAATTCCGGGAGCCGTGGATGTGCACCTTCACCAGTTGGTGGAGTATCCAACACTCGATATCAACGTGGACCGCACCAAGGCGCGGCAGATTGGACTGACGCAGCAGGATGTCGCGCAGTCCACGCTGATCTCTCTTTCCGGAACGTCACAGGTCGCGCCAAACGAGTGGCTCAATCCGCTAAATGGCGTGAACTACAACGTGGTGGTGCAGACGCCGCAATACAGGATCTCGTCACTGCCGGAGCTTTCGCGCACACCGATAACGACCCCGCAGGGGAATGCGACGCAGATGTTGGGCAACGTCGCCTCATTCCATCGCGATGAATCGCCCATCATCGTGAACCATTACGACATCGAGCCTGTATACGACATCTACGCGAATGTCGATCAACGCGACCTGGGCGGTGTTGCGAGCGAAATTCAAAAGATCATCGCTCACCAGAAGGTGTCGAAGGCAACGCAGTTGGAGTTGCGCGGACAGGTAGCGACGATGAATGATTCGTTCACGCGCCTTGGGCTCGGCATTCTCTTCGCCATCGGGCTGGTGTATCTGCTGATGGCGGTGAACTTCCAAAGCTGGCTCGATCCGCTGATCATCCTGATGGCGATTCCGTGCGCGTTCTGCGGGATTCTGTGGACGCTGTTCCTGACGCAGACGACCTTCAATGTGCCTAGCCTGATGGGCGCGATCATGACGATCGGTGTGGCGACAGCGAACTCGATCCTGATGGTGGTCTTCGCGAACGATGAACGCTTGGAAGGCAAACATCGCCGCGAGGCCGCCATCAACGCCGGACATACGCGGCTGCGGCCGGTACTTATGACCGCGCTGGCGATGATCATCGGCATGTTCCCGATGGCGCTCGCGCTTGGCGAAGGCGGCGAGCAGAATGCGCCGCTGGGACGCGCGGTGATCGGTGGTCTGATCTTTGCGACCGTAGGCACGCTGTTTCTCGTGCCGACGATTTATTCCCTGCTGAAGAAACATCCTCCCATCGACTACACGAAGGAGATTGAGGAGGAGTATCACGAAGGCGAAGAGCCTAAGAAGCAGACATCCTCCGGCAGCACACAGGAGCAGCCCGCGTAGATGGCCGACGAGATGGACGACCCCAAGAAGCGAGATGACGAACGGCGGCTGCCCTGGCCAGAGGAGAGCGACCCTTCGCGATTGGGCGAACGGTTTGAGCACGGCCCGACGCCGGAGCAACGCGGCATGGGGCGAAGCTTCGAACGCAGCAGCGAGGCCGATGAATACGAGCTTGGCCGTGAATTCGCTGACCCCGATTACGTCGAACGTCAGCGATTGGCGCGCTCTTTCGCTGATCCGAATGCGCTGGACGACGCACGGCTGGGCAAGAGCTTCGAGGAGACAAACTCCAGCCGAAAACGAAAAAAGCCGGCAGTCCGAGAACGCGTTCACAAGCCAGTCAACCACCGCAAGCTTTGGATCTTCATGATCGGATTTGCGGTTTTGTTCCTGATCGTGCTGCTCGCGGGCTGGCTGCCGCGGCACAATCGCAACAAAGAGATCGATCAGCGCGCAAAGCAGGAGCAGAACGAGAAGCCTGTGGTCGATGCAGCCAAGGTTGAAGCGGCGCCGACTCAGGAAGGGCTCGTGCTTCCAGGGACGACGATTCCGCTTACCGAGGCGTATGTATATGCCCGCGCCAACGGATATCTGAAGACGCGGCTGGCGGACATTGGCGATCAAGTACGCAAAAATCAGTTGCTGGCCGTCATCGACGCGCCGGATCTCGATCAGCAGGTAGCGCAGGCGAAGCAGCAACTCATGCAGGCGGAGCGGCAACTCGATCAGCAGAAGTCGCAGCTTGCGCTGGCGACCGTTACGGTGCAGCGCTATCGCGTGCTGGTGGCGAAGGGCGTCTTCTCGCGGCAGGATGGCGATCAGCAGGAGGCAAACTACACCTCACAACTGGCAAATGTGGCGGCGGCGCAGCGAAACGTGGACGCGTACCACGCGAATCTCGACCGCATGATCGCGCTGCAGAGCTACGAGTATGTGCGCGCGCCATTCTCCGGTGTGATCACGCAGCGCAACGTGGATGTCGGCGCGTTGATCGCAGCATCAGGCACAACCTCAGGAGCGGAAAGTGCACCCGCGCCGGAAGGACAGACGTCGACCTCAGGCGGATCTACGCAGGCGGGACAAGTGAACACTGGCGGAAGCTCCGGCACGACGAGCACTGCGGCAACAACAACGCAGTCTCCAGGACAGGGCGGCCCGCTGTTCGGCATCGCGCAGACGCAGCGGCTGCGAATTCTCGTGTCGGTTCCCGAGGGCTACGTCACCTCGATCCACGCAGGCGGCCACGCGCAGCTCTCTTTCCAGGAGTATCCCGGCGTCAACTTTACGGGCGACATCACGCGCACCGCCGACTCCGTCGATCCGAACACGCGCACGATGCTGACCGAGGTGCAGGTGGACAATCACAACGGCAAGCTCGTGCCCGGAATGTATACGGTCGTGACCTTCCCGCCAACGCAGGGCATCGAAGGACCGCTGCTCGTTTCGGGCGATGCGGTTGTGATTCGTCATGACCAGACAACAATTGCAAAGATCGTGAATGGAAAAGTCCACATTGTCCCTGTGACGATCGGACGCGACCTGGGCGATATGGTCGAAATCCTCACCGGGCTGAACGCAGGCGATGTCATCGTAACGAATGTGACAGACGACGTGGTGGACGGTGCGGAGGTCGAGCCGCACCTTATGAAGACGCCGGAGCAGCAGCCGCAGCAGGCTCCGCAAAATGCGCCGCCCGGTGGAAACTCGCGTTACAGCAACGAGGGGATCACCGATCAGAATCTCCAGGGAAAGCAGCAACAGAACCAGAAGAGCCAGCAGCAGGGCAAGAAGAACGGCAACCAGAGCGAGAGCAAGCCGTGAACGTGATTCGCAGGAACACGCGCTGTTTGTGGCGCTGCAGCGCCATCCTGATCTTGTGGTCGGGTCACGTCGCAATGGCACAACAGCCTGCGAGCACGCAGCAGAACCCGCCGGCTTCAACTGTGCCAACTCCCTCGCCTGCCGCGCCACCGGCGGCGACGTCTCTCCCACAGCAACCGCAGAGCGTTCCAGTTCCTCAACAGCAGCCAGAACAGCCTTCGCCATCGCCGGCACTGCCTCCCAACATGAATTTGCCGGCGCTAAGTCCCGTGCCAACGCAGCGGACTATACCCGAGGGCCCGAACGCGCAGCAGGCTCCGAACGCACAGATGGAGCAACCGCCGATCTCTCCGCTCACCCAACACGTGGACACGCCCGAAGCGCCGGCGCCGCAGGTTACCGGTGCGATGAACAGCAAAACGCGACCGGAGCGCGAAGAGACCCATGGGATTACGCCGAACTTCCTCGGCTTTCTCGGGCCGTTCCGACAGCCGGCTGTGCCGCCGCTGTTTGATGGCAGCGAGACCCGGCTGCAATCGCTGATTCGCGACGGAAAGCTCTACCTCACTCTGCAGGACGCGATCTCACTCGCGCTCGAGAACAATCTCGACGTCGAGACCGAGCGCTACGATCTTGTGCTGGCGCGTGCGGATGAAGTGCGTGCGAAAGGCGGAGGAAATCTGCGCGGCATTGACTACTCGGTAGCTGAGCCGCCGAATGGTGTCGGCGGGCCGGGTTCGCCGCTCCTGGCAGCAGAGACGACGAACACTAATCCCGTTTCGCCAACTGTAACGGACCTGACGAGCCTGAACTCGACCGCACAGACGACGCTCTCGTTGTCTCAGCTCGGCACGGGATTTCAATACGCGCCCGGGCCGGACATTCCGATCTTCGACCCGCAGTTGCTCGGCGTGGCTGGCTGGCTGCGCCGCTCTGACACGGTGAATCTCACCAGCGCAACCGGGACTACCGGCACAACTGGCACCGCGGCTTCTACGGCTCCGCTGGATTTCACCGCGTTGAATCTTGGTTATATACAGGGGTTTTCAACTGGAGCGCAGCTCGAAGCCATCGTCAACAATGACTCCGAAGTGCTCTACGGAGCGTCCTCGAAGTACGACCCGTTCTACTCGCCCAGCACTTCTCTGACACTGATTCAGCCACTGTTGCGCGGGCGCGGACGTAACGTGAATCTGCGCTACATCCGCATCGCGCGCACGAACCAGAAGATCTCCCGACTACTGTTCGAGCAGCAGGTGCTGGACACAATCTATGGAGTCTCGCGCCTCTACTTCGATCTCGTATCGCTCGGTGAGAACGTGCTCGTGCAGCAGGAGAGCCTGCGCGCCGCAACCAAGCTGCGCGAAGACGACCAGAGCCAGGTCGATCTCGGCACGCTCGCACCGATTGAACTCACGCGCGCGCAAGCACTCGAAAGCTCCAGCCGATTCTCGCTGATCCAGGCGCAGGGACTCTATAAACAAGAGGAGATCATCCTTAAAAATCAGTTGCTGCGCACAGCTTCGCCTGTGTTCACGGCACAGTTCGATGAGATCATCCCAACCGATCGCATCATTGTGCCGGATCAGCCCGAGCCGATCGATGTGCCTGCGCTCATTCGCGAGGGTCTTGCGCAGCGACCTGATCTCGCACAGGCAAAGTTGCAGGTCGAGGCTGGAAAGATCAATGTCGAGGCGAGCCGCAACGGAGTGCTGCCGCAGTTAAATCTCTACGGCAATGTTGAAGTTCGCGGGACAACAGAGCAGCCGTTCGAGATCATTGGCTCGACCGGAACCGGTCAGCCGAGTGTGCCCTCGGAGCTTGCCGCGGGTGGACTGCGCACCTCAACCATCTACCAGGCCGGTGTGGAGCTTATGCTGCCACTGCGTAATCGTGTTGCAGCCAGCGACGCCGCACGCGATACGGTTGAGCTGCGCCAGGTGGAAGGACGAACGGAGAAGCTTTCACAGCAGATTCGCGAAGAGATTGAAACTGCCGTCGTCGCGCTACAGACAGCGCAGGCGGCGTACGTCGCCGCAACGGCAAGTCGTCAGTATCAGTCACAGTTGCTCGATGCCGAGCGCGACAAACTAAGCGTGGGCCAGTCCACGGACCTCGCCGTGCTGCAGGACGAAGCCTATCTTGCGCAGGCACGATCGACGGAGATCGCAGCGCGCTCGAACTGGAAGAAGGCGCAGATTGAGCTCGATCACGACCTTGGCGATCTGCTCGAAAAAAATCACATCGTGCTGGATGATGCGATTCGCGGAACGCTTCCTCAATGATTGCTACAGATTCAACTTCTTGAAGACGCGCTCCGGGATAGCGCGGATCACTGCCATGATCAGCCTCCACTGTCCGGGCACGTAGACGATGTCGTCGCCGCGATCGATGGATCGCACGATACTCGCCGCAACCTTATCAACATCGGCAAAGCGCTCCTGGCCCTTCATGCCCTGGGTCATCGAAGTCTTCACCGGGCCAGGCTTGATAGTGATCACCCGAACGCCTTCGCGGTCGATTCGATTCCGCAGACCATCAACGAACGCCGTCAAACCGGCCTTCGAGCTGCCGTAGACGTAGTTCGATTTGCGTCCGCGTTCGCCCGCAACGGAGCTGAGCACCGCAATCGTGCCTGCGTGCCGCTGCGCGCAGTAGCTCGCCAGCCACGTAAGAAGGCTCACTGGCGCTGTGTAGTTCGTGTGAATGATCTGCGCCGCATCATGGAAGTTGCGCTCCGCCTTCGGCTGTTCGCCGAGCACGCCAAGCGCAAGATACGCGACATCCAAACCGCCGAGTGTGTTGATCGCGTGCGCGAGCAGGTCCCCGTGATGCTCCGTGCGGTCGAGGTCAGAAACCGCCGTATCGACGAACGTCGCTCCACGTGTGCCAGCGTCCGCTGCCACTGCGGCGAGACGTCCGGCGTTGCGCCCAACGAGGAACAGGTGATCGCCGCGGCTGGCCCACAGCCGGATGCAAGCTTCAGCGATGCCTGAAGTCGCGCCGAGCACGAGGATGCGTTTCGGCTCCGATGCCGCAGCCGTGCGCCGGGAAGAGATTGCGGGATCAACCGCGGAAGTTGCGCTCATTTCATGAATCCCTGTGCGCCGACCACGCGCTCCCAGAAGCTTGAGGTAAGCGCCGGGTCCTTGAAGCGCGCGAACCGCTGCCACTGCGGATAAAACGCCTGAAACTGCGGTGCGGTCATGCGTGCGTCCTTGGCTGGATAGAGCCGGCCGCCAAACTCGTACGTCATCTCGGCGAGACGATCGAACAGCGCGAAGCTCTTCTCAGGTTTGATGGGGAAGTCGAGCGCGAGTGTAATGCCCGGTTTCGGGAAGCTCATCATGCCCGGCGAAGGAACATCACCGAACGCCTTCAACACGGCGAGGAAACTCGCGAGACCGGACTTCGCCACCTCATGCAGAATTGCAATCGTCCCTTCACGCGCATGCTCCCACGGAATCGCATACTGGAACTGCAGCAGCCCACGCTTGCCGTACATCTTGTTCCACTTCAGTACAGCGTCGAGGGGATAAAAGAACGGCTCATAATCCTGCAGCGCAGTCACGCGATGCTTCATCTGCTTGTTGAAGAACAGTGTGTTGAACAGGCCCACAGTCGCGCCGTTCAGCGCCCAGCCTGGCAGCTCCATCGGAAACGTAAGCTTGGGCGCGCGCGAAGGCTTGAGTTCGCCCGGAATCTGAACGTGATCGCCCTGCATGAAGATGCCGCGCGCGAAGTTTTTGCCGGTAGACGTTACATCGATCCAACTGACGGTGTACTCGATGTTCTGCGACTGCGCGGTGAGATCGAGAAACTCGTCGATCCCGTGAAACTGGATACCCTCGTAATTGATCTGCCGGTTGACGATGCGCTTGAGACGAAGTTGCGCCCACGTGATCATGCCGGTCAGACCGAGGCCGCCGATCGTCGCCGAGTACAAGTCCGGATTCTCTCTCGGCGAGCAGCGCAGCCGCGTGCCGTCGGAGCGAACGAGCTCAAACTGCGGCACGTGGCACCCGAAGGTTCCGGCAACGTGATGATTTTTGCCGTGGATATCATTCGCGATCGCGCCGCCCAGCGTGACGTACTTCGTGCCCGGCGAAACAGGAAGAAAGAAGCCGCGCGGCACAGCGAAGTCGAGAATCTGAGCGAGCGTGATTCCGGCCTCTGCCGTCAACACGCCCGTCGCCGGATCAAACCCCAGCAGGCGGTTCATACCGGTCGTCTTGACCAGCGTGCCGTCCTTCAACAGGCAGACATCGCCGTAGCTGCGGCCCATCCCCACAGGGAGCGCTCCGTGGTGCACGCCATCAATCACGCGCGGGAACTGGTCCTGCCAATGGATCGAGCGCACGTCTGCGTCGTAGACGGGATAGCGGCCCCACGATTCGAAGGGCGGCTTCGCAGGACTTGTCTCAGGTGGGGCGCTGGTTGTGGGGGTCTCAACCACAGAGGGCATGTACCTAGGATAGCGGATGCGATTGTGGGCGCGTCAGCACGGAAGATGTCAGCCGAATCGCTGGTACTTCTTCCAGAATTCGGGCCATGGAAGCCGCGGTGGCCCGCAAACAAAGATGTCCGGATGGTACTTGCTCTCTTCATTGTTGAGATTTGCCGGGTATCCGATGTGTGCCGCGAGCCGGCAGCCGGTGAATATCCCGTTGGCGTCATCAAAATCCAGGCCGGTCACGATCAGCGTGCCGGGTTGCGGCGTGGGATAGCCGCGCAGCCACGCCGAGTTCGTCGTGCTGATCGGCGCAGGCAGCCCGTAGCTGCGGCCGAGGAGCTCAACTGCTCCCTGCTCACCGTAATTCGCCGTAACGATGCCGAAGCTGGCGCGCTGCTCCGGCGCGAGCGTGTCGCGAACATTCGCCACGGTCTGCACGAAGGTGTCCCAGCCAAGCTGCTCTCGCAGATCCTCGCTGTGTGCGAGCGCGAACGTCTTCAGCGCGCCTCCGGATGCAATCGGAACGAGCACGCACGCAAAGTACACACCCAAGCCCAAAATGCCTGCGAACAGAACAGCAAAAATGCTCCGCCGCCATACAGGACGCCGTCGTGACGCCCACTGCACAAATGCCGCTGCACCGAAAGCGATGACCACCGGGAAAATCGCGGCGGTATAGTACCCGCGCGCCTTCATACCAGCGAACAGAACAATCGTGAGCACAAAGGCGATACTCACCGCGCGGTATCGCACGCTGCGCCAGGCTGCAACGACACCCGCAATTGTGAGCGGAATCGCAAAGGCGTTCTCCGATAGGATCGCCTGGAAGATCCAGAAGTCGCTCGCCTTCCCACGGCCGATGCGCAGGTCGCGCGCGTGAATATGCTCGAGGAAGTGCAGTGAGATGAAATCGTGACGCACCTGCCACACAAGATTCGGCAGAACAATCAGAACTGTGAGAGCACACCCCAGCACAAACCAGCGGCTGGCCATCAGACGCCGCGCCGGCGTCACAAGAAATCCCGCCAGCAGAGCGATGACGAAGAAGACGACGGTGTACTTCGCCATCAGGCCAATACCACTGAACGCACCGATCCAAATCCACCATCGTTCGTCTTCGCTGCTCAGGAGGCGAACGACGCCGTACGTGGCAAGCACCCAGGCGAACTGCTCGAATGTCGTGTACTGAAACTCCGTGCCCTCGAATAGCGCGATGGGTGAGAGCGCAACCGCCAGCGCCGCCAGGCCTTGCGCGAGACGGTTGCCACCGAGCGTTCGCGCGATCAGGCCGGCCGTGATCACGACAACGACTTGCGCCAATACCGAGAACAACCGCAACCCTTCCATCGATAGCCCGAAAAGCGCCATCGAAATCCGCTCAATAAAGGGCGTCAGCGGAGGATAGGCAACGTAGCCCCAGTCTAGATGCAAGGCGTCGGAGAGGAACTGCAGTTCATCACGATGAAACCCATACCGCGTATTCGTAAGCAGGTGAAGCAGAAGAACGCCGGCCGCGACAAGGAGAATCGGAAGCAGGCTACGCCGTTCGCTGCGGGGATCAGTTGTTTGCGCCATAGAATTGTTTGCGGAGCTCGTCTTCAACATACGCCCAAAAATAATCTGCGAATCTTCTGAATCTTTACGTTGCAAAAGCACGTGTGGTTCCTCAGCCGCTCATCGGAGCAAAGATGAATCCTACGAAAGATGGCCATGACCGGTAGCATGCCCGATAGCAGCCAACGAACCCCACGAGAGACCTATCAGGCCCGAATCGCTGCGCGCAGGGCGGAGGATGCGGCCTGCGAACGCCGGCATGCGCTGCTCGGATACCTGCGTCTCGCGCTATTCATTGCAGGCATTGCCGTCGCGTGGTTCGCATTTTATCGCCACACGCTTTCGGCGTGGTGGCTGCTGGCCATCGCTGCGATATTCGTCGTTGTAGCAAGGCAGCATTCGCTTGTACTGCGGCGCAGGGCCGAGGCGCGGCGTGCGATCCGATTCTTCGAACGCGGAATCGCACGAATCGATGACGATTGGGCAGATCTTCCTGTGCGCGACCCCGAGATGAGCGCCGCGGATAGCCTGTTTGCCGAGGACCTCGACCTCTTCCGCTTTGGAGGCCTGTTCACTTTGTTGAATTCCGCGCGAACCTCCGCCGGAGAAGATACGCTCGCCTTGTGGCTGCTCGAACCCGCAGCGCGCGATACGATTCTCTCCCGCCAGGCAGCAATCGCAGAGCTCCGCGGTATCGGCGATCTTCGCGAAGAGCTCGCAAGCTGCGGCCACGCAGACTTTGAACATCTTGACGTTGCAGGGCTGGCGCATTGGGGCACTGCTTTGCAGCCACAGATTCCTGAGTGGCTGCGCTGGCTCTCGCCCATATTGGTTGCGCTGACACTCTGCGCCGCAGCCCGATACTTCATCACCGATCATGGGCTGCTCCTGCTCGCAGTTGTGCTCGTCGACGCGACCATCACCTTCGCACTGCAAAAGCGAACGCAGGCGCTCTTCGTTAGCGCAGAGCGCGCCAGCGAGAGCCTCAAGCTCGCCTCAACCCTCATCCAGCGCTGGGAGGCGCGCGAGTTTTCATCGCCTCTGCTGCGCGATCTTCATCAGGCTCTTTGCGCCAACCACAAGAGCGCGTCACACGCCTTGCGTCGACTCGCATTGCTCACTCGCATGATGGAGCAGCGCGGCAACTTCATGGTTCGCATCTTCGACGCGCCGCTTCTCTACAGCGTTCAACTTTCCGGCGCAGCCCAGGCGTGGAAACGCAGGCACGGTGAATCACTCGATCGCTGGCTGCACGCACTTGCCGAGTTGGAAGCGCTGCAGTCGCTCGCGACCTACAGCTTTGAGCACCCGTCGGATCCCTTCCCCGAATTGCTCGATTACGGACCTCGCTTCGAAGCGACGGAACTTGGGCACCCTCTCATTCCTGACGCAAAGTGCGTGCGCAACGACGTCGCAATTGGCGGCGAAACGCGGCTTCTGCTCGTGAGCGGCTCCAACATGTCCGGCAAGAGCACCCTGTTGCGCTCCATCGGAACCAACGCCGTGCTGGCCATGGCCGGCGCACCTGTGCGTGCGAAGAGCCTCCGCCTTACGCCGCTGCACATCGGCGCAAGCATCCGCGTGAACGATTCCTTGCAGGAGGGGCGCTCGCGCTTCTACTCCGAAATCCTGCGGCTGCGCGCCGTCTGCTCCCTGGCCGACGAACGGCCTCCGGTCCTGTTCCTCCTCGATGAACTGCTCGACGGCACGAACTCCGTCGACCGCCTGACCGGCGCCCGAGGCATCGCGCACGCGCTGCTCGCAAGCGGCGCGATCGGCCTGATCAGCACTCACGACCTCGCCCTGACGCAGATCGGCGATGCTGTCGGCGCGCTGCGCAACGTGCACTTCGAAGAGCGGATCGAAGACGGAGAGATGCACTTCGACTTCAAGTTGCGCGACGGAGTTGTGACCACCAGAAATGGCGTGGCGCTGATGAGGATGGTCGGCCTCAAAGTCTAGCCCTCACCGGCACATCGCATCCAGTTCCTTCGACCGATCCGTCATCTCCGCCGTGTTGACGTTGCGCGACTGGGCCACCATCTCGTTGAACGTGTTGCCATCCGGCGATGGAACCTTCGGATCAAAGCTGTAAATCGGGTCGGCCATCGCCTGCTCCAGCGTCACAAACGTAAACCCCCGCGCGCGGAACAGCGCAATCAACTCCGGCAACATGCGCGCATCGAACGCTCCCACATGCAGCAGCAGAACGTAGGGAACATCGCGCTGATACAGTTGCTGTGCGATCCCCCGATAGACCTTGATCGATTCGTCCGCGGCCCCGAGATAGCTGTCATGCAATGACTGGATCGCGGCATCATTGTGTTTCGCCGCGCATCGCGCGTACGAATCGTTCCAGTTGTAGTCCTGGAAATCCATCGACACTTCGGCGATGCGATAGCCGTGCTGCGAAAGCCACGCACGCAGCTCCTCGCGCTTCTCGACCGTGCTTCCTTCCTCCAGATACGGGAACCGAAACCAATGCCACTCACTAGCGCGCGCGAGTTTCCGCAGCAGCGGTTCGTTACGCACGATGTTCGCCTCATACTGCGCGACTGTAACCTTATCGAACTCCGGGTGCGACCACGTGTGATTGCCCAGCGGATTCCCGGCAGCGCGCCACGCCTCCAGGATATGGATTTGATACGGATATTGCGCGACGCGAAATCCGTTCACAAATCCATAAACCGGCGGCATCTTCTCGCGCTTCAGCGTGTCGACGATCGAGTGCACGACAGCCGGCCTCGCCATGCCTGGAGGCAGCGGTCCATGCGCGGGAAGATCATCGAACGTGAACGCAACCTGCAACGGTGCATTCGCAGGCGCAGGTGTTTGAGACGGCAGCGGTGCGCACACAAACAGCAGCAGCCCCGCTGCAAAACGCAATCTCATGCGGCGCTCACTCCTCATCTTCGCCAATCGGCATCCCGGGCGGCGCCTCCAGCGGCTTGGCCGCAACAAACTTCTGCGGATCGCGCTCGAACTCCTGGATGCGCGCAATCATCGCCGCGCGGTGAATCGCTTCGGCCGAGTCGCTTGGAGCAGGTTCGTTCGTCCACTGTTTCAGCAGATCATTGATGTGCCACCTCGCAATCGCGCGCACCTGGCTCGAAGCCTGCGGGTTTACCGCGAGCGCCAGCATCGTCTCCAACCCGCGGAACTCCACCGCGCGCTCCACCTCCGACGACACCGTGTGCCCGCCCTCGATGCGCCGCGCAGTGGCCGCGGAGATGCCTTCCATCAGCACGCGCAGCGACGTGCTCGAAGGCGGATTGCGCATGTGATACTGCACGATTCGTGCGGCGCGTTCCGGGTTCAGCAAAAGTTGCAGCGTCAGATCCGCCGCGGCCTCGCCCGATGCCACCGGGTCGAACGTCAGCCCTGTCTCCGCAGGCAGCGACTCCTGTGTGCGCGGCAGGCCCCGCGGTCGCGGTGGAAGAATCGCGAGCAGCGACTCAGGCAGCGTCAGCACCTCGGGCGAAAGCGTCTTCAACACCGCCGCAATCGCCTTCTTCTGCTCGTCGTTTGAAACAATCGCCGGCAGCGCTTGTCCATCGCCGCGCACGTTGTATCGATAGTCCAGCCCGCCAATCTCCTTCGCCGCAGCCTCGGTCTGATAGCGGTGAAACAGATACAGCGGAACCAGCGTGTCCTCTAGCTGCGCAAGATCGGTTCCCGGCTTGATCGCATTCTCACCGAAGCGCGCCAGCGCAGCGGATCGAATTTCGAGCACGCGATTCAGCTCATCCGCAGGATCGGTTCCGTTGTCCCACAGATGCGCATGCGGATGCGCAGAGCCCAGCGGACGTGCGTCCTCATCCGTGATGAAGATCATTCCAGTCTTCTCGGAGTCCGCGAGAATCTTCTCGAGCGCAGCCGCATCTTCGACAGGTTTTCCTTCGCGATCGAACTCACGATAGCCGTAGTCAATCGCAACCTTGTCCCACGTGCCAATCCCGGCTGAATAAGCCTCGCTCAAATCGGGCACACCGTCCTTCAGCGTGACGTACGGATGCGGATAGTCCATCACGGACATCGTCTCGGTCGGCTGGTGCGGAAAGCTCGAAGCAGCGAAGTTGTGCGCGAGCCCCAGCGTGTGTCCCGTCTCATGCGCTGCAAGCTGACGAATGCGTTCGAGCACCATGTGCAGCGCTGCATCGTGCGCCGCATCAGCCGGCGCCTTGCCATTCGCATACGGCGCGAGCAGTGCCTCCGCGATCAGATAATCCTGCCGCGCGCGCAGGCTGCCCAGCGTCACATTGCCCTTGATGATCTCGCCCGTGCGCGGATCGGCAATCGCTTCGCCGTAACTCCATCCGCGCGTGTAACGATGCACCCATTGGATGATGTTGTAGCGAACATCCATCGGGTCCGCATCCTCGGGCAGCAGGTCGACGCGGAACGTTCCGGGTGCCCATCCTGCCGCCTGGAACGCCTGGTCCCACCAGCGCGCGCCTTCGAGCAAAGCCGTACGAATTGGTTCCGGTGCGCCGCGATCGACATAGTATTGAATCGGCATAACCGCAACGCACGCACGCGTGCAGTTCGGATCACGCTTGATCAGCCGGTGCCGGATGATGAATTGCTGATCAATCGAATCTCCGAGCGGTGCATTCATGTCGCGGTAGCTCGTCGGAAAATACCCGGCGCGCGGAGAGAAGCGTCGCGGTGTAAATCCCGGCGGTGGCAGCTCGACAAAAGATTGACGCTCGCGGACCGTCATTGCGCTGGCGTCAGGTGTCACCTCTTGAACGTAATGTCCTTGCGGTTCGCCATCGAGCGCGAAGGTCAGCTCCGCTTCAACCTCGGTGTTCTTCGGGAACGCTTTCGTGTGATCGAGAGCAATCGTTGAACGCGATGCGTCGATCTTGTAGCTTCCCTGCTTCGTTCTCGCAAGCGCCTGCGCGACGTGATGAACGTCGCGAAGGAAGAAGTCCGTCGCATCCACCAGCACTGTGCCGTCCGGGCCTTCGGCCTCAACCTTGAAGCCGCCAAGCACAGACTCCGGAAACGACTGCCTCACTGCGAGTTGCTCAGCCTGATCGGTCGAGCTCGTTCGAAACGCAGAGTTCGGCTCGACGAGAAGGACCTTTGGTCCGGTGCGCTCGAAGTGCACGATGCGGCCTTCAGAGATCTGGCCGCGATCGAGTCCCACATCGTTCGAGCCCATGCCGTACGGCAGCGAATCCGTGTAGAGCAGATCCTGCGAGCGCGTGTGCGATTGATCTGCGCTGAGCGGAATCTCGAGATAAAGTTTGCCTGTCTTCGCATCCCAGTCCAGCGGCAGGAGACCCGGCATGTGCTGCATCGTCGCCGTGCGAGCGGCTATCGTTGGAGCGGGCTTCGCTTCGGCAGCTCCGCTGCTCTCTTTATCGGCCTGCCCTTGCATCGTGCACGAGACGGCAATGACCGGGACCAGGAAAATGGCGAGGGAACGCATGTCTCCTTGTAACATGCAACCGGTGGCATCGATCGTGAGGAGAACGAGTGCTCGAAAACTTTCGACTGCGGGTGTTTCGCGAAGTAGCCAGTCAGGCGAGCTTTCGCCGTGCGGCCGAGGCGCTGTACATCACGCAGCCAGCGGTGACACAACAGATCAAGGCACTCGAAGAGGAGCTTGGGTCGCGGCTCTTCGATCGCAACGGCGGCAAGGTAAGGCTTACCGCGGCGGGCGAGGTGCTGCTGCGCCGCGCAGGTGAGGCAGAGTCCACACTCAGCCGCGCGATCGAGGAGATCGGAACACTCGAAGGCGAGGTACGCGGTGCTCTACGCGTTGCGGCCTCAACCACCATCGCGCAATACGTTCTGCCGCGCCTGCTCGCTGATTTCGCCCGGCAGCATCATGGCGTTCGCCTGCAGCTCGAAAGCGCAAACACGCAGCGCGTGGTGGAGGCGGTTGCCAGCGGAGAAGCCCCGATCGGCCTGATCGAAGGTCCCGCGCATCGACAGGAGCTGCAAGTTGAACGATGGCTGGAGGACGAGCTTGTTCTGGTTGTTCCCTCGGGGCATGAGTGGGCCGGCAAGGAGATTTCCTTAAGCGCACTCAGCTCGGCAAAGCTGCTCGTGCGCGAACGCGGTTCGGGCACACGCGAGGTGCTGGAGCAGGCGTTCAAGCTGGCGGGCGGGCCCGTTCCTCGTATGCAGATTGCCATGGAACTCGGCTCGACCGAAGCGCTGCTGGCGTGTGTTGAAGCGGGCCTGGGCGTCGGCTTCGCCTCGCGGTTCGCGCTTGAGCGCCAGCGTGCGCTCGGGACGCTGTCGATCGTGAAGGTCAAAAACCTGCGCGTGACGCGGGAATTCAGCATGGTCTACTCGCGAGGGCCAAAGACGAGCGCAGCGGCACAGGCCCTGGCAGAGCATCTTGCGGCCTTCGCAAAAGCGGTTGAGAAAGAACGCCGGAGCAGACGGAGCGATAAGAAGAACTAATCGGGCAGTGGAATTACTGCTTGGACGCCGGCCTTGTGTTCTCAGACACTTGTAGTTGGACACCATGAGCCGAACGGCCCTATTTTTTATCGGAATCATCCTGGCTGCGGCCGGAATTCTTTCGCCACCGATGGCGTTGGTCGCTGGTCTGGTCTTTGGACTGGCGTTTGTGCATCCTTTGCCAAAGGAAGGCCAGTCGGTTGCGAAGTTCCTGCTGCAGGCTTCGGTGGTGCTGCTTGGCTTCGGAATGAATCTCGGTGAGGTGATTCATGCGGGGCGCGCGGGCTTCATGTACACGGCGATCGGGCTGAGCTTCGCGCTGATCCTGGGTCTCGGTCTCGGCAAGCTGATGGAGGTGGCGCCGAAGGCGTCGCTGCTGATCACCTGTGGGACGGCGATCTGCGGCGGCAGCGCGATTGCGGCGGTTGCGCCGGTGGCGGACGCGAGTGAAGAGGACATGGCAGTTGCGCTGGGAACGGTGTTTACGCTGAACGCCGTCGCGCTGCTGCTGTTCCCGTTCATCGGATGGCACCTGCACCTCACGCAAACGCAGTTCGGTCTGTGGTCGGCGCTGGCGATTCATGACACGAGTTCCGTCGTTGGCGCGGCGGCGAAGTATGGGTCGCAGGCGCTGGCGGTAGGCACAACCGTGAAGCTGGCGCGCGCTCTTTGGATTATTCCCGTCGCGCTGGTGACGGCAATGATCTTCTCGCGGAAACGCGCCAAGCGAGCGGACGGCAAAAAGGTGAAGATCCAGATCCCGTGGTTTATCGGGTTGTTTGTGCTTGCAGCGGTTGCCCGGACGTATCTCCCGCAGCTTGCGGCGCTGTTTGCCAAGCTGAACGGGCTCGGAAAAAGCGGGCTGACGGTTGTGTTGTTTCTTATCGGCGCGGGATTGTCGCGGGAGACAATCAAGCGCGTTGGTGTGCGGCCGATGGTGCAGGGAGTGGCGCTGTGGGTGGTGATCGCGACGTGCTCGCTGATGGCAATTCGCGCGGGATGGATTTCACTTTAAGGGCGCTTTTGGAGCGGTTTTGAGGCGTTTTTGCGTGTTTTTGAGTAGTTACTATTAAGACAACAAGGGCGTGGCCTAGGCCACGCCCTTGTTGTCTGTATCCGATTGCTTTACGCAGCAGCCTTTTTGGTCTGCTCGAGAGCGCCCTTGGCCTGGGTGGCGAGGGCGGCGAAGCCGACGGCATCGTTGGCGGCGATGTCGGCGAGGATCTTGCGGTCAAGGCCGACGCCAGCCTTCTTGAGGCCGTTGATGAACGTGGAGTAGCTCATGCCGTTCAGCTTGGCGGCGGCGCCGATGCGCACGATCCAGAGCGAGCGGAACTGACGCTTCTTCTGCTTGCGGCCGATGTAGGCGAACTTGAGACCGCGCTCGACGGCTTCCTGAGCGGCCTGATAGAGCTTGGATTTTGTGAGGAAGTAGCCGCTTGCGCGCTTGAGGATCTTTTTGCGGCGATCGTTGCGCTTTGTACTGCGCTTTACACGAGGCATCGTGTGCTCCTTTTTCTTTCGCGTCGTTCCAGCGGCTGGAGGTAAGGTGTACCTCTTCACTCGCTTGCTGCTTCGAATCTGGTGTCGCTTCGCTTACGCTCAGCGAGGGGCCTCGACGCTTTACTGGCCCTTTGGCTTGTAGCCGGCTCGATTCGAATAACTTGCTTGCTCGCTACGCTTTAGGCGTAGGGGAGCATGCGGGCGACCTTCGGTGTGTCGGCCTCGCTCACCAGGACGATCCGACCAAGCTTTTTCTTGGTCTTCGTGGCCTTGGAGGTGAGGATGTGGCGCATCTTCGACTGACCGCGCTTGAACTTACCGCTCGCAGTCTTCTTGAAGCGCTTGGCCGCGCCGGAGTGGGTCTTCAACTTTGGCATGGTGTTCCTATGTAGAGAAACTACGGATAAACAGCAGGGATCAGTATAGCAGGCCAGGAGCTCGGCCCTTCTCTAACTGTCTAATTCCATTATAGCGGGTTGACGATAATTATTTCCGGTCAGCTTCTCATTTGTTTTGTTGAGGATGGGTGGATTTGGGCTTGACATGTGTCTTTTCGGCTGTTTTCGCGAAGGATTTCTTGTAAGTCGTTGGTGAGGAAGGGTTCGAGAGCGTTGGCAGGGCGGACGGTATCGGGGTCCTTCGACTTCGTTCGGCGCGGGCGCCGAACTTCGCTCAGGATGACGGAGGGAGGTGGTCGGGCTTTTTATCGTTTGCTAACCGCAAACGACACCACCACCCTGCCCGGCTACGCCGGTCGAGGGTGGGGCACCCGGTTTCGGGCGGAGTCGAGCTCGATTGGTTTTCGGGGTGGATTCGTCAGTCGATGCGGACGAGGTAGGGGACGGCGGTGGGGTCGGGGTCGCCGATCCAGTCCTGGATTTCGAGGGCGTCGGAGTGGGCGTGGTCGACAGGGTCGATGCGGACCCAGAAGCCGGTGGGGCCCTGAAATTCAGCGACGCGGGCGCCGCGGTAGCGCTTGAGGAGGGCTTCCTTGAGGTCGGTGGCGTCACGCTGCTCTTTGAAGGGGCCGGTCTGCACGCACCAGCGGCCGGGCGGGTCGGCGGAGACGTGGCGGAAGGCCTCGATGCGCACGCGGCCAACGCCGGTGCGGTAGAGGCCGACGGCCTTGGCGGCGCCCATGGAGAGGTCGAGGATACGGCTGCGGACGAACGGGCCGCGGTCGGTGATCCTGACGTAGACCTGCTGGCCGGTAGCCAGGTTGGTGACCCGGACGGTTGAACCCATGGGCAGGGTGCGGTGGGCGGCGGTCATGCCGTCCTGGTTGTAGACGCTGCCGTCGGCGGCGGCGCGGCGGTTGAAGCTGGGGCCATACCAGCTGGCGAGGCCGACCTCGGTGTAGACGGGCGGCCCGGTGGTGTCGTCGAGGGAGGGGGGAGGGGCTGCCGGGCGAGTTGGGATGGCGGGTTCGGCGCGACGGGGTGTGGAGAGGGGTGGCGGGGATTGTTGGGAGACCTGCGGGGGTTTGTGGTGGCAGCCGGTGAGGAGGAGGGTGAGGCTGGCGAGGGCGGCGAGGGCGCGGAGAGGAGAACCTGCGCGGCGCTGAACACTGTGCTGAAAGGGTCCCCTACTGGCCCGCAAACTGACCTCAGCGGCTAAAGCCGCATTCATTTCTCGGCACTTACGGCACGGCTGAAGCCGTGCCCTTAACGAAACGTGCCTTCTCAGCACGACAGTGATACCCCACCCTCTCACGATGAGACCGTGAGAGGATGGGCCACCCGGGTCGTGGCGGTTTCGAGCGAAGTGCATCAGGAGCTGCTCGAGGGAGGCTTTGGGCCGGAGCCGGGGGCGGGCGGCTCGTTGGTGGAGCTGGAGCGGGCGTTCTCGAGGTTTTCGGCAAGCTTCTGAAGGCGGACGGCGGCGGCGCGCAGGGCGGTGGAGCTGTTGCGTCGGACCTCGGGGACGACCTCGTCGTCGAGATATTTCACGAAGCGGTGAAGCTCTTCCTCGGCGCGGCGGGCGGCTTCGTGGAGGCGTTGATCGAGTGGCTTCTGGTTTCCAGGGGAGCTCATTGGGCAGGCCTCCGGCGCGGCCCTGATATGGGCCACTGTTTCATGGTTGATGCGAGAGCGGGTCATGGTCAACGGTACGGGGGAGAGGTTGTGCCGAAGTGGTAAAGGGAGGAAGGAGTGGTTAGTGGTTAGTAGTTAGTCGTTAGTGACTGCGGTTGTGGGCACTCGAAGGGCTAAATGCATGGAAGTACAACTCATAGAGGCTCTGCGGGCGTCCCCTTTAGTGACGGCTGGAATTCTTCGTCGAAATTCAGCGGACGCCGGGTGATTCCGGCGGACCAAAAAGGGCAGCATGCGAGCAGGTCGAGGTTGTTGTAATTGTTTCTTTTCAGGCCGGCGGTTGCGGCCGATTCTTTCGGGGCTGGTGCTGGGGATCGCGCTGCATGGCGCGGCGCAGGGAGTGGTGGGTCCAGATGCACGGGCGGATGTTGTTGCGGTGCAGCCTGCGATTGTCGAGGCGATTGCGGACGCGAGTTTGCCGGAGGCGCCACTGCCTCAACAGGAGCAGAAACCGGGCGATAAGCCGCTGATGACGGAGTCGACGAAAGCTGCGACAGCCTCGATGCCGATGGCGCCGATGTTTTCGCGGGTGATTCCGGCGGGGATGGCGACGCCGCAGATCCACAAGTGGGACAAGATCACGCTGGCGACGCGGAATCTGTACTCGGCGACCAGCATTGCCAGCTTTGTTGCGTCGGCCGGATGGGATCAGCTGACGAACGGCCAGCCGAACTATGGGACCAATAGCAAGGCGTTTGGCCAGCGGGTGGGAGCGGCGGTTATCCGGGATAGCAGCCAGGCGTTTCTCTCCAATGGGCCATTTGCGGTGTGGCTGCACCAGGATCCGCGCTACTTTGCGCTGGGGTCGCAGCACAGCATTCCGAAACGGGCGTGGTATGCCGTTACGCGCGCGCTGGTGACGCGCGACAGCACGGATGGGCACGCGGTGGTGAATACGTCGCTGATCCTGGGACAGGCGGCGGGGACGGCACTGAATAACCTTTACTATCCGAAGAGCAACCGGAACTTTCACGACAATATTGCGGGCTTCGGCGGGTCAATGGGCGGGGCGGCGCTGAGCTTTGCGCTGGATGAGTTTACGAGCGACCTGTTGAGGGCAGTGCGGTTGAAGCATGGACAAAGTTCCACGAGGTAGCGAAGCCTGCGGGAGCGTTTTCCCGTCCATGGAAGAGGCGCTATGCGGCCAGCGTGTGGCCGTACAGGGCAGGATGTATGCGCGAGCGTTCACACGCGGGGCTGGGGGAAAAGCTGAGACGCGACCAGACGAGAGGCGTGGAGACGAGGCGGCGGTGTGACGCGCTGTGGGTGGTGCTCGCCGCGTTGCTGGGCGTGAGCGCGGCCGCGGGTGGGCAGACGGCCGGGGCGCGCGCGAGTGACGACCTGCCCGATGCGCCGAGCGCACGGATGAGCCAGGCGACAGACAAGGAGCGGGGACAGGACAGCCAGGTGCAGGTGTCTTCGTCGGACGGGAATGTGCGGCCTGAGGATGCGGCGATTGCGCAGGCGGCGCGGCTGCGGCGGTGCAGGGACAGCGACTACCCGAAGGAGAAGATGCCGCTGCAGGGGCCGCCGCCGTGTCTTCCGGAGAATCCGATTTCGCCGTTTGTGACGGCGGTGAATGTGCCGCCGCTGACGTCGCACCAGAAAGGCATCCTGGCGTTGCGGGACTTTATGGATCCGTTCAACTTCGTGACGATTGCGGGGTACTCGGCGATTGCGGTGGCGACGAACGCACACTCGCCGTATGGGGCGGGGTTTACGGGGTTCGCGAAGCTGACGGGATATGGGCTGGTGGAGGACGCGCAGGGCGAGTTCTTTCAGACGTACGCGATTCCGTCGCTGGTGCACCAGGACCCGCGCTATCACCGGATGCCGACGGCGAGTGTGAAGCGGCGGATCTGGCATGCGATCGCGCATACGTATGTGGCTCGGCATGACGATGGGCGGGCGATGCCGAATTTCGCAACGCTACTGACGTACCCGATCAGCGCGGAGCTGTCGAACTTGTATGTGCCGGGAATCCAGACGTACGGGTCGGCGACGGCGAGGCGCGTGGCGATTGGGATTGCGAGCGATCCCGCAGGCGCGCTGGTGGCGGAGTTTCTGCCGGATGTGGCAAGGCATATTCACATCCACATTCAGTTTGTGCAGGAGCTGGTGAACGCGGCGATGGTGGGCGCGCCGAGTGTGCAGTGAGGGAAAGCAGAGAGTAGAGGGTAGAGGGTAGAGGATAAAGAGAAAGGCCGGCTGGGCGCCGGCCTTTTGTGTATGGGGTGGGAGTTAGAAGGTGGTCGCGACGGTGAAGCGGAAGGTCTTGCGGGGCTCGCGGAGGATGTAGTCGGCGCCGTAGAACTGGATAGCCTGCTGATAGGTGTAGGCGGAGGCGCCGGGAGCATCCTGGAACGGGAAGAGAGCCTTGAACGCAGGGCAGTCGTTGTTGGACGGGCACCCGGCAAGAGCCGTCGCCTGCGGGATGTCTTTGTAGAGGCGCAGCGGGTTGTAGGCGTAGAAGATGCGGAAGGGCGCGTTGACGATGGGCAGGACGAAGGAGATCTCGGCGCCGTTGGACATGCGCGGGACGATGTTGGTTCCGGGCACAGTCTTGAGGTAGAGCGGGAAGTTGACCTGGGTGCCACCGATGCAGTTGCCGGTACCGAGGTCCAGATGCGGGCAGCCGTAGAGCGGAGCGTTGAGGGCAGAGATGCCGAGCACGCTCTGGCGAAGCTGAGCCGGCTGCGTATTGAAGGTCAGGCCGAAGTCCGTGAAGATGTTGAAGCTGACCTGGGCGACGATGGGAATGCGGTACTCGAGGTTCGTCGTCAGGTTGGTATCGCCGCCGATGGAGGCGAGGCGATAGACGGGCAGAGGGATCTCCACGTGGTTGGGGAGCGTCGGGAGCGACGGATTGGTCGGGACCAGCGAGCCGTCGGGGTTGGTGAGGTTGAGCATCACGCGCGTGGGGATGAAGGTATAGGGCGAGGCGGAGCGGATGTCGAAGCCGCGGATGTCGTTTTCGCCGCCGCCGTAGACGCGCGCGAAGGGAGGCGCGACCTCGCCGCCGAAGCCGGTGACCTCGTTGAAATTGATGCGGTAGCCAAGGATGTTGCGGCCTTCGGGGTTGACCCTGAGGCCCTTCATTGGGAAGAACTGGCGCCAGGAGATGGTGGGCGCGAAGTACTTGGTGTTGCCGCCGACGCCGGCGAACTGGAAGGCGGCGTTGAGGTCCTTGCCGCGATGCGGGCCGACGGCGCGATCGAGCGTGGAGAAGCTGAAGCTGGGCGTGAGGACGGAGCTGATGATGCCGTTGAGCTGGTTCTGGCCGGCGATGCCCGCGCGGAAGGCAAGGGTCTCGAAGACGTTCCGGGTGTTGTCGTTGAAGGTGGTGATGCCGGAACGGCTGAGGCCGTAGGTGAGACCGACGCGCGCGACGCCGGAACGGCGGAAGAGCTTGCGCAGCGCGGTGGAGGTCGAGACGTTCAGACCTTCGGTGGACTGGTTGTAGTTGGTCAGTAGCGACTGCTCGGCGTTCGAGAGGTTCTGGGCCTGACCGCTGATGGCGTAGCTCTTGGCGGGGTTGTAGTCGAGCTTGGAGTCGAAGACCTGGATGCCGAGAGAGACGGGCTTGTTGCGCAGGTAGGGCTCGGTGAAGCCGAAGCTGAGGTTGCGCGAGAGGTCGCCGATGTTGGCCTGGACGGAAAGGGTCTCGCCGAGGCCGAGGAAGTTGTTGGTCTCGTAGTTGAGGCCGATGAAGGAGCCTGAGAGGCCGCTGATGCCGCCGTTGAGGCCGATGGAGTTCTTGCCCTTCTCCTTGAGCTTGATGAGGAGATCGACGGTGCCGGCGTCGGAGTTCTGGTGAGTCTCGACGTCCTGGTCGGACTTGAGGGTGTCGAAGTAGTTGAGCTGGTTCAGGCGCAGGAGCGAGAGGTCGACGGCCTGGGAGTTGTAGACCTGGCCTTCCTCCATCATTAGCTCGCGGCGGATGACCTTGTCGCGGGTGAGGGTGTTGCCGGTGAACTCGATGCGCGAGATGTAGAACTGCTTGCCCTCGTCGCACTCGATATTCATGTTGATGATGTGGTGCGCCTCATCGAAGGTGGGGTTGGGCACGCCGGTAAAGTCGATGTAGCCCTGGCTGCCGTAAGCCTTCTTCAGGTTTTCTGTGCCCTTATAAAAGAGCTTGCCGTTGAACCAATCGCCGTCCTTCAAGGGGAACTGCGCGCGGAGGGCGCGGGTGTTCGTGATGGCCTTGTTGCCAGAGAACGTGATGTGGCCGAGGCGGTAGCGCTCACCTTCTTCGACAGGGATAAGGATGTCGACGCGCTTGCCCTTGGAGGGGCGGAGGGTGAAGGGGTTGATGCCGCCGGCGTTGCGGACGTTCGTCTGCGGATCGCCGGTGTTGGCCTTGGCGTAGCCGTGCTGGCGGTAATCCTCGCGGACGAGTTCAGCGTCTTCGTCGAGCTTGGAGGCGTCGAAGGTGCGCGGGAAGATGTTCTCGAGAAAGATGGAGTGCGGAATCCCGATGGGCTTGGAGAAGTGCATCGCGGAGCGTAGCTCGCGGGAGCTGAGGTTCTTATTGCCGGTGAAGGCGATCCTGCCGACCTTGACGGTGGGGCCTTCCTTGATGTGGAAGGTGAGCTCGACCGACGCGGGTGGGATCGTCTTTATCTCGGTGCGGATGATGGCGTACTGATGGCCATGCTCACCGAGCATCTCCTTGAGGACGACTTCGGCGTGCTTGACCTTGGTCCAGTCGAACTGGCTCTCGACGGTGACGCTGACCTTTTCCTTCTTGAAGCGGTCGAGGGCGTCGGAGACGGAGAAGGAATTGAGGCCGGTGTAGTTGATGGCCCGGATGGTGGGTTTCTCGCGAACGTAGATCAGGAGCTGGATGCACTTGGGCTCGTCGACGCGTTCGATGCGGACGTCCTCGAAGTAGCCGGTGTTCCACAGGGCGTTGAAGGTCTGCTCGACCGCTGCGGGGTCGTAGACATCGCCGGGCTGGAGATAGGTGCGGGCGAGGATGGACTCTTTGGGGATGCGGCGGTTGCCGATGACCTCAGTGGGGCAGAGGATCTGCGGCGTGGACGGCGCGGCCTGGAACTGGGGACGGGCCTGAACCTGCGCATGGAGAGGCGGCGCGCTGACGGCGGCCAATAGGAGAAGCAATGAAAGCAGGACCGAGCAGCGGAGACCAAAGCGGCTCGAGCGCGTGCGCACAGGCTGGGACGAACACTTCAGGGAGCTTGCGCTCACTCGGATTCCGGTAAAGATAACCACACCCTCACTGCTGTTTAGCTCTTGATCATTTTTCCTGAGATTGTGGACCTGAGCAAACCATCGAACGCCATTTCCTGATGGGAGAACGGCACAAACTGTTCTTGGCTCCGGGTTACACCTTCAAAAAAATGTTCTGTCCTGCATGGTCTCTGCGGGAGATTTGATTATAGGCGACTTGGCGACGGGAGAGCGAGCGGCGGGAGTGGTTCCAGCGGTGAGTTTCGAGCCGTTTCGGTGGTTTGGAGAGAAAACTTTTGACGCAAAGGGCGCAAAGATGCGCGAAGGTACGCCAAGGCAGGCGGCGTGAGGAGAGGCCTCGGCGCGGGAGTTTTGTTTCAGCGAGCGGCGTAGGGCGCGGTGATCTGGACGAGGTTGGCCTGGGCGAGAAAGGCCTGGAGCGCCGCTGCAAGCTGTGGCTCAACGACCGAGGTCGGAGAGAGAACGTCGAGCGATTCGACCTTGAGCAGCACGGGGACGGGGCGCGTGCGGTCGGCCTGCATGGGGATTTCGCGATGCGGGCGGGCGTAGACGAGCGTGACGTGCTGCGTGGTCTCGGAGTACTGGCGGCAGGCTCCGGCATCGCAAACCGTGGAGGCTTCGAGGCGCTGGGTGACGCCGTTGTTGTAGGCGGCCGCGGTGAGATCGATGTGGCCATCGGGTGAGCCGGTGACGATCTGGCCGTGCCAGGCGGGATCTTCGCCGCGGGCGATGTGACAGACCTCGGCATCATGGACGCCGAGTTGCGGCGAGATGCCGAGATCGATATGGGGTGACTGCGAGTTGGGCAGGGCGTACTCGCCCCAGATGTAGACGACGGTGCGCTCGAGCGTGGTGTCGGTCCAGGTGCGGACGAGCGTGTAGTCGCCGATGCGCTGCGGAAGGCCGGCGGGTGTGGGGCGGCTGGCCTCGTAGGCTGCTTCGGCGCGGAGCGCGTGGATGGCTTCGATGCCGAAGATGGCGGAGAGCGCGAGGACGGCGGCGACTCGAGCGAGATAAGGACGCGCGCGGCGCGGAGTGGGCTGGCTGGATTGCTGCGCGGGGAGGACGTCTTCAGGATCACGGCGCAGGCGCTCAGCGACAGCGAAGAAGATGACCAGCGCGAGCACGAAGAGGCAGCCGCCGATGACGAGGTCGGCCTGGCGCGCGTGGTTCTGCCACCAGTCATGACCGAGCGCGAGCTTGTAGTAGATGACGAGAAGGCAGAGACGAAGGAAGTTGAAGAGGTAGCCGAGAAGCACGGCGCCAACGACGACAGGAGCGAAGACGAACCAGCGGAAGCGGTAGAGATAGGCAACCACGATCGCTGCCAGACCGAGGGTGATGGAGCCGCGGATGCCGTTGCAGCCGGGCGCGATGAACATGCCGAACTCGGGCGTGAACATGAGGCGCAGCTTGTCCTGAGTGAGCTGCTGGCCGAGCGCGTGGGCGAAGGCGCGGGCGACGGAGGCGGCGGCGTGCTGGAGCGGGAGGTCGATGAAGCGGCTGAAGGTTTGCGGGACGGGAATGACCGCCCACATGAGCAGCACGGGAAACCATGCGGCGCGGAGGAGGCGCTTGCCTCCGAAGAGGAGCACCATGCCCGCGGCGTAGACCACGGCGACGAGCGGCAGGGGCGGGATCTGGAGCAGCCAGTCCTTGTTGATGGTGATGATGAAAAGCGTCTGGTCGCGCAGGAACATGAGCGCGGCGGAGATGGCGAGGACGCCAAAGCCCCACCAGGTGCCCTGGGTCTCCCAGCCGAGGCGACGCCACTCGCGCAGGATGAGAGCGGCGCAGACGACGGGGACGACCATGCCCATGGACTTGAGGTCGTCGGTGCGCCAGATGGTCCAGAGCATCCGGACGGAGCTGAAGATGGTGAGCAGGCCGGCGACGGCGGCAAGACAGGCCAGGCCCGCGATGGCAGGGGGCCTCAGAGTTCTGGAATCAGGGGATGGCGCGCGGTCTGTTAAGGACGCAAGCAAGCTGTGCCCAGATTACAGGAGCAGCAGACACCTGGGGTGAGGCAGGACTGGGTGTGACCGGGAAATTACTTTTGTTTGGGGGCGCGACGGGCGCGGAGGCGCATACGCAGTGAGGAGACGGCAAAGACGCCGCCGGCGAGACCTGCAAGCACAAGGGTAGGATTCTCAGGGGAATCCTCGCAGCCGCTCTGAGCGCGCGCGGGTAGAGCTACGATCAGGGGGATCGCAAGTGCAACAGAAAGGATGGCTTTCTTCATAGTCGATCCTTTTTCTGCCTCGGACCTGTGGCCCGTGACGTCAAAACATTCGTTTGGGGGCTTGCGACACGACCACCCTGCGCTCAGGGCAGGCATCTCTGCTGCCTTGAATACGTGATGTCAGAATACGGGCGCGGGATGGCCAGCGTCAATTCGCATTTGCCCACTAAGGTATCGGTTTGAGCTACACCAAAGGTCGTAGCGAAGTGATTTCAGAGGACTTTGGCCGCGGTGCCAAACGGCAGCCCAAAGTGCGTTTAGAATCGCCAATGTACGGCAGGAGGCGGAAGAAGCGATGGCAACAGGTATGGCTGGAATCGAGGCGCTGAAGGGGCTCTCCGCAGGGCTGAAGACACGGATGGATAAAGCTGTAGAAGACTTCCGCAACAACCTGGTGAGCGTCCGGACGGGACGTGCTTCGATCCACATGCTGGACAGCATCCGGGTGGAGCAGTACGGGTCGGAGGTGCCGCTGTCGCAGGTGGCAACGCTGAAGACGCCGGAGGCACAGTTGATCACGGTGGAGCCGTGGGACAAGTCGATTGTGGGAGCGATCGAGAAGGCGATTCGTGCGTCGAACCAAGGGTTCAATCCGAACAACGATGGAAAGGTCATCCGCGTGCCCATCCCGCCGATGACGGAGGAGCGACGCAAGGACACGGTGAAGCACCTAGCGGGCGTGCTCGAAGATCACAAGACTTCGATTCGGAATATTCGCCGCGACGGCAACGACACGGTGAAGAAGGCGATGAAGGACAAGACCATCTCGGCCGATGATGAGAAGCGCGCGAACGATGAGATTCAGCAGATGACGGACGCGGCGATCAAGCGGATCGAAGAGCTGTTCAAGACGAAGGAAAAAGAGGTCATGACAGTCTGACCATTGCATGGAGCGGACGCGCTTCGCGCCGATCTGCACGGACTCCATTGCAACGAAGAAATGACCAGCTGATGGGAGCGGGGCCTGTGCCCTGCTCTTTTCTTTGATGGTTGACTTCAGGCGTCGTAGCCGACGACTTTGCGCATGCTTGGCTCCTCAACATCGAGCAAAGCATCGGCGATGGCGGCAGCTTCGCGTGCGGCCTGGAGTTCGTGCACGCGGAGCACGTGCGCGCCAGCGAGAATTGCGGCGACGTTGGCGGCGATGGTGCCGACGCGGCGCGCCTCGATGACGGGAAGCTCGGTGCTTTGGACGTGGCGAACGGCCTTGCCGATGAAGCCCTTGCGCGAGAGGCCGACGAGCAGCGGGCGGCCAAGCTCGTGGAGACGAGGCAGACCGGCGAGCAGGACGAGATTTTCGTCGTCGACTTTGCCGAAGCCGAAGCCAGGGTCGATGAGGATGCTGTCGCTGGGCAAACCTGAGGCCTCGGCGAGTGTAAGGCGCTCGCACAAACCTGAGAAGACGATGGGCAGCACCTTGGACGCCGGAAGGCGCGTCTGTAGCTTCCACTGCGGCGGACGGCCGCGCGCGTGCATGAGCACGAGGCCACAGCCGGCGCCGGCGATGGTGCGCGCCATGTCGGTGTCCCACTCGAGGCCGGAGACGTCGTTGATGATTTCGGCGCCGGCGCGGATGGCGGCGCGCGCGGTGGAGGCGTGATAGGTGTCGATGGAGACGACGGCGTGCGGGCGCTCGCGCAGGAGGCCTTCGAGCACGGGCAGGAGTCGTGCCTGCTCCTCGGTGGCGGAGAGCGGAGTGGCGCCGGGGCGGGTGGATTCTGCGCCGAGGTCGACGATGTCGGCGCCGTTGTCGTGTGCCTGGATCGCGGCGGCGATTGCCTGCTCGTCCGGGCGGTAGCCGAAGCCGTCGCCGGAGAAGCTGTCCGGGGTGAGATTGATGATGGCCATCAGGAACGTGCGACTGCCGAGCTCCAGAGTTTTGGTGCGGAGCTGCCAGCGGTACAACGGACGTGCGGCAAGCGACATTCGCGACATTGTAGACACATTGGACGAGTGAGTTGTCAACCGGGTTCCAAGGAAATTTGCGGTAGATGAATATCGCGATTGCGAGAGCAACAGAAAGAGCTCTCACGTAGACTGCGTTGCATGCGAATGAGGATGCGCGGATTTGTCTGTGCGCCGTTGTGGGCTGTGATGGTGTGGAATTGCGGCGCGGCTGCGCAGACTGCAGAGACACCCGCACAAGCGCCGGCGCATGTAGTGTTTCCGGGTGGGGCGGCGAGTCCGCTGGGCGCGCAGATTAATGCACTGCTGGCGGATCCGGGTGTGAGCCGCGCGCACTGGGGCATCGCGGTAACGGCGATGGACGGGACACCGATTTATGGGCTGGATGAGGGCAAGCTGTTCCGGCCGGCGTCGAATGCGAAGTTGTTTACGACCGCCGCGGCGATGGCGCTGCTAGGGCCGGATGCGACGGTGACGACGAATATCGTCGGAGATCTGGATTCGCACGGAACGGTGAAGGGCGATCTGACGATTGTGGGTGCCGGCGATGCGAACCTGGCGAGCGATGACCTGCCGTATGTTCCGCCGTCGCTGCGGCCGAAAGGGCCACAGCCGCAAGGGGTTGGGCTGGATGATCTGCGCGCAATGGCGGATCAACTTGTGGCGAAGGGCGTGAAGCGGGTCACAGGGCGGATCGTTGGTGATGACACGGCGTTTGTGCATGAGCCATTTCCGGAGTCGTGGGACGTCGGCGACTTGGTGTGGGGCTATGGCGCGCCGGTCAGTGCTCTCACGATCGCGGATAACGAGCTGAAACTGACGATGACGCCGGGCGCGGCAACCGGGCCGAAGGGGCATGAGCGGTATACGCCGGGCACGGTAACGCTGGAGCAGAATGGCGTGCCGTATTACACGGTGAATTCGGAACTGCAAGTGACACCGGCAGGCACAGGCAGTCACGTGAATGTGGAGCGGACGGCGGGAAGCCGCGTGCTGCGGGTGTATGGAGAGATGGCTGTCGATGCGCAGCCGGATGTGGAGCATGTGAGCATCGACGATCCTGCGTTGTATGCGGCGATGGCGCTGAAGCAGATGCTGTTGCAACGCGGGATCGAGGTGCGTGGTGAGGCTGCGGTGACGCATTTCCAGCCGCAGGATGGACGCGGGTTCCTGAGCATCGTGGATGCGCCAGCGACACCCTGTGAGGCGATGCGATCAGGAGAGCCCGGAGCAATCTGTGCTGGAAGCTGCCTCTACGAGCCTCCTCCGGGCAAGGGCGTGTCGGATTTGGCGACGCATACGTCAGCGCCGCTGGTGAGCGATGTAACTCTGACGCTGAAGGTTAGCCAGAATCTGCACGCTGAGTTGCTGCTGCACAGGCTGGGACGGACGGCGTGGTGCGGGAAGGGATCGACCGCACAGGGCGCGCGTGTGGTGCGGCAGTTTCTGCTGAACGCGGGACTGGATGGCGGTGATTTTGTGTTCTATGACGGGTCGGGGTTGAGTGGGCATGACCTCGTGACGCCGCGGGCGACGGCACAACTGCTGGCGTATGCGGCGAAGCAGCCGTGGTTTGCGCAGTGGAAGGAGGCGCTGCCGGTGGGGGGTGAGGATGGAACGCTGGCGTCGCGCTTCCCTGACCCGCCGCTGAAGGATCATCTGTTTGCGAAGACAGGGACGCTGGGCGAGAGCCGGGCGCTGTCAGGCTATGTGGATACGGCGAGCGGCAAGCAGGTGATCTTCTCGATCTTTGTGGATGATCATGCGCCGAGCGGGTCGGATGATCGCAAGGTGATGGATGAGATTGTCGCGGCGATTGCGGCGAATGAGTAGAGCCGGTCGCTCCCTCAGGGGCTAAAGCCCCCTTTTCCCTGTTCAGGCTTCAATGGCACGGCTGAAGCCGTGCCCCTTCAAAAGCGCCGCCGATCTCCTCTGCGAGGGTGGCGCTTTCGAAATCTGCCTTCCCTACTTCGGCGTGTGTTGCTTGATGTAGCCGCGGAGCTGGAGGTTGAGCTCGAGGGCTTTGTTGACGCCGGATTCGAGCATGCGGAGCCAGTCGGAGGCAGGTTCCTTGAGCTCGGCCATGCTGAGCAGATAGCTGGTTTGAACGATGATTTCGAGGGCGTTGGAGAGATCGTGTGCCATGCGCCGAATTTCCAGCGCAAGCTCTTCAGGAATCTGCTGGGACGATGCGGTCGAAGAGACGGCCGTCGAGGGCTCACTCATGGGCGCGACGATACTCCCCTTTTCAGCGTTCGCAAACTCACCCTGAACAGACGCGAATGCGTTGGCACAGTTTACTCGGGGCGGCCGTGAATTGACAGAGGGGGATACGTTTGAAACACTAGCATTTCACGCTGGCAGATGCGGGTGGGCATTTGCTTCAAGTGAGCCGAAGTGGCGGAATTGGCAGACGCGCATGGTTCAGGTCCATGTACTCGCAAGGGTGTGAAGGTTCGAGTCCTTTCTTCGGCACCAATAAAGCAGAGGTAGAGAGTAGGCAGTAGAGGGTAAGGCTCTGCTGCGTTTGGGGTGCAGTGCCCCGACTCTCTCAGTTGCCCGTTCGAGGCATTCGTCCGTGCAGAGGGTCGAAATTACTGCGCGCGTGAAGGTTTTGAGTTCGCTCGGAAGGACCTAAAGAACTGGTAAATCCCTACATTTCTGTGTGGAACGCCCTGCATCAGCAGGTGAAATTCCCAAGACAAGCGATTGCGCTGCGGCTTCCGTTCGTGTGATTCCACCTTCGTGGGGTATCGTCCTCGGCTCCTGCCGCGAGAGTCTAGGCATCGCTCGTTCTCGCACGCCGGAGCCGCAATGCACAGCCTACTGATCGCCGCCGTCTTTATCCTCATGGTTTTATCGCCGTGTCTCATGACTCTTCGCTGGCACCCTGAGAAGGACGAGGACTGGGACTAAAGCCGCCTTTCACCGGGCCAAAAAACAACGCCTCCGGCAGCCGTGCCGACCCGCAGCCAAATGCGAAGTGGGTTAACGGCCCTCGGAGGTTTTTCTATGCGTGGGTTTCGTCAGTGGTAGAGCGACCCTTCGAAGCTCTTGATCTTCTCTTCATCCCAGGCGTGTGAGGCTTTGCGCCAGGTATCGCCGGCCTGCTCCATGAAGTTGGGAAAGTTGGAGCGGCAGAAGCTTTGGCGCGCGGCGAAGTCGATGAAAGCCTGCGGTGTGCCGTCGATGTAGAAGGCGGCCTGCATGCCGTCGCGGGACCACTGCACGGCGGCGAGACGCTCGCGGGTCGGCTCCTCGAGCGAGCGCACGTTGTAGATGAGCATGGCGTCGAGGATGGCCCGCTCTTCTGTGGGCTCGGAGCGGTCGAAGGCGTAGAGGTATCCGGCAGCGCCCTCGTCCTCAAAGATGACGGCCCACGGGACCACGCGGGAGTTCGATTTGAGGTGGGCCTTGCCCGGCGTGAAGTTGAGCGAATCCATCCCTTTAGCCTACAGGCGCGGACCGACCAGGAGCCGCGGAGCAACCTGTACCCTAGAGAGGTGAGAGTTCGAGCATTTGTGCTCGGCCGGGCGCAACGCGTCGCGGCCGTTCTTCTTTTATTGCTTTTTGCTGAGTGCCTGTACACCATCGCGCACCAGCCGCTGGACGCCAATGACTACCGCTATGCGCGGTGCGGACGTGAGATGTGGGAACGGCCCTCGCCGATCCAGGGCTACTTCACGACGTGCGGCAACCTGAATGGCGACGGCACGCTGGCCTACCGGCTGGCTGGATTCCCGCTGAGTGCGCAGCGAATGGTTCTGCTGGGGGTCGACCACCTGCGCAAGCCGGAGAACCGGTTGTATGCGGAAGGATCGCTGAACGGGACGACGTGGGAGGCGCGGCACGAGCTGAGCTATGTGAAGTACCTGATCCGGTTACCGTTTGTGCTGTTTGCGGTGTGGCTGGGCGGCGGGCTGTGGTGGGTCGCGCGGCGACTGTTCGGGAATGAGGGCGGAGAGGTAGCGCTCGCGCTGTATGTGTTGTGCCCGGATGTGGTCCGGTACGCGACGCACCCGAACAACGAGATTCTTGCGCTGTGGGGACTGTATGGGCTGGTGTACACGGCGATTGGGGTGGCGCATGCCCTGCAGGGGCCGCAGAACAAATGGAAGCCGCGGATATTCTTGCTGGCCACGGCGCTTGGACTGACAGCGGCGGCGCATCTGCTGGCGGCGATCGTCGGCTTTATCGCGGGGCTGGCGTTTTTGTTTTACCTTGCCGAGCGGCGGCGGAGTTACGTCTCGCAAATCATGATCTATGCGGCGATTGGCGCGTTCGTGATTCTTTTCGCGTCGTTCAGCTTTCGACCATCGGCGTTTATGTACGTCTTTACGGGCGGGAGCGCGCGGTTCTGGTTCACGACGACGGCGCTGCGGAGTTTTTGTACGTCGCACGTCAACGCAGGGATCCTGGTGGCGGCCGCTGTGGCGCTGGTGGTGTACTTCAGCAGCCGGCCGAGCCGGTATTTCGGCAATACCACGCCGCTGGTGATGACGCTGGTGCTGTTTGTGCTGTACACGACGCAGGTCGTCAGCGCACCGTGGGTGTGGGCGCTGCCGTTTCTTTTCACGTTCATAGGCGGCGTGTTCGCCGACATTCTGGAGAGCCGGCAGCGCAGGATGTTCGTCGTGCTTACCATCGCGATCCTGGTGACGCAGGCGGCGCTCTGCTGGACCAGCCTGGCCGGGCTGACGCTTTGATGCGGATATCCGACTTTGTTCGCGGGGAATTTTGAGCATCCTACGATTGACAGCCCATATACGCTGTTTCTGACACTCGAGAGGCTGCACTCTGCTGATGACGCGTCGTACGATCTGCTCCCTGCTTGCTGTTCTTCTGTTGGCTTCTCTTCTTCCACTCAGCGGCTGCCGCGGCGGCGTGAAGGCGCTGTGGGCGAAGTTCCACCATCGCCGCGCGAAGTCGAAGGAGAATACGACTGACTACGCGGACGCCATCTCATCCGTGGTGGATGCAGGCACTCTGAAGATTTTGCGGTGGCCGAATTACTCGGAGTTTCAGCCGCAGGTGCAGCAGTACTATGACGGGCGCAACTACGAGCTTGCCTGGACTCGCGATGGCAAGCCTACGCCATCGGCTGAAGCACTGATGCAGATGTTCTCCAATGCTGCACAGAAGGGGCTGAACCCAGCGGACTACGATGCGGACCGCTGGGCGCAGCGTGTGCAGCAGTTAGAAGAGATTCGGAAGAAACACGACGACTCAGACGAGGCGCAGTCGACGGTTGCGCAGTTTGATGTAGCGATGACGGTCGCGCTGATGCGTTATCTCTCGGACATTCACCTTGGACGGGTCAATCCGCAGACGCTGAACTTCGATATCGATGTGCCGAGCAGACGCGCGAAGTTCGACATTGCGAGTTTGATTGATGATGAGTTCGTCGACGCTAATGCGAATGAGGTCAACGATGCGGTAGCGAAGCTCGAGCCGCAGAACGCGATGTATCAGAAGACCGAGCAGGCGTTGGAAAAGTATCTGCAGCTGGCGCAGCAGCAGAGTGCGAATCCCTCCGCTCCGCTACCTGGTGTCGACAAGCCTGTGGCGAAAGGCGGAAGTTATCCGGCGCTCCCCGCGCTGTGGGCGAGGCTGCAGTTGGAGGGCGATGCGCCGACGGGTGCACCGGCTCCGGCAAGCTATGACGCGACTTTCGTTGCCGCAGTAAAGCACTACCAGGAGCGCAGCGGGCTGAGCGACGATGGCAAGCTGGGGCAAGGCACGATCGACGCGCTGAACGTGCCGATGAGCCGGCGGGTGCAGCAGATCGATGATTCGCTGGAGCGCTGGCGGTGGTTGCCGGACAACTTTCAACAGGCACGCGTGATGGTCAACCTGCCGGAGTTCCTTGTGCGTGCCTATGACGAGGACCACAATCTGGCGTTCACCATGAGGGTGGTAGACGGCGAGGCGGAGGGCAACCATGACACGCCGATGTTTGTGCGCACCATGCGATATATGATCTTTCGGCCGTACTGGAATTTGCCGATTTCGATCATCAAGAAAGAGCTGGTGAAACATCTGGACTCGGGTGGCGCGGCCTACATGGAGAAAAACAACTACGAAGTGACGACAGGCAATGGATCGCCGGTGACTGGATGGACAGTTAACGATCTTGTGCACGGACGCTACATGGTTCGGCAGAAACCTGGGCCGAAAAATTCCCTGGGCCTGGTGAAGTTCATGTTCCCGAACGAGTACGACGTGTACATGCACTCGACACCGGAGATGAATTTGTTCAACCTGTCACGTCGCGATCGCTCGCACGGATGCATTCGATTGAATGACGCCGAGAAGATGGCGGACTGGGTGTTGGATGGGCAGGGAGACTGGGACGACGACTCGATTCACGAGGCGATGTACGGTCCGGCGGACGGCGGCGAGCCGCAGGATAACAAGCAGGTGGGACTGAAGACGACGCTGACGGTAAACATCACCTACCTGACCGCCAATGCCGACGAAGATGGGACGATGCATTTCTTCAACGACATCTACGGATATGACAAACAGCTTGAAGCGGCACTGGCTGCGGGTCGACCGTACAAGCAGGAGACGGTGAAGATCAATCCGAAGCTGACGCCGGGCGAGACGGAGTAGCTGCAGCTGCCTCGGCGCCCACGCGGCGCATGAGGTCTTCAAAGCGCTGACCACGCCTGGGCGTGAAGATGCGCGTCGTGATGACGAGGGAGTCGTTAGACGTCTGTCGCAAACGGGATGGTCAGAGGCAGCAGGTCGGGCGGCATCCAGCGTGTGTGGGCGTCGAGTGAGTTGAAGACATCGAAGCCGTAGTATCGTTCGTGCAGCTTGCTTTGAGTGCCGAATTTCGCGCAGTTGCGCTGGACAGCTTCGTGTTGCGAGATGCCCGTTTGTCCTCGCATTGCTTCGGCGACGATGGCCAGCCAGAAGATTGTCAATGTCTCGTGATACGCGCCGATGGGCCTTCCGCGCGCGAGGAGATAGTTGCGGATGGCGGCGCGGGTATGCGGCAATACGGAGTCGCCGTAGCGTGCGAGATACACGCTTGCCATTGCGATGTGCGCCTGGTGGGTCCACTCGTCGGCCGGCAAAGAGCCGTCTTCGAAGGTGCTGAGAAAGGTCTCACATTCCTCCGGCCCGATGAGGTACGAAGGTGCGGACTCGTTGCTCAATATGCGTCTCCGCCGGTTTCGCCATGCATGGTGTCGAGGTTCTCGAAACGCGTGAAGTCGGCGATATAGGCCATTTGAATGGAGCCGGTGGGGCCGTTACGCTGCTTCGCGATGATGATCTCGGCTTTGCCTTTCAGGTCTTCGTTCTCGCGGTCGTAGTACTCTTCGCGATGAATGAAGGCGACCACGTCGGCGTCCTGCTCGATGGAGCCCGACTCGCGCAGGTCGGAGAGCAGCGGCTTCTTGTCGCCGGTGCGCTGCTCGCTTCCACGCGAGAGCTGCGAGAGCGCGACGACGGGCACGCGCAGCTCTTTCGCCAGTGCCTTGAGCCCGCGAGAGATGGAGCTGACCTCCTGCGTGCGGTTCTCGAACTTTTTCTGCGACGAACCGGCGGAGCCCGTCATGAGCTGCAGGTAGTCAATGACGATGAGGTCGAGACCGTTTTCCTGCTGCTGGAGGCGGCGCGCTTTGGCGCGCATCTCTGCAAGGGTGATGCCGGGCGTGTCGTCGATATACATCTTCGAGCCCATCAGGCGGTCGAGTGCGGAGATGAGCTTGCCGCGGTCTTCGCGCGGGATGAAGCCGGTCTGGAGCTTGCGCGAGCCGACCATCGCCTCGCTGGCGAGCATGCGTCGCAGCAAAGACTCCTTCGACATTTCGAGCGAGAAGACAGCAACAACTTTGGCGTCCTTTACGGCGCAGTTCTGCGCGATGTTGATCGCCCATGCCGTCTTGCCCATCGAAGGACGTGCGGCGATGATGATGAGTTCGCCGCTCTGCAGGCCCGAGGTCATCTTGTCGAACTCGATGTAGTGGGTGGCAAGACCGGTGATCTCGCGGCCTTGCTCGTAGAGCGCGTCGATCGACCCAAAGCTGTTCGCGACGATCTCAGGGATGTTCGAGAGGCCGCGCTGAATGGCAGAATCGGCGACATCGGCGAGCTTGGCTTCGACGTTGTTGAGGACGGTCGTCGCGTCCTCAGCCTGATCCGCTGCGGCGGCCATGCCCTCGTTGAAGATGCCGAGGAGCTGCCGCAGCAGGCTCTTGTCCTTGATGATGCGGACGTAGGATTCGATGTTGGGGTGGCGCGGGATGCCCTCGGTAAGGAAGGCGAGGTATGCGGGGCCGCCGACTGCGTCGAGCTCCTTGCGCTTGCTCAGCGCCTCCATCACAGTGATGGTGTCGACCGCGTGGCCAACGGCCTGCAGCTCGAGAATGGAGCGGTAGATGCGCTGGTGCGAATCGAGCAGGAAGTCTTCGGGACGGAGTTTTTCGGTGGCGTCGACGATCGCGACGGCGTCGAGCAGCATCGCTCCCAGAACCGTGACCTCAGTCTGCACGGATGCGGGCAGACCGTCGTTCAAGGACATGGGAATGGGTTGGGCGGCCATGGATTTCGAGGAGCTCCAGAGGAAGGTAGCAACTGTAAGTCTAAAAGTGGGATGACCAAAGTTGGGCATGCCAAGTGTTGTTAAGTTCGAGTCCCAGTGTGGAGAGCGAGGAAAAGAGGACACAAAAGGCGGCAGCCTGAGCTGCCGCCTTTTCTTGCTTCTGTTGAAAACTACTTCGCCCGCTCGGCGAAGACCTTCTGTGCGGCGATGAGTCCGTCGCCGAACTTGGCGCCGAGCTGGGGAAGGCTCTTGACGACCACCTGCTCCAGCGCACCGATGAGCGCGATGGTGTCGAGATAATCGAAGAAGCCCAGGTGCGCGATGCGGAAGATCTGGCCCTTCATCTCGCCCTGACCGTTGGTGATGATGGCGGCGAAGCGCGACTTCAGCTCCTTGACGATGACACCGGAGTCAACGCCTTCGGGCGCGTAGACTGCGGTTGCGGCGGCTCCGGGGCTGACAGCGTTGAACAGCTTGAACCCCAGCGCTGCGAGCGCGGCGCGCGTCATCTCGGCGATCACTTCAGCGTTGGCGACGAGCTTCTCGCGGCCCTTCTCAAGATTGCCGTCGGCCTGCGCGGCAATCCAATCGAGGGCAGCGCCCAGGGCAGCGATCAATGCCACCGCAGGTGTGTAGGCGCTCTCGCCGGTCTTCGCATTCTTGCGCTCTTTGCGGAGGTCGAAGTAGTAGCGCGGATTGTAGGTGGATTCCATGCGGTCCCACGCACGCTGGCTGACTGCGAGGTAGCTGAGGCCCGGCGGAATCATGACCGCTTTTTGGGAGCCGCCGATCAGGACGTCGACGCCCCAGTGATCCATATCCAACGTCGAGGTGCCGAGGCCGGTGATGGCGTCCACGATCAGCAGGGCCTCGCTCTTCTGCTGTTTGAGCAGCTTGGCGACGCCCTCGACGTCATGGCGAACTCCGGTCGAGGTCTCGTTGGCCTGCATGAAGACGGCGCGTGTCTCCAGCTTCAGCGCGGCTTTCACTGCCTCGACCGTGAAGGTCTGGCCGTAGGGAGCGCTGACAATATCGACCTCGCAACCGAAGGCCTTTGCGAGAGCGGACCAGCGCTCGCCGAACTTGCCGGCGGTGAGCACGAGCACGCGGTCACCGGGCGAGGTGAGATTCGAGACCGATGCCTCCATGGCGCCGGTGCCGGAGCTGGAGAGAATGATGACGTCGTTTTTTGTGCCGACGAATTCCTTGAGCTGCGAGAGAACGCGTTGGAAGAGCGCGCGGAACTCCGGCGTGCGGTGATGGATGTCGGCCGCAGCCATCGCGAACTGCGCGGCGGGGAGAAGAGGTGTGGGACCCGGCGTAAAGAGGCGCGTCTTACGAATCATGCTTTTATTTTATAGAGACCAGAAATACCCGCACATTGATAAGCTGGAGAATTGGGATGAAGGAGACGAGATGCCAGAGATCGCAGAGCGCGTGAATAAAGACATCATCACCGCGATGAAAGCTCGCGAAGAGCACAAGCTGACCGCGTTGCGCATGGTGAAGTCCGCATTGAGGGCCAAGGAGATCGACAAGCGCGAGCCTCTGACCGCGGCGGAAGAGCAGAGCATTCTGACGACGCTGCTGAAACAGCGGCGCGAGTCCGTGGAGCAGTTCACGAAGGGAGGGCGGCCTGAGCTTGCGGCGAAAGAAGAGGCCGAGATTGTGCTGATTGAAGGCTACCTTCCGAAAGCGGCCGGTGAGGATCAGATCCGCGAGGTGGTCTTTGGAGCCATCGATCAGATCACGAAGGACAATGGCGGCACGCGGCCGGGGCCAAAGGACATGGGCGCGGTGATGAAGGTTGCGCAGCAGCGAAGCCTGGCCAGTGGAATTCGCGTTGACGGCAGGGTCCTGAGCGACATGGTGAAAGCGGAACTGGCCAAGGGAGCCTGATTCAGCGAACGCGAAAGCGGATGAAGAACTGTCCCGCTGTCGGCCGATCACCATAGGCGGAACGCAGCGCAGCAGGCGCACGATATGCCGTCACTTGTGCACCGGGCGCGACGAGAAGGTGCTGCCCGACTGCGAAATTGTGGTCGTATCCGAACGTGAACGCGGCCACGTGCCCGAGCGGCGACTCCACAAAATTGTTTGGCAAGGGAGCACCTGGCGTGAGCAGCAATTCATTCGAACGGCCTGCATTCTCCATGCGCGTCCAGACGTAGTTGCGATGCGCAAAGCGCAGCAGAGCCTCGAGGAGATAGCTGTTTTCTTTGCTGTTGTCTGCGAGGGATCGTGTACGGCCCCACAGCAGAGTAGTGGACAGATCGGTTTTCGGCTCAGGCGCCATCTGCATCGGCATAGTTGAAGTGGCAGCCTTGGTTTGTGCTTTGGTGCTGCCGACCATATCCATGCCAGGCATGTTGGCCATGCCATTCATTTTCATCGGGGACGCCGGTTGAGAACGAAAGGTGTGGTGATACATCACGCTCGCGGTTTGGCGTTGCTGGTCCTCATGCGGGTAAAGAGCCTCAGGAGACACAATGTGCGCAATGGAATACTGTCCGGTCCAGTCTGACGCAGGCGAAATCGTCACGCGAGACGAGACTGAATCGATGGCATGACCGTTCGGCGACGGCGCGAAGTGCCAGCGCGCTTCGGCGGGCTCGGCGCCATGAAAGCCAGACAGTTCCAAACGCACCCAACGATATGTGAGACCGCCGGTCAGGACACTGTAGGCAATGTGAGTCGAGTCCTCCTGATGATGACCGAGCGCGGCAATCGGATCTTCGCTGGCCGACAGCCGGTGCGGGTACGCCGTCGGGCCAATTGCGGGATCCCCTACGGGCGCCGCGTAAAACGAGAAGAGTGTGTTCGACGAGAGCTTCAGATCGTAGAGCGCGGCCAGCTCCATGAAGAAGTTGTGCGGATGCTGACCGTCGATGATGGGCGAGCCGAACGCGGTCTCTCCCTGCTGAAACAGCTCCGGGTAGTTTCGATTGTGCACCGTCGCAGGCTCCAGCGAGAGCATGGTGCGCAGGGTGATCCGGCCGCGACTGCCAAGCGCATGCTGCGTCATCGGCATGATCCAGTTGGTCGAAAAGAATGTGTCGCGGTTGCGAGGCGACTGCGCTTGCTGCTGCGTGTCGGCTGCAAACGCGTTCGCGTGCAGCATCAAACTCCATCCAGCGTGCTTGCCCATCCACATCGGGACAGGCGTGCTCGCGGGCTCGATACTTGTGCCCGACGAGTCGTGCTGCTCGATGGCATCAACCAACGTGTGCGCGGACATGACCTGCTGGCCGCTCGCAGCAAACGCGGCGGCGCACAGCAGACCCGTAATGAGACGCAGCAGCACAATCCCTCTTGCTGACGATTACACAAGCTTCGGCCGAAGCGCCATGAAGCCAGCCTTCTGCTGGTAAGCATTTGCGAGCGCACAGGCCTTCGCCTCCTCATACAGAGGCGCAAGGAAGGTGATCGAAACCGGCGTCCCGGGGCCGCCAACGTTGTTCATCGCTCCCTCTTCGGTGCTGGCCGGAGGCGGAGCGTCATCGCCCCGGATTCCGTTCGGAACGATCACGGCGGGCTGTCCGCAGAGGTTTGTTGCGGTGAGCTGAGTTCCACCGCTTGGAGCGACGATGACGTCGAATTTTGTGAACAGGTCATGCATCTGCGCGATGGCCAGCGTGCGTGCGCGCTGCGCCTGGATGTAATCGACCGCCGGAGTGAAACGCGCTGTGCGGAACTGATTCGGCCAATCGAAGGGCTTTTGTCCGGTGAGCAAAGCATCGCGACCGGAGAGCGTAAGTTCGTCGAATGCCGCTGCGGCCTCTGAGCTGAGGATGCTCAGCAGTGCGGAGAAGTGGAAGTCCGGCAGTTCACAGGGAGTGAGCGTTAAGCCCATTGCGCGCAGTCTGTCGAGAGTCGCCGCGTCATACTTTGCGTCATACAGCCGCCGCTCAAACTGGGCTTTGTGTTCGTTCTCGCGCTTCGAGCGTTCCTCGTCCGACAGAGTTGCAATCTCATCCTTCGGGAGTGGTTGCAGCACAGGTGTGTCAAACGCAGACTTGATATAGCCCACGCGAAGCTTGCGCACGTCGATCGTCAGGTCGGCATTGAAGGCTCCGGCGTGCACGCTGAGGTCCTGGCCGTCAGGGCCGGAGATCGCGTGCAACACCATCGCGCAGTCCTCTGCTGAGCGCGTAATCGGCCCGATTTTATCCATCGACCACGAGAGCGCCATCGCCCCCGTTCGCGGCACGCGGCCAAAGCTCGGTCGCAAGCCCGTCGCGCCGCAGCGCGTTGATGGTGAAGAGATCGAGCCGAGTGTCTCGGTTCCAATCGCAAAGCCGAGGCAACCGGCCGCCACGGCGCTTGCTGAGCCTGCGGAACTTCCGCTTGAACCTTGATGCGGATTCCATGGGTTCCGCGTGCGGGCGCCAAACCAGAGATCGCCTTGCGCGAGCGCGCCCAGAGTCATCTTGGCGACCAGCACCGCCCCGGCTTCATCCAGACGCTTCACAACTTCAGCATCGTAGTCGAACTGCTGATGCTCAAAACCGGCAGCGCCCCATGTGGTCGGGTAACCTTTCACGGCCAGGAGATCCTTCGCGCCCCACGGAATTCCGTGCAGCGGGCCTCGATCGTGACCACTGGCGAGTTCGCGATCCGCCTGCGCCGCCTGCTTCAGCGCACGCTCGTCGGTGTAGGTGATCACGAACTTCAGCAGTGGGTCGTAACGACGCAGGCGCGCGAGGTACATCTTCGTGAGCTCGACTGACGTCACCTTACGCTGGCGCAGCGCGACACCAAGCTCGCGCACGGTTGCAAAGGCCCACGCCTCGCTTGCAATATCCGCGTCTTCGCGTGCGCTCTTCGCCTCGGCAACGATCTTCGCGATGTTCGGGGCCGGTCCGAGCCGCAGCGGTTGCGGCTGCTCAACCGGCGGAGGATTTGTGCCCGCGGGCACGGGATTCGTCATCGCGACTGGCGCGACACCATTCGCGAGATGAAGTTCGCGGACGCGCAGCGCACTGTTCCGCTGCGATAGAAGACCGTCCAGCATCATCTGCTTTTGCTCATCAGTGATGTGGACCGCAGCAATCACGGCGGCAGCGTCGATCATCGCCGGAGTGATGGCCGGCCAACCGCGCAGATCTTCGTTGCCCGACTGCGGCGGCCGCGATCCTGAGGCTCCGGCAGCCTGTGGTGTCGACGCGAGCGCCAGCAGTGCTCCGGGAAAAAGTGTTTGGCCAAGGCCGGCCGCAGCGCAAACAGAGAGCAACGTGCGGCGGTTGAGCGCCACAGGGGAACCTTTCGATGAAGTCAGCATGCGTGAAATTATTGCATCCACACAACGAAGGCTCATCCTTTCTCTGCCTGAACATCGACGATTTTGTGCGACGATGCTCGGATGAGCGAAGCAGAACTGGAGACGCACGCCGCGGACGAGCCGCCGCAGGAGCATCATCTCCGGCGGCAACTACGGCTTCGTGATCTCGTTCTGGCGCAGGTTCTCACCGTTGTCGGGAGTTCATGGGTTGGGCTCGCTGCAGGTCTCGGCCGCGCGCAGACGCTCGTCTGGCTGCTCGCGCTGGTCAGCTTTTATCTGCCGATGGCGGTCGCGGTCTTCTATCTGAATCGGTCGATGCCGCTAGAAGGCGGCCTGTACGTGTGGGCGCGCCGCGCCTTCGGTGACGCGCTCGGATTCATGACCGCGTGGAACATCTGGCTGTACGCGCTCTCCAGCATCGCCACAATCCTGTTTCAGATTCCGAGCGAGATGTCCTACATGATCGGGCCGTCGGCGGCCTCGCTGCCGGAGAGCCATACGTTTGTGTACTCGCTGCTTGGCGTCATCGTCGCCTTGCTCGCGTGGACTGCCGTTCGCGGACTCTCGCTGGGCAAATGGATTCACAACGTCAGCGGCGCGTCGATGATCCTGGCTTTCGCGCTGCTGATTTTCGCGCCGTTCTGGGCGCTCCTGCATGGGCACCCGGTGCACTTCGCACCGTTCACCTTCGCGCTGCCGCACTCTGACAAAGAGTCGCTTGCATTGATCGGCCAGATCCTCTTCGCATCCTCGGGACTCGAGTACATCGCCATACTTGCGGGCGAGACGCACTCACCTGCACGCGACATCGGACGCAGCGTCGTGATCGCGACGCCAATCGTCTTTGCGATGTTTATGCTCGGCACCGGCTCGGTGCTTGCCTTTCACAATGCGAATCCAAGTGTCGCGATCAACTTCGTGGCGCCGATCCCGCAGACACTTCGTCTCGCGTTTGCGGGCAGCAATGCTGCTACGCTGCTGGCCCGGTTCTCGATTCTGCTGCTGCAGATTCGAATCCTCGGCGCCTCCAGTTATCTCTTCACCGGAGTGACGCGCCTTCCAATGACGGCAGGATGGGACCACCTCGCACCGCGCTGGTTCACGCGGCTGCATCCGCGCTTCCAAACGCCGGCAAACTCCATCTACTTCACGACCGCGATCGTGGCAGCCATGCTGGTCTTCGGCTCGCTTGGGGTTCGCGCGGCAGAGGCGTTCGATGTGCTGAACAATGCTTCGACGGACTTCTACGTGCTCGCCTACATAGCGATGTTTGCGATTGGCTTCTTCGGGCCGCATAACCTTCGCCGTCAGTTGCCCGGTTGGGCAATTGCGTGGTGCGGTCTGGGCGCGCTGACCTCGATACTCATTTTCATCCTGAACGCCTACCCTTTCGTACAGGTCGCGAGTGGATTGGGTTTCGCCACGAAAATTTTGGGCACGATCATCGCAGCCAACGTCATCGGCTATGTCTTCTATCGCCGCGCGGCCAATCAATCACTTCGAGCATCGAATATCCGTGCCTGAACTCCCCGAAGTCGAAACCGTCGCCAATGGCGTGAACGCGCGAGTCCGCGGACAGCGCATCGTGCGTGTGTGGACCAGCGGCAAGCCGCAGACGTTCAAGTCGCCGGAGGAGGAGATCGCCCAGGCGCTTACGGGCGCAACCATCGAACGCGTGCGCCGCGTCGGCAAGTCGATCGTCTTTGACCTTACCCGTGCGAAGAAGCCAGCGCCGCAGTTCCTTGTCCATCTCGGCATGACCGGCCGCCTGCTGGTGTCGCAGCCTGAGGTCCCGCTGCCGCCGCACACACACGCCATCCTCACGCTGGCTGACAAGCGCGAGATCCGCTTCGTCGACCCGCGGCGTTTCGGCCGGCTCTCTGTGGTTCCAATCACACGCCAGGAGCCTGAAGGTTACAGCGGCCCCGGAAAGGAACCGACCACCATCTCCGCGGAGGAATTCGCGCAGCTCTTTCGCGCGCGCAAGCTGGCCATCAAGGCGGCTCTGCTGAATCAGTCAATCCTGCATGGCGTGGGCAACATTTATGCAGACGAGAGCCTGTTCCGCGCCGGCATACGTCCTCGCCGCGCTGCAGGACGCCTGACCCGCGACGAGCTCACGCGGCTGCACGCCGCATTGCAGCAGGTGCTGGCGCATGCGATTCAACTCGGAGGCTCATCGGTCTCAGATTACGTGGACGCTGACGGGGTGCGCGGGTTCTTCCAGCTCGAACACAAAGTTTATGGCCGCGCCGGCCAGGATTGCACTGTCTGCTCCATACCGCTCAAGAAGATCACTGTCGGCGGACGCACGACGGTTTATTGCCCGCACTGCCAGCATTGAGTTCGCTCACTCATGAGCGAGCGAATCAACAACGGGCGTCAGCAACGATCCACGGCCTGCTCTGCCGCAACCGCCGCACCCACCACGCGCGTCGTCTGATCGTCATCGACGATCTCCACCGAATAGCTCTGCAGCGGACTCATCTTGACCATCTGGTGCAGATAATCCTTCAGCATATTCAGATCGAGGAAGCGAACGTTATACCCGGTGATGTAGAACTTCTTCGCGCCAGCCTGATGAATGACGGTCGCAGTTCCTGCTGCCAGCGCCTTGTGCCACAGGTGCTTGAACTCCACGCAGCGCGCATTGCTCCTGCGGTTGGCCGCCTCGAAAACCTCTTCGGGCTCCATATCCAGGAACCGCAGACGCATCGCGCGGTGGCCCATGATGCCCTCCAGGTGGCCGCGCCCTCCGCAACCGCAGTAGTTCTCCTTGTCGTCGAGAGTGACGACGGTGTGTCCACCCTCCCACACGCCTTCCATGAACGGATAGCACCCATAGCCGATGCCTGTGCCGATGGTCCAGACGCGCACCTGCTGCTCCAGCTTGCCATGCCGCGAAGCGAGACCTGCCGCCACAGCGTCCGCATCATTGAGAATGGTAACGGGGGCTTTCAGTCCGCGCGACTCAAGCCCGGAAGCAACCAATTCCTGGATGCGTGCTCCCTTGAGCTGCGGCAGATTCGGCGCCTCTTCCACCACGCCATTGCGAATCATTCCCGGGAGCGCGACGCCGACAGCCTTGATCCTCGATTCGTGTCCTTTTGCGGCCTTCAACGCCAGATCGCAAATGCCTTCGACGAGCGATTCCGTCGGGAGCTCTACAAGCGAATCATCCTCGTCGGAATCCTGTGGAATCGGGCCTGGCGGATACGACAACAGATCGCCCTGAACCTTGTGATCGATGGCTAACCCGGCGTAGAGACGCTCGGCCACATTCACGCCAATCGCTTCTACAGGCTCGCTGTTTGCGGCGCCGGTTACCTTGCCCGCCCTGTCGCGTTCTGCCATCCTCCGGCTCCTCCGGGCTTTTGGCCCTGGTGTGCGCTCGAGAAAACCAACATCGCCTAAAACAAGTGAAACTAGCTTGTTGCAGGAACCGTAGTCAATCGCCTCCGGCTCCTTCTGCCTCAGAACTCCGCTAATCCAGCTTGGAGACGCGGTTCAAGCCGTTGAACGCAGCAACCTTATAGCACTCCGCCAACGTCGGGTAGTTGAAGACCGTGTCGACGAAGTATTCCAGCCTGCCGCCCAGCGCCATCACTGCCTGTCCAATGTGCAGGAGCTCGCTTGCACCTTCGCCGATGATGTGAACACCTAAAATCGAGTGGTTCCCGCGATGAAAGATCAGCTTCAGACGGCCTGTCGTATCGCCGCGAATCTGTCCGCGTGCAATCTCGCGATAGTACGCCACGCCGACTTCATACGGCACATCCTCTTCTGTCAGCTGCTCTTCCGTCTTGCCGATGAAGCTGATCTCAGGAATTGTGTAGATGCCGTAGGGGTAAAAGCTTGGGTTTGAAACGATCGTCTGGTCGCCGAATGCGCGCGCCGCGGCAATCCTTCCCTGCTCCATGGAGACTGACGCGAGCGACGGAAATCCAATCACGTCGCCGACCGCAAACACGATCGGCTGCTTGGTGCGGAAGTCCTTGTCCACTGGAATGCGTCCGCGCGCGTCTGCCTCAATGCCCGCCGCCGAAAGGTTCAGCTCGTCGACGTTGCCTTGGCGGCCAACCGCGTAGAGCAGCGCGTCCCCTTGAAGCTTCTTCTTCGACTCGAGGTTCGCGACGACAGAGCCTTCGCTCTCTTCAACGGACTCGACCTCTTCATTCAGTCGCATTGTCACGCGAGCGTCGCGCAGGTGGTAGCTTAGCGCTTCCACAATCTCCTGATCAGCAAACTCGAGCAGCCGTGGACGGCGCTCGATTAACGTCACTCTTACGCCGAGCGCAGCGAACATGCAGCAGTACTCCACGCCGATGACGCCGCCGCCGACAATAATCATCGTCTTCGGCAGGTTCGCGAGGTTCAGCACCTGGTCCGAATTCACAATCGTCGTGCCGTTGATCGGAACTTTGGGCGAGCTCGCCGGCTTTGTTCCCGTCGCAATGATGACGTTCTGGCCCTCGTAGACTGTCTGGCCGCGCGTGTTCGTCACCTTCACGTGTGTGGGGTCTTCGAAGCTTGCAACGCCGGTCAGCACCTCGACGTTATTGCGCGAGAGCTGCGCATCGGTGACATCGACTTCTGTCTTGATCACGTGCTGCACGCGGAAGGCGAGATCGGCCATCGTGATCCGCTCCTTCACGCGATAGTTCATGCCATAGATCGACTTGTAGTTGTAGCCCGAGAGATGCAGCACGGCTTCGCGCATCGTCTTCGACGGAATCGTGCCCGTGTTGATGCACACGCCACCGACCACCTCGCGCGCTTCAATCAGCGCAACTCTCTTGTTCAGCTTGGCGCCGTAAATTGCGGCACGCTGACCTGCCGGTCCGGAGCCAATGACGATGAGGTCGTACGGATTGGCCATAACGTCGTTGCGCTCTCCTAGGAGGAAACTCACCGGCGCACCACCTGAGGGTGCAAGTTCCGGCTCTGCCGCTGTCTATCATAGCCCTCTCACGCAAAAGGGCCAGCGCTGCCGTACGAACGCTACACTAAAGGATGCTTCGATGCGCGATCACGGACGGCACTGCATCCAGTTTCGTGAACTCCGCACAGATTGAAGCGCTGCAGAATCGTGTGCGGCGTTGGGCCGCCGATGGCATCGATTTCATACAGCTTCGCGAAAAGCAGCTCGACAGCGGTGCGCTGTTCGCACTCGCCGATGCCGCGCTCCGCACACTTCGCGATATGAATTCGTCAACGAAGCTGATGATCAACGCACGCGCAGATGTTGCGATCGCCGTTCGTGCACGTGGCGTCCACCTCACCTCGCGGCCCGATGAACTCGCACCGGAACAGGTGCGCGAGCTCTTTATACATGCCGGCCTTCCCGCACCAGTCGTCGGCATCTCCTGCCACACGGCGGACGACATTCTCCGCGCGCGCGGCAGCCGCCCCGATTACGTACTTTTCGGGCCGGTCGTCGAGAAACGCATCGACGGCGAGCTTATCGCCGCAGGGGTCGGCGTCGACGTCCTTCGTCACGTCTGCACACTGGCTCATGACATTCCGGTGCTCGCGCTGGGCGGGGTTACAACCGCCAATACCGCAGCAATTCTCGCGGCTGGCGCGGCCGGAGTCGCCGGAATTCGTCTCTTCGCGCGCTAGCCGACCCTGCTACACTGCCCCACAACTCCACGGCCTCCCACAATCTCATCGCAAGGACGACCAATCGCATGGGTCGCAGCATTCTCGCACTGCTCGCCGGCTTCATTGCAGAGCCTCTCCTCGTCGTGGCGGCTGACTGGATCTTCGCCCGGGCTCATCCCGGCGCCTTTACTCCCGAGGGCCACGTGGCCGGCACCGCCGCCATTGTTGTACTGATCTATGTCCAGGTGATCAACGCGATCTCGGGCTACATTACCGGCCGCATCGCACCGCAAAGGCCTGCCCTGCACGCCTTCATCCTGGGCATTGTCGGATTCGTACTGTGCGTCATTGTGTCTGCGTACTCCTGGAACGCGCAGCCGCACTGGTATCTGCTCGGCGGAATCCTGCTCGCCATCCCATCTACGACGCTGGGCGGGTATCTCGCCGGGCTTTGAAGCGAAGCAGCCCTGCTCTCCGTGAGAAAATAGAGGCAGGCCCATGCTGATCACGCCTCTTCAACTCGCTGACGAATCCCTTCCACTCAACGAGAGCCTTCCGGAGGGCGCAGTCGACTACGCGCCCGGCGTCCGCCAGATCGGCCCGCTCTCCCTCACCGGCAAGGCCGAGCTTATCGTCGAGCACCGCGGCCCGCGGGAGTTTGTCGAGGACATCCGGCTCCGCGCGCACTTCGAAGGCAGGTTCGAGCTGCCCTGCGCCCGTTGCCTCGAGCCCGTCCAGATGCCGCTTTCAGGCGATTTCGACCTCATTTACCGGCCTGCGAGCGTGGAAACCGAGGCCGGCGAGCACGCGATCACCGAAGATGAGACCGAAATCGGTTATTATGAAAAGAGCGGCCTTCTGCTGGAGGACGCCGTGCGCGAGCAGGTGCTTTTGAACCTGCCCTCCCGTGCGCTCTGCCAGCAGGAGTGCAAAGGGCTTTGCCCGAAGTGTGGCGCCAATCGCAACACGGCCGAGTGCGGCTGCGTTGAAGAGCAGACAGACCCGCGCTGGAGTGCCTTCAACGGGCTCACCTTCAGCAATAAGGCCTGAGCGCCAGTTCTTCGGAGCCTAGGCCGCCCAGAGAATTTGCAACACTAAGTTTCGCCGTCGGCGCTAACCCGCTGCGGCTGTTCAGTTTGAGAGGTTTTCCATGCCTAATCCGAAACGGCGCCACAGCAAGCAGCGCACCGCCAAGCGCCGCAGTCACGACTTCCTAACCCCGACCGGTGTCTCCACCTGCCCGAACTGTGGCGAGCCCAAGCGGCCTCACACGGTCTGCGCCAAGTGCGGCGAGTACAAGGGCCGGGCAGTCGTAGCAGCCAAGAACGCCGAGTAAGTCCATCGAGATAGCATCTCCCGAGGCAATGGCAGTGGCTCACATCTCCTTTACACTCCGCAGTTAAGGTTCCAGCCAGGCTCTCTAAAGAAGCTCCGAGCGCATGCCAATCGACATCGTTCTCGATGCCATGGGGTCCGACAAGGCCCCCGACCCTGAGATCCGCGGGGCGATACTGGCTGCCCGCCATCTGGACGTCCGCGTCCACTTGGTTGGCCCAGAGGATGTTCTGCGCCCGAAACTGCGCGCGGCCCTCAAAGAGGATGGCGACCAGAGTGGCGGCCCTCTTCCCAATCCACTCGAAGCCCTTGAAGCTCTGGTCAACCAGAACGGCCGCAAGCGCAAGCACCGGCCGGCGGTTTTCCTTGTCCAGGCCAGCGAGTGGATCAGCATGGAGGACAAAGCCGCACTCGCCGTCCGCTCCAAGCGCGACAGCTCCATGCGCGTCGGCCTCAAGATGGTCCGCGAAGGACGTGCCGGCGGATTCGTAACCGCCGGCAACACGGGCGCCGCGATGGCGACCGCCAAAATGGTGCTCGGCTCTCTTCAGGGCGTCGACCGCCCGGCGCTGGCAACTGTGCTGCCCACCACCGCAGGCGCTCCCTGCGTGCTTCTCGATGTGGGCGCAAACGTCGACTGCGATGCCAACAACCTGCGGCAGTTCGCTGTGATGGGCCACATGTATGCCAAGGACGTCCTGCATATCTCCAATCCGCGCCTCGGCCTGCTTTCCATCGGCGAAGAGGAGACCAAGGGCAACAATCTCACCCGCGATACCCTTCCGCTGCTCCGCGAGCTCGGCCTGAACTTCATCGGCAATGTCGAAGGTCGCGACCTCTACAACGGCCGCGCCGACGTTGTTGTCTGCGACGGCTTCGTCGGCAATGTCGCGCTTAAAACCAGCGAAGGCGTTGCCAAGTTGGTAACGACCTCACTTCGAGAGAGCCTCAAGGCCACGGTCACGGCGCAGATGGGCGCTCTTCTCAGTCGCAAGGCCTTTCACAACTTCAAGAAGCGCATCGATTACTCCGAATACGGCGGAGCCCCGCTGCTGGGCGTGCGTGGCGTTTGCATCGTCGGCCATGGCAGTTCCAACGAGCGCGCCATCATGAACGGCATCCGCGTCGCGGCCGAGTTCGCTCTCGCCGACGTCAATCATGCGATCGAGAGTGCCCTGGCTCCCCGCTGAATCCGTCTTTCTCGTTTCATCCCATGCAAGATACTTCCAGCATCTCCTACCAGTCTGAACTGGAGAGGCATCGCCCTCATGCGACCTGCCGTCGTAGACATGAACGCGCCGTAACGTCGGCGCTGCGATGGGGGTCTCTGGATGCCGGAGCATGTCAGCCGTCTCGATTCCGCACTGCCTGAATTTCCGGCAGCCGAAGGCCGTGGAGCGATTTTTTCGCCACTCGCGCAGGACACTCACGAGCACAGGATGCGAGCCCACACCGTGCAGACCATCGGGGTCGATGCACAGACCCTGTACGAGCTCTGGAAGAATGTCGCGCTTGCTCCACGCTGGATGGAATATGTCGTCTCCGCTGAGCCGAAGAGTGCAAAGCTGACTCACTGGGTCCTCGGAAATCCTGAAGAGCCGAACGGCCGCCGTCTTGAATATGACACCGAGATTGTCGAAGAAATCCCTGGCGAGAAGATCTCCTGGCGTTCCATCGACTCCTCCGTCAAAGAAGCCGGCGAGGTCCTCTTCCGTCCGGCAATGGGTGACCGCGGCACGGTCGTGGTCCTGCAGGAATCCGCCAACATTCCCGGCGGAAGCCTCGGCATGGCGGCAGCCGCAGTCGCGAAGCGCTCGCCACGCCAGATCGTCATCGAAGACCTTCGCCACTTCAAACAGCTAGCCGAAGCCGGCGAGATACCCACCGTTGATCGCAATCCGCACGGTCCTCGCGGTTTCATCGGAAGCCTCAAGGAGCATCTGTACGGCGAAAACAACCCCACGCCACCGGGAACGAAGGTCCACTGAGAGGATCAACCACGCGCAGTTTTAGCCGAGCAGCAAGGGAGAGCCAATGAAAGCAGTCTGCTGGATGGGAACGGGCGACATCAAGGTCCACCAGGTCCCCGACCCTGAGATCGTCAATCCGCACGACGCGATTCTTCGTGTCACCCGCACTGCGATCTGCGGCTCCGATCTCCACCTGTACGACGGCTATATCCCGACCATGGAGGCCGGCGACGTTCTCGGCCACGAGTTCATGGGCATCGTCGAAGAGGTTGGCCCCGAGGTCAAAAACCTCAAGCGGGGCGACCGTGTCGTCGTTCCCTTCACCATCTCCTGCGGCAGTTGCTTCTTCTGCAAGCGCCAGCTCTGGAGCCTGTGCGACAACACCAACCCTAATGCCCAAATCGCTGAAACCATGTACGGCTACTCCGGCTCGGCGCTGTTCGGCTACTCGCATATGTATGGCGGCTACGCCGGAGGCCAGGCGCAGTACGTACGCGTTCCGTTCGCAAACGTGGGCCCGATCAAGATCGAGAACGACCTTCCCGACGAAAAGGTGCTCTTCCTCTCCGACATCTATCCCACCGGCTACATGGGCGCGGAGAACGCGAATATCCAGCCGGGCGATACCGTCGCTGTCTGGGGCTGCGGTCCCGTTGGCCTGTTCGCCATTGCCAGCGCCTACATGCTCGGCGCGGCGCAGGTCATTGCCATCGATCGCTTCCCCGAGCGCCTGAAACTAGCACGCGAATACTGCGGCGCCATCACCATCGACTACACCGACAACGACGTTGTCGTCGTCGAAGCGCTTCGCGATCTCACCGGCGGCATCGGTCCTGACTCCTGCATCGATGCGGTCGGCATGGAGGCTCACTCCCACACACTCATCGGCATGTACGACAAGGTGAAGCAGGCTGTCATGCTCGAGACAGACCGCCCCTTCGTCCTCCGCCAGGCCTTCCAGGCCATTCGAAAAGGCGGCACGCTCTCCATACCCGGCGTCTACGGCGGCGCGCTCGACAAGATGAACTTCGGCGCGGCGTTCGGCAAGGGTATTCACATGAACATGGGCCAGACCCACATGCACAAATATTTGAAGCCGCTCCTCAAGTACATCGAGGACGGCAAGATTGACCCAAGCTTCCTGATCTCCCACCGCGTCGGCATCGAGGAAGTCCCCGACATGTACAAGATCTGGCGCGACAAGAAAGATCAGGTTACGAAGATCGTCATCGATCCCTGGCGGGATCAGATCGGCGACAGAATTGCAGCGTAGTCCCCCCGCAAGAACGCTGCTGCTACCAAGGCCCAGGACAGTAGCTCCTGGGCCTCCTTTTTTCTCTGCCATCCCTCTCTGGCGTTCGCAACTATGATGGAGCCAGGACTTTCAGCCATGCCATCTGCCAAGAATCTCGAGCCACCTCCGGTTGCAAAGCGTGACGCAGCTTCCTTCGAGCTTCTGCGCGTCTGGATTGCCGAACAGGGCCAGCACGTCAGCCTGCGCTCCGGCGTGTGGGAAGACCCGTTTGCATGGGGAATCGTGCTCGCCGATCTGGCGCGGCACATCGTGCACGCCGAGTCGCTCGCGCGCAAAGACCTCGATCAGGAGGCCTTTTTCAAGCGCATGCTGGAAGGATTTGAAGCCGAGATCGAATCGCCCACCGACGATCCTGAAGGCCAGCTCACACAATAGAGCGATGCGTCCGCGCGCGCCGACAGCACAGGACGCACGCAATGCGTCATCCCGGCGCGCAGTATTACATCACCCTCGCCACGCGCTCCAGTTCTTTCTGAATGTGTTCCGGCTTGCACCCCATACCCTCGATCGTCGTGGCGACATGACGCGCCTCCTGCGAGGAGATGCCATAGCCGCGCCCGCTCAGAAAGCTGGTCACAATCTCTGCTGCCTGGAAAGAGTCCAGGCCGTTCTGCAAAAGCTCACTGCGGAGTCCCATCAAATCCGACGGGGTAAACTTCTCCGCGGTTAAACGATCGTCGTAACGGTCGAAATCACTCACTGCGCCACTCCCTTCGAGCTACCTAGAATCCCTAGGGGTACAGCGGCCCGACAGCCAATAGAGACTTAGAGCGAAAATCGCACGCCCGAGTTGTAGGCGAACCATCGAAAACACCGCGTTACTAGCGGGTTTCACGCATTCTTTGAGTGGCATCAAACTTGCTCGCGTATCCTTCCTGTATGCAGTCTGCTCTCTCTGCCGCCCGTGTTCTGGATGGCATCGCCATCGCCGCCGAGATCAAGTCCGAGGTCGCTCGCGACGTAGAACTCGCCCGCCGCTCCGGCTACACTCCAGGCCTCGCCGTCGTTCTCGTCGGTGACAACGCCGCTTCGCAAATTTACGTCCGCAGCAAGATCAAGACCTGCGGCGAGCTCGGCATCCGCTCCGAGATGCACACTCCGCCCGCCAGCATCACCACTGAAGAGTTGCTCGCGATCGTGCACTCGCTGAATTCGCGCGACGATGTCGATGGCATTCTCATCCAGCTTCCACTACCTGATCATGTCGACACCAGCCTCCTGCTCGAGGCCGTCGATCCGCGCAAGGATGTCGATGGCTTCCACCCCATCAACGCCGGCCGTCTGCTCAGCGGCGCGGCCATGGACACCGTGCTCGCTCCCTGCACGCCCGCGGGCATCATGGAGATCCTCAAGCGCAGCAACATTCCGATCGCCGGCGCCGATGCAGTCGTCGTCGGCCGCTCGAACATCGTGGGCAAGCCCATCGCCTCGATGCTCATCAACGCCTCCGCGACCGTTACCGTCTGCCACTCGCGCACACGCGACCTGCCCAAGATCACGCGCGAGGCCGACATCCTCGTCGCCGCCATTGGCCGCGCAGGCTTCGTGCATCGCGACATGGTGCGCCCCGGCGCCACCATCGTCGACGTCGGCATCAACCGCCTCACGGGAGAAGCCGAGTTCTCGCGCTTCTTCCCGCCCGACCACCCGGACCACATCATCCGCAGACAAGGCTTTGAGAAACGTGGCTCCACAGTCATCGGCGACGTCGACCCAGCAGCGTTCGCCGTCTCCGGTGCCTACACGCCAGTGCCCGGTGGGGTCGGCGCGCTCACCATCGCCATGCTGATGTCCAACACCGCGAAAGCCGCGCGCCTGCGCCGCAACCTGCCGGCGCCTCGCCACTAGCTCATGCTGCGCGTCGGTCTCACCGGAGAACTTGGCAGCGGCAAATCCACCGTTGCGCGCATGCTTGCACAGCACGGCGCCGTCATTCTCTCTTCCGACGAAATGGGCCGCGCAATGATGCAGCCCGGCCACGCTGCATTCGACCAGATCGTCGAGCACTTCGGCACCAGCGTCCTGAACGACGACGGCACGCTCAACCGTCACGCACTCGCGAAGCTCGCCTTCGACCCTCACGCCCCGCGCGTCGAAGAGCTCAACGCGATCATCCACCCTGCCGTGATTACCGCTCAGGCCGAACAGATTGCCGAGCTCGCCCGAACCCAGCCGCACGCTATCGTCGTCATCGAATCCGCGCTCATCTTCTCTACGAAACATGCACCCGGCCGCGGTTGGCGTGACCGCTTCGACTGCATCCTCCTCGTCACCGCGCCCGACGACATCAAGATTGACCGCTTCATCCAGCGAACCTCACCGGGCGCCGCAGAACTCCCGCAACTACGCGAAGACGCCCGCCGGCGCCTCCAGGCACAGCGCGCCTCGATCCCTGACCAAATTCCGACCTACAGGCTCGAGAACGACGGCACACTCATCGAGCTCACTCAACGCGTCGACGCGCTCTGGTCCGAACTCCAGCAACTCGAAGCCCGAACCAGAACGCTTGCGTAGCTAACTGCGTTATCGCTATGTCCTTGCCACCAACGCCTTCAGCGCCTCGCGAATTGTCACCGAGCCCTTGCGATGCTCCGCCGCCGGCTTTTCGTAACGAATGCTAACGAATGCTTTTGATGCGGAACAATAATCACGCGGCTTCATTCTTCCACTGCACAGAAACTCTCTTCGCTGCCTCTTTTGCCCCCCTTTCACTGCGCTCTTTGCGTCTCTAAACGACCCCATCCTGATACCCTGAATAGGTCACCCTTACCGAGAGGACCAAGCCAAATGGCTACCGCCACACTCACCGAAGTTCAGCAGTCCGCCCTTCCATACAAAGTCGCCGATATCTCGCTGGCCGACTGGGGCCGCAAAGAGATCACCATCGCCGAGCAGGAGATGCCCGGCCTCATGTCCATCCGCGCCAAGTACGCGCCTTCAAAGCCGCTCAAGGGCGTGCGCGTCACCGGCTCGCTGCACATGACCATCCAGACTGCCGTGCTCATCGAGACACTTACCGCGCTGGGCGCAACAGTCCGCTGGGCCTCCTGCAACATCTTCTCCACGCAGGACCACGCCGCCGCCGCCATCGCCGCTGCCGGTGTGCCTGTCTTCGCCTGGAAGGGTGAGACCCTCGAAGAGTACTGGTGGTGCACCGACCAGGCGCTGCGTCATGAGAACGGCACCGGCCCACAGCTCGTCGTCGACGACGGCGGCGACGTCACGCTCCTCATCCATAAGGGCTATGAGCTCGAAGAGGGCGACCGCAGCTTCGTCGATGGCAAGGCCGGGTCCGTCGAAGAGGGTGTCATCCAGAAGCTTCTCAAGAACGTCCTCGCCGAGGACGCACAGCGCTGGCATCGCGTAGCGAAGGATTGGCGCGGAGTTTCGGAAGAGACCACCACCGGCGTTCACCGCCTCTACAAGATGCTCGAGCAGGGCAAGCTCCTCGTCCCTGCCATCAACGTCAACGACTCCGTCACCAAGTCCAAGTTCGACAACCTCTACGGCTGCCGCGAGTCGCTCGTCGACGGCATCAAGCGTGCCACCGACGTGATGATCGCCGGCAAGGTCGCGGTCGTCTGCGGCTATGGCGATGTCGGCAAGGGCTCCGCGAAGTCGCTCCGCGGTCTCGGCGCGCGCGTCGTGATCACTGAGATCGACCCCATCAACGCCCTGCAGGCCGCGATGGAAGGCTTTGAGGTCACCACGATCGAAGAGACCCTCGGCCGCGGCGACATCTACGTCACCACCACCGGCAACGTCGACGTCATCACGCTCGAGCACATGCGCCAGATGAAGGACCAGGCCATCGTCTGCAACATCGGTCACTTCGACAACGAGATCCAGATGGCCGAGCTCGAAGGTTCAGACGCCAAGCGCCTGAACATCAAGCCGCAGGTCGATCAGTACACCTTCCCCAACGGCAACTCGATCTTCATCCTGGCCGAAGGCCGCCTGGTCAACCTCGGCTGCGCCACCGGCCATCCGAGCTTCGTGATGTCCAACAGCTTCTCCAACCAGACGCTCGCGCAGCTCGACCTCTGGGCCAACAAGGACACCTACAAGCCCGGCGTCTACATCCTGCCCAAGAAGCTCGACGAAGAGGTCGCACGCCTCCACCTCGAGAAGATCGGCGTGAAACTCACCACGCTCTCGAAGAAGCAGGCCGACTACCTCGGCGTCCCCGTCGAAGGTCCTTACAAGGCCGAGCACTACCGCTACTAAATTCCGAGACTCACACAAACGAAGGCCGCCATCATGGCGGCCTTCTTCTTTTACTATCTACTGTCCACCGTCTACTGTTTCGCAGCGTTGTGCTTGTCGCGATAAATTCTGCGCGACTCCTGGTTCTGCTGCTTCGCCAGCGTGCGCCGATCCTGCGCGCTCAGGTGCCCGTTGTCCTCGGCCCGCATGCCACGCTCTTCGCGATTGATTCCCGTCTCCTGCTTTTCAAGCTTCGCGGTCTCGCCGGCAGTGAGTTGCCCACTCTTCACGCCCTGCGCGATGCGGTCCTGCTGATTCTCTTTGCGTGCATTGATGTGGTTACGCTCGTACTTCGTGGTTTGCGCCGATCCGACAGCCGGCAGTGCAACGAGAACAGTAGCGAGAACAACGTAGATAGCTTTCATGACTGTCTTCTCCCGTATGACTCACCGCGGCTTCGATCGTGCTGCCGCTGTGATACGGATGAGTGGACACACGTCAATTCATGCAGTTGCGTTGCAGCAGAAAACTATATTTCCGTCAGTAACCGCAACTTCCCGCAACGTAACGTGTAGGCGCGACTCTATCGCGTGACCTGCACGCTCTCTAGTCTCTGATCTCTAATTTCTGTTCTCTATTGCTTGCTTTCCTGCGGCTCGTAGTCGCTCGCCTCAATCTCATCCACGCCCGGTTCCTTCACGTTGGGATGATCCACCAGCACCACGGTACGGACGGCGCCCGCCGCATACGTCGTCTGCGGCGCCGTCATCAGCGGGAGCGCCTGGTTCGTCGGCGCCGTCCCGCCGGGCAGCACCACCAGCGAATACGTACCCGCGGGCAGCAGCATGTATCCCGTCGCAGACCCAAAGCCCACGCCCGCGCGCATCGCCGCCGTCGCCTTCAACTTTTCACCGGCGGGCACCATATAAAGATCGACACTGCCCGCGCGCGTCGCCGCATCGATCACCCGCACCGCAACCTCGCCCGCCGGTGCAGGCGCCGTCTGGTCCGCGTAAATGTTCTCCTGAAGGCTCGCCGCGACATTCGTCACCACCGCCGTGTATTGCCTGCCAGGAGTGAGTCCCGCATTGGCCGCCACCAGCATCTGCGTCGTGTTCGCCGTGTTCGCACTCAGCCGCACATTGCCCGCAGGCAGCGGCACGTACGTGCTCGCACTGCCGAAGTCAACGCTGTACGCCAGCGCCGTTCCGCCGGCATAAAAGTCCATGCTTCCCGCGTCCGGCGACGCCGCAATCACCCGCACCTGCGCGACACTCTCCGGGCTCATGTCGATTCCCTGGCAACCGAGCATCAGCATCGCCGTCACGCCCAGCGCACCCACACACAATCGCCGTCCGCGCGAGGCCTTCGCCCGCGCGATACACACGCTCATCCGTGCAGGAATTGTAGGGAGTGCCGAAGCCACCTGTTTATTCTACCCACTGAAAGCGCCGTGGAGCACACGCGGAGAACCGCCCACGGAACCGAAAAATTCTGCCGGTTGCGGCACTCCGCGTATACCCCTCAAAACGTTGGCCCACCCCTTACAAGGCAGCCACTTACTTCTTGTGCGCGACGATCTTGTCCGCAATCTTGTCGTAGGTCGCCTTCGGAATGATGCCTTTGGTCACCAGCTGGTTCTTCGACGAGTACGGCCGCCCGTCGATGATCCGTTTCGCATACGCATCGCCGATGCCTGGCAGCGTCTTCAACTGGTCCGCCGTTGCCGTGTTGATGTCAATCAAATCCGGTGCCGGTGCGGGAGCCATTGCATGCGGTGCTTTCGGGCCCATCGCCGGCGTTCCCGCCGACACCACACCCGGAAGACTAATCAGGAGCCCGAGACAAGCATAGGAAAGCAGGCGATTCCAACGTGACATACACCCTCCTGAAGTTTCTGAACCTTTGACGCGCCCGTCAGCATACACTGTGCGCGCAGCTTCAGGGAGGTTCGATGCAAACTCTTCGCGCCGCGTGCCTTGTCAGTGTCCTGGCTCTCGCTTCGAGTCTCGGCGCACAACGCCTGCCAAGCTTCATCACCGACGAACCAGCACCGCCTCCGCCTCACAGCTCAACACAGACTCCGACACCAGGACCCGACAACCCGGCGATGCGCACTCCCAGCGGCGCGGTCCGCATCTCCGGCGGCGTCATGGCCGGTCAGATCGTCAAACGCGTGATGCCCGCATGCAGCGCTAGCGGAGTTCCACAGGGAATTGTTGTCATGCACGCAATCATCGGAACAGATGGAAAGATCCAGCAGCTTACGTTGATCTCAGGCCCACCGGACGCGGGCTATACATCCACAGTGATGAGCGCCGTGCGACAGTGGGAGTACAAACCTTATCTACTGAACGGAGAGCCAGTGAAGGTCGACACCACGATCACCTTCGATGAGCGGACTCTCAGCTGCTGATTGGCTGTACCTGAGACTCTTGCCTCTACACCGCCACCGGAACGCCGCGCCCGGCTTCCGTCTTCACAATCTGCCCATCCCTCATGTGTAGAATGCGGTCCGCAATCCCCGCGGCCTCCGGATTGTGCGTGATCATCAGCACCGTCTGACCCAGCTCGCGGCTTGAGACCCGCAGCATCTCCAACACGGCATCCGAGTTCTGCGTGTCGAGATTGCCCGTCGGCTCATCCGCCAGCACAATCGCCGGCTTCGTAATCAGCGCCCGCGCAATCGCCACGCGCTGCTGCTCGCCGCCCGAAAGCTCATTCGGCCTGTGGTCCAGCCGTCCCTTGATCCGCAGCAGCTCCGCCAGGTGATCCAGCAGCGCGCGGTCAAAAGGTCTGCCGGTATCGGCAATGTCATGGGCCAGCTCAATGTTGTCGTAGGCCGAAATCGTCGGCAGCAGGTTGAACCGCTGAAACACAAACCCGAGGTGCGCCCGCCGCAGTTTTGTCCGCTCTGCATCGCTCAGCCGGGAAAAATCCTGACCGCGAATCTTCAGCGATCCCGCCGTCGGCGATGTCAGACCGCCCAGCACATAAAACAACGTCGACTTTCCCGAGCCCGACGGCCCCACAATCGACACAAACTCGCCCGGTTCCACGTTGAATGTGACATCGCGCAGCGCCGGAACCTCCAGCTTGCCCGAATGGTACGTCTTCCCTAAATGACTGGCTTCAATAATCGGAGGCATGGCGCAGGCATCAGTCTATCGCAGCGCGCTTCTCTTCCCGCTCATCACGCCGACGCCGCCTGCACCATAACGATCTCGGAGCTCTCCGACATCCCTAAAAAACTTACCCGCAGCCGCACGCTCACCACCCGTACGCCTGCCCGCAGAGCCCGCTCGTGCGTCCGCAGCATACACAGCTCCGTCAACGCGCGATGGCTCAGCTCCGTCATCTCCAACCCAGCCTGCGCAAGGCCACAGTACAGCTCCAGCGCCGCGCTCAGGTTCACCTCGAAACTGTATTCGACCGTTCGTCGGCCGCGTCGTTTCCGGCCGAACACAGAACAGCCGCTTGCCGTCAGTGCCTTGTATACCCTGGGGAGCAACAGCGCTCGCTGCTCCCGCGAAAAACTGTAGACCTCTATCGCGCTTCCAAAGTCGGACTCCAGGGCCGGTCGCATCATTACTGCATCTATCGGCCGCACATGCGCGGGTCATTACTTCTGTCTCACAATCCGACTCAGCCCATCGCAGTACACTCGCACAATGGTCCTCGGCCTCGGCACCGACATGATAGAGATCGCCCGCATCGAACACTCGCTCTCCCGCTTCGGCGAGTCCTTCCTCCACCGCATCTACACGCCCGCCGAAATCGCCTACTGCCAGGACAAAAAGAAGACTGCCGCCGAAAGCTTCGCCGCCCGCTTCGCCGCCAAAGAGGCCGCCGCCAAGGCGCTCGGCACCGGCATCAGCCGCGGTGTCACCTGGCGCGAGCTCGAAGTCCTGCGCCTGCCCGGCCAGCGTCCCACGCTGCACCTCTCCGGCCGCGCCGCCGAGATCGCCGCCCGCCTCGGCGTCCGCCACCTCGCCCTCTCGCTCTCCCACACCCGCGAGCTCGCCCTCGCCGTCGTGGTCGCTGAAGACTGAGGAAGAAGTGAACAGAAGACAGAGCAGAGATCTCCCATGGGCCGCCCTGATCTCTCATCTCTGTTCTCTCGCTCCATCTCGCTGATACGATAAATCCCATGCCAAGTCAGGCTGAGGTCCGGTGGTCGCAGCTCAAGGTCGGCGGCATCGTTCTTGCCTCCCTCGTGCTCCTCACCACGCTTCTGTTTCTCATGACCAGCAACGCCGGTATAGGCCTGTTCGAGAAGCGCATCATCCTCCACTCCTTCTTTGACAATGCCGCGGGCGCCAAGGTCGGCGCTCCTGTCTCTCTCGAAGGCGTCAACGTCGGCGAGGTCACGCGCGTCGAGATCTCCACCGATCCCGCGCGCAAGCTCACTCCCGTCGAACTGGTGATGAAGATCTCGCCGCACTTCCGCTCCAGCATCCGCAAAGACTCCGTCGTCACCCTGCAGACCGCCGGCGTTCTCGGCGACACCGTCGTCGACATCAACAGCCAGCTCGCCACCGGTCCCGAGATTCAGAATGGCGACGAGCTCCGCACCAAAGACGTCCCCTCCATCGCGGACGTCGTCGCTTCCAGCCAGGCGACCATCCAAAACCTCAACTCGGTCATGCCGAAGCTCAACGACATCGCGACCTCGCTCGACAGCGATAAGGGTTCCGCGGGCAAGCTCATCAATGATCCGGAGCTTTACAACCGCGCCGTCGGCGCCATCAACCAGCTGCAGACCCTCGCCACCAATCTCAACAACGGCCGCGGCTCCGCGGGCAAGCTCCTCACCGACGACACCGTCTATAACAACCTGAAGGATGCCACCGCCAAGCTCGACGCCCTCACCACGAACCTCAGCTCCGGCAAAGGCACCGCCGGCAAGCTCCTCACCGACGACACGCTCTACAACAACCTCAACAGCACCCTGAATCAGACCAACGCCATCCTCGCGCAGATCAACTCCGGCAAGGGCGGCCTCGGCATGCTGATCAAGGACCCAGCCTTCGCCGACCACCTCAACGACACCGTCTCGAAGCTCGATCTCCTCCTCACCAACATCGACAACGGCAAGGGCACCATCGGCAAGCTGGCCACCGACGACGCAGCCTACAACAACCTCAACAAGCTCCTCACCGACACGGACACCCTGATGAATATGCTCCGGACGGACCCGAAGAAGTACCTCACGATCCACATGAAGATTTTCTAGCCGGCGTCCCTCACCCGTGCCCCGCCACGTCCGGTTCGCTGAACCCCGCCCTCCCGCCTTTTCCGTTGTCCCCCCACGAAACTTCCGGCTATCCTGTGTCGTCTCAGCAGCACCGTTCATGCTGTTGTCACCAAGGAGCCGCCAGATTGTCCGGCGACCCCGCAATATCAGCAACTCTCTTTCAAGGAGACCTATGCGCGCGCTTGTTATTGCATCACTTCTTGGCCTCGCAGTTCCGCTCTGTCATGGCCAGGAGCTCGACCCCATCCACCTCGCCGCCCCCGCTGCCGTCGATCTCGGCTCTGCCCCGACCAAGATCCCGGTCAAGCCCGTTGCCTTCGATGTCAACGCGATCGACAAGTCCGCCGACCCCTGCCAGGACTTCTTTCAGTACGCCTGCGGCAACTGGAACAAGAACAACCCTATCCCGTCCGACCGCGCGGCCTGGGGCCGCTTTGCCGAGCTCGCCGAGTACAACAACTATCTCCTCTATAAGGATCTCGTCGCCGCCGCCGAAGCCCCGAAGTCCCCTCTCCAGAAGAAGTATGGTGACTATTTCGCGGCGTGCATGAACACCGACCTCCTCGACAAGCTCGGCGATAAACCGCTGCTCCCTGACCTCCACGCCATCGACGAGCTCACCAGCGTCAAGCAGCTCGCAGCCTTCAATGCCAAGCAGGACCGCCGCGGCGGTGGCGCCTTCTTCGCCGTCGCCGTTACGCAGGACCAGAAGGACTCCACCCAGCAGGTCGCCGCTACCGGACAGGGCGGTCTCACCCTCCCCGATCGCGACTACTACCTGAACCAGGCCGAGCGCTTCCAAAAACTTCGTGAAGGCTACGTCGACAACATGGTCAAGACCTTCCAGCTCCTCGGCGACTCGCCCGAGAAGGCCGCCAAGGAAGCCGCCGACGTCATGACCATCGAGACCGCTCTCGCCAAAGGCTCGCTCGACCGCGTCGCTCTTCGCGATCCCGCTACCCGTTACCACCCCATGTCCGTCGCCGACCTTCAGGCCAAGACGCCGAACTTCGACTGGCAGACTTACCTTGACGGCATCGGCCTTCCGAACGCGAAGACCATCATCGTCACCAGCCTTCCCTATCTCGATACAGCGAACGCCGAGATCACCGACGAGAACCTGCCGGCCATCAAGAGCTACCTGCGGTGGCACGCCGTACACGCGGCCGCTCCGCTGCTCAGCAAGAACTTCGAGGACGTGAACTTCGACTTCTTCAACCGCACGCTCGGCGGACAGAAGGAAGAGCTTCCTCGCTGGCAGCGCTGCACGTCCATCACCGACCGCGCGCTCGGCGAAGCCGTCGGCCAGGACTGGGTGAAGCAGAACTTCCCGCCGGCATCCAAGGAAGCCACCGAGCATCTCGTGAAGGCACTCGAGGCCGCCATGGCAACCGATCTTCAGACTCTTCCCTGGATGAGCCCGGAGACGCGCGTCGAAGCCCGCAAGAAGCTCGACGCCATCGCCGACAAGATCGGCTATCCCTCGCACTGGCGCGACTACTCAACCCTCGAGGTCAAGCGTGACGACTTCTTCGGCAACACACAGCGCTCCGCCGCCTTCGAGCGTCACCGCAATCTCGACAAGTTCGGCAGACCCGTCGACCTCACCGAGTGGGGCATGACGCCGCCCACCGTCAACGCCTACTACCAGCCCTCGCAGAACAACATCAACTTCCCCGCCGGAATTCTGCAGCCGCCGTTCTATGACGTCACCAAGGACCCAGCCGTGAACTTCGGCGGCATCGGCGTCGTCATCGGCCACGAAATGACCCACGGCTTCGACGACCAGGGCGCGCAGTACGACCCCAAGGGCAACGTACGCATGTGGTTCACCAAGGAGGACCTCGCCAAGTTCAAGGAGCGTAGCGAGTGCTACGCCAAGGAGTACGACGCCTTTGAGGTGGCCCCTGGTCAGAACCTCAACGGCCACCTGACCCTCGGCGAGAACTCCGCCGACAACGCCGGCATCCGCATCGCCTTCCAGGCCCTGCAGACCACCCTGCAGGAAGAGGGTGCGAAGGCGGAGCCCGGATACGTCGACGGCAAGCGTGACGGCTACACGCCCAACCAGCGTTTCTTCATCTCCTTCGCTCAGGTATGGTGCGGCAATCAGACCCCGCAGGCCGCCATCAACCAGGCCAAGACCAACCCGCACTCCACCGGCGAGTGGCGCGTCAAGGGCACCGTGCAGAACTTCGACGAGTTCGGCAAGGCCTTCGGCTGCAAGAAGGGCGACCCCATGATGCCGGCCTCCGGCGGCTGCCGCACCTGGTAGTCCTCAATTCCACCCTATCCAAAGCCCCGGACACGTTCCGGGGCTTTGCCTTTGTTCTTGCTCTTCTTGTCGTCATTCCCGAATCTGCTCTCGCTTTTGCTCCTCACTAACCACTAACTACTAACTACTAACCACTCCAAACCCAGCCTCGTCACCCACTCCCACCCCAAACCCCGTCTATCTCAATTGGCAGAAATCGTCTGCCGCCACTACAATCAGACGAAGGTTTGTACTCTCTCCAAGATAGGTTTCTCCGCACGCCGGCTTTTGAACGCTGAGCACGACGGGGATGAAGGAAGCACATGAAGTTGAGTTGGTTCGGCCGGCTGGCTCTGGCCCTGTTTGCGTCGTTGGCCTTGGGACTTGGCATGTCGGCATGTGGTGGTGGAACCATCGCCTACCTCTGGGTCCTTGGGCAGCAGTACAACCAGATCGCCGCCTTCAAGGTTGACGATTACACCGGCAATCTCACCCAGACGCCGCATGAGCCCTTTTCCGTGCAGGGCACAAATCCCGTCACCCTCGTGGTCAAGGCGGGCGGCCGCTTCGTCTACGTGCTGAACCAGGGCACGCTGCCGTCAACCTGCACCAGCGCCTCCACCTGCACCACCGCGTGGACCGGCAGCGGCATCGTCGAGTTCTCCGTCGGCGGCGACGGCTCCCTTACCTATCAGCAGACCTACCACAGCCAGGGATTTGAACCCGTCTGGATGCAGTTCGACAGCACGAACTCCTATCTCTACGTGGTCGACAAGTACTCCCCGAGCGGCGACGGCAACGGCTCGATCACGTCGTTCTCCATCGACCCGACCACCGGCCGTCTCACGCTCGTGCTCAACACCCAGTCCGTTCCGCCCAACAGCCCCGCGCCTACCTACTGGGAAGTCGGCAAGAATCCGATCATGATGAAGCAGCTCGGAAGCTGCCTGTTTACCGTCAATTCCGCGGACCAGTCCATCACCCCATACAGCACCTCCGGCGGCCAGCTCGTCAACACCACCACCGGCAAGATTGCGACCAGCGCCAGCAACATCACTTCGATCAACGGCAACGGCAGCACCATCATCCTCACCGACGCCGGCAGCAACGAGATCCTGCCCTACGCGGTCGGTTCGAGCTGCAATCTGAACTCCACCGACGGTGGCGCCACTCCGAACGCAGCCGGAACGTCGAACCCCGTCAACTCGTTCATCGCCACCGGCGGCACCAACACCTATCTGTACATCCTGAATCAATCGACCACGAACACCACATCGAATCAGCCGTACAGCAGCATCTCCGGCTTCCTGGTCCAGTCCACCGGGCTTGCGCCACTCACCGCGGGCTCCGCCAATGGTGTCTATCAGGTTCAGGCCGCTCCTGTTTGCATGGTCGAAGATCCCACCAACAAGTGGATGTACGTCTCCAACCGCGATCCAGGGGCCGTTACCGGAAAGCAATTTGATCAAACGACCGGCGCACTCTCTGACCTCCCGCGCGGTTCCAACTTCCCCGCCACCGGCCTGGCCTCCTGCCTCGCCATCAGCGGGAACGTCGACTAGGAGCCTCTCGTGCCTCGGATCGACGATTCATCTATGACTCACACGGCCACGGCCGAAACTCACGCGGCGCGTCTCACCGCGCCAGCGCAAGGGAAGCAAATGACGTACAAAAGAACGCTCCAGGCTGCGATGGCCGCAGGTATTTCAGTAGCCATTGGCCTCGGCGCAACGGCCTGCAGCCGCGACTACGTATCGGATTACGTCTACACAGTCTCGGCCTCCAGCGGAAGCATCAATGGCTTTGCCGTCGACTACCAGACCGGAATCCTGAGCCAGATCACCGGCTCGCCCTTCCAGACCGGCTTCACCCGCGAGACGGCCGTCGTGCCCTCGCCCGACGGCAAGTTCCTCTATGTCCTCTCCGGCTCTGAGGACTCCAAGGTCATCGAGTTCGCCGTCGGCACCGATGGCAAGCTCTACGGCCAGCACACCTACTCGCTCACCGGAACCTACCCCACGGCCATGGCGATCGACTCCGCCGGCAAGTTCCTGTACATCACCTTCAAGTACCAGCCCGGCTTCACGCCCGCATCCCCCGGCCCCGGCGGCGTGACCATCTTCCCCATCAATAGCGACAACACGCTCGGGACCGCGGTCACCGTCAACGGCTTGCCTTACCTCGCCGTCGGCAACAATCCGGCCGCGATCAGCGTCTCGCCCGCCGTTTGCTCGCCTACACCTGTGATCTCTTCCAACACAGCCTGCACGGGAACCACGGGCGCCGGCCACCAGAACGTCTTCGTCTATATCGTCGACCAGGAAGCACCACCCAACGCCACCGTTCTCGGCTTCGCCCAGAACACCTCCACCGGCGCGTTGACTCCGCTCTCCGGCACGACCTTCAGCTCCAGCCTGAAGACCTATCAGGGATACAGCGCCGGCGTCGCTCCCAGCGCGATCGCTACGGATCCCACCGGCCGCTTCGTCTACGTCACCGACCAGAACGCCAACCAGATCTACGGCTACGCCATCGACAACCAGAAGACCGGCAATCTCGCACCGCTCGTCTCCAGCCCCTACGGCACCGGCGAATTCCCCGTCTCTATCGTCATCGACCCGCGCGGCAAGTACGTCTACGCCACCAACCTCAACAGCAGCTCGGTGAGCGCTTACGCCATCGACCAGGCCAGCGGCTCCCTTTCGAGCATCGCCGGCAACTCGAGCTTCACCACCGGCACGCGTCCCACCTGCGTCACTATCGAGCCGGCGCTCGGCATTTACCTCTACACCTCCAACTACCTCGACGGCACTGTCTCCGCTGGCCAGCTCAGCCCCAACACCGGTGCCCTTACCGGCGTAGAAGCCTCGCCGTTTACCGTCTCCGCCCTGCCCGCGTGCATCGCCTCCGTTCCCAACGGCGCGCACTCCTTCCAGCTCGCCAACCCGTAGAGCAGCGAGTCAGCAAGCTAGCGAGTCAGCAAGTCGGCACCAGGCAAAAGCGCTCCGGGACATCCGGAGCGCTTTTGCTTTTGCCTTGTTCTTCTTTCTGTCATCCCCGAAGGGGATCTGCTTCTGCCTTATTCACTATTCACTACTCACTATTCACTCGAGCCGCCTCACTCCACCGCCCGCTAACCACTGCCCCGCCACGCCCCGATGACTCGCTGACTCGCTGACTCGCTGACTCGCTGATAATAGTTCCATGCCTCACGCTTCCAGCTTCCCTCTCGGCGGCATCACCCTCGGTGGCGGCCCGCTCTTCCTCATCGCCGGCCCCTGCGTCATCGAGTCCGAACCGCACGCCCGCCGCATGGCCGACGCCATCCAGCGCATCGCCTCCGACATCCGCATCCCCTACATCTTCAAAGCCAGCTACGACAAGGCCAACCGCACCTCCATCCACAGCTTCCGCGGCCCCGGCATCGAAGAAGGCGCGCGCATCCTCCGCCTCATCGCCGAGCAAAACCGCCTCCCCGTCCTCACCGACATCCACACCGCCGACCAAGCCACCGAGCTCTCAGACCGCCTCGGCCCCGTCGACGCCATGCTCCAGATCCCCGCCTTCCTCTGCCGCCAGACCGACCTCCTCATCGCCGCCGCCCGCGCCTGCGCCTCCCCCAATCGCGCCGTCAACGTCAAAAAAGGCCAGTTCGTCGCCCCTTGGGACATGCGACACGCCGTCGAAAAGGTCCGCGAATCCGGCTGCCCCCGCGTCACCCTCACCGAGCGCGGTGCCTCCTTCGGCTACAACAACCTCGTCGTCGACATGCGCTCCCTGCCCGTCATGCGCGCCATGGCGCCCGTCGTCTTCGACGCCACCCACTCCGTCCAGACCCCCTCAGCCGCCAACGGAGTCTCCGGCGGCCAGCCCGAGTTCATCCCCGTCCTCGCCCGCGCCGCCGTCGCCGCCGGCATCGACGGCATCTTCCTCGAGGTCCACGACAACCCTGCCGAAGCCAAATCCGACGGCGCCAACGCCCTCCACCTCAACCGCCTGCGCTCCGTCCTCGAGACACTCCTCGCCATCCACGCGGCCGTCCCACCCACCGAGTAACCCCGGCCCTTAAAGGAAAAGACCCCCGAGCCGGGGGTCGTCCATGCTCAGGGGCCCAATCTGCCTTGGTCGCTGGAGGCGTTGTCGAGGACTCTGATCAAGCAGTCTGCATGGCCGGAAACATCATCGGCCAACCAAGGTCACTAAGGGTTGAACGTTCCAGGACCAGAAAAAGGGTATGGAAATCCTGTTAAAATCCTCTGCAAACCTCACAGTTTATCGTGTTGAGACTTGGACAACCTTTAGCGCCGGAGTCTGCTGATTCCAGTTGTCGCTAACTCCCTCAAAAATCAACCGAAAATCCGCCTGCGCCCCCGGCGCTAACGGGGCCGCGCTCAGCGGCTCGGTATCCACATAGGGCTGCCGCGTCCGAATAATCGACACCGGCGCGCTCAGCACCTGCGGATTTCCCCCGTCCGCCGCAAACGTGGCCTCGACTGTCACGCCCGTCACCGTCTGGTTCCCATGGTTCACGATGTGCCCATCCACATACGTCGAGCGCCCGCCCGACAGACTCTCCGCCTGGCTCGGCTGCGGATTTGTCAGCTCCAGGTTCGCCGCATAGGCCGCACCGCCCCCCGGTCCGCCCCTGTGCCGCCCTAGCAGAAGAAACGCCACCACGATCACCACCACCACCGCGGCCGCTATCGCCACTGTACTGGCCTGAAAACCCTTGTCACGAGGCTCAGCTCGAAACAGAGGATCGCCCCCTGCATCCCGAGGGTTCTTCGAATCTGGAGGAAATTTTGTCGGCTCAGGCATCACGAGCGATTCTATACTGCACCAAATCCTTCAAGAGCTTTCTGGGTTCGGCTTCACTTTAGGCAGAGCATCTGCCGCACCTCTGGAGTACCTTGGGACGAGGTCCCTGATGTCCAAGCACGCCAGCTCCGCGAGTCTTCGCATCTGCCAGCCCCGCGTGCCCATCCCCGGCACGCAGCAGGAGCGCGAGCGCGACTATGCCCAGACCCTCCACCGCGAAGCTCCGTTCCTTATCCAGTCCGAGCTCAGCCGCATCCGCCCCACCGACGGCGCACCCGGCAACCTGCTCAACCGCATCTGTCTCGCCATCGACGTCCTCCTCGGCCGCAGCAACGTCTACGTCGACCGTCGCCGCCACTAGCGTGCTTGCTCCGTCCCTGGCTTTCACTCGCACGACCCTTAACCTCGCACATTGCATCCGATATCGCGTCGGTTCACTAACTGCGTAAACATTCATACTGGCAACGGAAGCAGGGGCCAATCGGCCTCAACGGACAGCATCTGCCCGGAGGATCAACAATGCAGCACTCGGACGCACTTGTGTTTTTTGGCGCGACTGGCGATCTTGCCTACAAGAAAATCTTCCCCGCCTTGCAGGCCATGGTGAAGCGCGGCACGCTCGATGTACCGGTCATCGGTGTCGCGAAATCAGGCTGGACACTCGAACAGCTCAAGGACCGTGCAAAAGACAGCCTGGAAAAACATGGCGGCCTCGATCAGAACGCCTGGCCAAAGCTCAGCAGCCTGCTTCGCTACGTCGACGGTGACTACGCCGATCCGGCGACCTTCGCTGAGGTTCGCAAGCAACTCGGCGACGCGAAGTTGCCCGCATACTACCTCGCCATCCCGCCATCGATGTTCGAACCAGTCGTGAAGCAACTCCCGGGCGTCGAGGGCACCGACCGCTGCCGCGTCATTGTCGAAAAGCCGTTCGGCCACGACCTCGAATCCGCGAAGGAACTGAATCGTATTCTGTTGAGTGAGTTTTCGGAGTCTCAGATCTTCCGTATCGACCACTACCTGGCCAAGGGGCCGGTCCACAACATGGTCTCCTTCCGCTTCGCCAACAGCTTTCTTGAGCCGCTCTGGAACCGAACCTTCATCGAAAGTGTCCAGATCACCATGGCCGAGAACTTCGGCATCGAAGGCCGCGGAGCCTTCTACGATCAGACCGGCACCATCCGCGACGTCATCCAGAATCACCTCTTTCAGGTGATGTCCAGCCTCGCGATGGAGTCACCCGCGGACCACGACAGCGAATCCATCCGCAACGAAAAAGTAAAGGTTCTCAAGTCCATCCCCGCCATCAGACCCGAAGATGTCGTGCGCGGCCAGTTCATCGGCTATCTCGATGAAAAGGGTGTGGCCCCGAACTCGCAGGTAGAAACCTTTGCCGCGCTTAAGCTTTCAATCAACTGCTGGCGATGGAGTGGTGTCCCCTTCTACATTCGCGCCGGCAAGAACATGCCCATCACCTGCACCGAGGTCATGGCGCGCCTGCGCTGTCCGCCCGCCACCAGCTTCAACACCGAAACCGGTCCGCAAAACTACATCCGCATCCGCATCAGTCCGGAGGTGACGATCGCCATGGGCGTAAGCGCGACCAACCCCGAGGGCCACGGACCTCGTCGCGCCGTCGAAATGGTCGCCACCCGCCATCCCGGCGGACAGGAGATGGACGCCTACGAGCGCGTCCTGACCGATGCGATGGCAGGCGATGCCACCCTCTTCGCACGCCAGGACTACGTCGAAGAAGCGTGGCGTATCGTCGACCCGATTTTGCAAAACCTCTGCCCGGTCATCCCCTACGAGCCACACACCTGGGGACCGAGCGATCAAGGCATCGTTCCTCCCGGCGGATGGAACGACCCCAAGCCCGAAACCCCCGACGCACTGCAACCCGTCGACGTCTAACCGTCCCCACAACGCCATGTGCCCCAAATCGGGGTGCCCCATTCATCGCGCAGCGATGGGTGGGTTCGCCGGGTGCCCATTCATGCCGGGTGCCCCATTCATGCGCGGTCTCATCGCGCATGAGGGGGTTCGCACAATCCCGGGTGCCCCATCCTCGACGCGCAGCCGCAGGGTGGGGTATCGCGCGTGCCCGGGGACCCCGGCGAACGTTCTCTGTTCGCTGGGGTGGAAAACGCGCGAGTGCTTTTGCTGTTGCTCTTGCCTTTCTTTCTGTCATCCCCGAAGGGAATCTGCCGGGTGCCCCATTCATGCGCGGTCTGATCGCGCATGAGTGGGTTCGCACAATCCCGGGTGCCCCATTCATGACGACGAAGTCGACATGGGTGGGTTTGCAGAACGCGGGGCGCCCCATCTTCGACGCGCAGCAACTTGCCTTTCTTTCTGTCGTCCCCGAAGGGGATCTGCTTTTGCTTTCGGCCTTGCCTTTGCTCTTGTCATTCGAGCGCAGCGAGGAACCTGCTTTTCGCCTACGCGAAGCTCGCCCGCTTCACCTTCTGCCGAAAATCCTCGCCGCTCATCTCCACCACTACGCACATCTCCTGCAGCCGCGACCTCATGCGCTCTCCGATCCGATCCCCGAGCGTCTCCTCGCGCACCGCGGCACGCGCGCCGGTCAACTCACCGCCACCCGGTGGCAAATTCGCATAGTTCGTCGTGATGATCGTCGTCCGGCGGTCGTTATACCGCGTGTTCAAAATATGCGCGACGGTGTCCCACACCCAGTCGGTCGGCTTCGACGCTCCCAGCTCATCGAGCACCAGCACCTCGGCATTGAACACCGGTTGCAGGATCTCGAGCTCCGTCGCCTCAACACTGCGGTTGTAGCTGTTCTGCACCTGCTTCAGCAGGTCGCGATAATCGAAGAACAATCCCTTCGCTCCACGCTCTGCAATCAACGCCTGCAGAATCCCCACCGCAAGGTGCGTCTTCCCCACTCCGATCGACCCCGTCAGCAGCAGGCCCGCCACATCGCTGCCCGGCATATACTCGCGCACGTAATTCCGTGCCTGCACCAGCGCATTCGAAAGCGACGGATTATTCCCGCCGTAGTTCGGCACATAGTCTTCCAGCGTGCAGTGCGCATACCGTTTCGGAATCCTTGCCTGCTCAATGATTCGCACGGCCCTCCGCGCCACGCGGCACTCACACGGCTGCGCCACCCGCATCCCGTCCTCGCGCTCCACCACGCGCAGCCCCGAACCCTCACAAATCGGACATATGTCAGCCATCGGTCCCCTCAGTATCGCAGTCATCGTTCATGTGCGAATCCCGTCAGCAACGAGGAAACACCGCCCTCGCGACCCATTTAAGAGTGCGTCCCCTGTGCGAGATAACCCTTGTGTTTTGAAGATTTTGCAGCCACATAATTTTGCAAGTCACTCAAAACAGGGAATTTGCGACCCACCACCTTCTTGAGGTCCGGACCTAAGTCCAATGATCTGAAGATTTTGCGCAAAAAGTGACGGGGAGAGGGGGTACCCTCAGCCGATGCTAAAATACAGGAAGCGCCTGAAGGTCCGGGAGTCGGACCCCAAGCTTGCAGCGCGACAGGAACATCGATGTCAGGAGTGTGAGTCCCCGCCCTGGCAAGCGAACCGTTCTGCGGCGGGTTAGCTAGCGAAAGGATTCACCATGCCCAAGGAAGGCATCCACCCCAAGTACGAAAAGACCAACGTCCGCTGCGCCTGCGGCAACCACTTCGAGACCCGCTCGACCCACAAGGGCGACATCGTTCTCGAAATCTGCTCGGCCTGCCACCCCTTCTTCACCGGCAAGCAGAAGCTGATCGATACCGCCGGCCGCGTCGAGCGCTTCCGCCGCAAGTACGCCGCCATCGAGAAGAAGTAACACTCGATCGCACCAGACAAGAGAAGGCCTCCCGAACGGGAGGCCTTTCTGCTTCACCCCCGCTTCATCAGTAGTACGGCCAATAATGTGGCCGCACGTAGTACATCAGCGCCGCTGGATAGTAGACCGGCTGCGGCACATACACAGGCTGCTGCACATACACCGGCTGAGGCTGAGCCTGCGGCGCTGCCGCCTGCACCACGATGATCTGCGGAGTCGCCGCCTGGGCCTGGTACGTGGGCTGAGGAGCATACTGCGGTTGCGGCGGAGCGTAGCTCTGCTGCACCGGCGCAGGAGCCTGTTGCTGAGGCGCTGCATACTGCGAGCCGAACGCCTCATCCGCAGTCATGTACCCCTGCTCCACCATCGTTTCCTTGTGCCGCTCAATCGCCGCCGCGCGCCGCTCAATCAGAGCCGGCTGCTGGTAATCCTGCTCCACCTGCGATGGAATCCCGAAATCATCCAGCACCTTCAGCGTCAGCTGCGTCTCCGGCTTCAGCGTCGGCCGCGGTCCACGTCTCGGCAGGTTGATCAGGTCGATCGGCCACAACACCGGAATCAGCCACTCAACCGTATCGCGCACCGGGTGTCCCGTACCGTGAATGCGCCCCTCCGCATCAACCGGATACTTGGGCACGGCGACTACGCGGGCGTTGATCGGTACGTTCGTATCCGGCTGGATCATCAGCCGGTCGAACCGCAACTCCATCCACCCCTTGCCAACGAAATGCCCAGGATCCTTGTATTCCTCGAAGTGGCCGATCAGGTAGCTCCCGTACGGAAACACCACCCGGCTGTACGCTTCAGTGTGACCGAGCGTGCACATGACAGGATCGCCGATGGCTTCCGTCTTCGATGAAATTTTGTCAGACACGGTGCACTTCAGGATGGAGCCGGCAGGCACAAGCTGCTCAGCCGAAGCGGTCGCGGGCGAGGAAAGAAAGGCGGCAGAAAGCGGAGCAGAGAGGAGGAGAGTGAGTATGAGCTTGCTCTTCATGACAACCCCGAGGAACTATCGGGCTCATCGGAGGAGCCCGGCTGCTGTTGCGCTGGCAACATGCGACGCTCACCTTGCGAGTGCGCTGGCCCCATCGACCTTCCGGTGGAAGCCGATACAAAGAGTGCCACAATGATGCTCTTGGGGTATTGCATCGTCAACGGCGAAAATGTCAGAAGAGGCTTACGGCAGCGCAGCTTCAGCGTCTCAATCTCGAGCATCGGCCTGGTGCAACTGAAGTGAATTCAACTGCTTCGCTCTCTTCAGCTTAGACAGCATCCGTTTGATGAGCGGCACTCAACGGCAATTGAGAGGCCGAAAAGCGATATCCTCTAGAAAGAAAAAGTTGCTGTGGATAAGAAGTGGACACCTACGATTGAGCGCGAGATGCCGGCCGAGGCCAGCGTCCCCGCGGAGCTGCATATCGGCGCCGTGCGCATCGCGCCCGCGACCGTGCTCGCGCCGATGGCTGGCGTGACCGATACGGTCTTCCGCCGCTTCATCAAGAACGCATCCTTATATTCTGCATATTCTGCCGCAGCGCCATACTCAGCCGCAGCGCTATATTCCGCCGCGACGCCGTCTTCTGCAACGGAAAACGTTGCGGCAAATGACGTCGACGTCGAGACCTCCAACGAGGTCTCCGGCTGCGGCCTCATCATGACGGAGTTCACCTCCGCCGACGGCCTGAGCCGCATGCGCGAGACCAAGCGCAAGCGCTACCTCACCTACTACGACGACGAGCACCCTATCTCCGCGCAGCTCTTCGGCTCCAACCCCGAGACACTCGCCGAGAGCGCGCGTATCTGCGAGGATGCCGGCTTCGACATCGTCGATCTCAACCTCGGCTGCCCCGCCAAGCGCGTCGTCAACTGCAACGGCGGCAGTGGTCTGCTGCGCGATCTTCCTGCAATTCACAAGATCTTCGAGCGCGTGCGAGCAGCGGTGGCGATTCCCTTCACCGTTAAGTTCCGCCTGGGATGGAACGACACGAACATTGTCTGCGTTGAGCTCGCGAAGATGGCTGAAGATTGCGGCCTCAACGCCGTCGCGCTGCACCCACGCACACGCGAGCAGGGTTACTCCGGCGAGGCGCGCTGGGAGTGGATCGCCGCGGTGAAAGACGCGGTAAAGGTTCCGGTGATCGGCAACGGAGACATCCGCACGCCCGAAGATGCCGCTGCGATGGTCGATGCGACAAGATGCGACGCCGTGATGATTGGCCGCGCCGCCCCTGCCAACCCGTGGATCTTCCGGCAGATCGCGCAGTACACAGCGACGAAGCGCGCCACAGGAGTTGGCGCCTACGAGAAGCCCACCGAAATGGATCGTTATCGCATGATCCGCGATTACTTCGAGCGCCTGCTGCACGAGATCACAGAGCACCCTGAGGTCGTCGCGCCCGCAATTACCGACGAAGCCAAGCGGCAGAAGCGCGACCACGAGAGCGCGCAGCGCGACGCCATCGGCAGGATGAAGCAGTTCGCGAGCTGGTTCACGCACGGCGTTCCCGGCGGAGCCACGCTGCGCCGCGAGATCTTCGAAGCCAAGCGCGGAGCGGAAGTGATGGACCGCGTCGAGCGCTTCTTCACCGCACGTATGGACGAGCCTGCGGAACAACCGCCACTTGAGCCGGATGACGAGTTGAACGCTGCACCAGCTTGGATGGGGTGAGTTCTTACCGCGGCTTCAGGGCCGCGATGATCTGCTCGCTGGACCGCACGCGTCCCATTCGCGGGAAGATGTTCTTCACCGAGAACTCGTGCCACTCCGTGCTCATGCTGCTCATCGCATCCTCGGCGAAGACGAGATCGTAGCCGATGTCCTGCGCCGCACGCGCCGTGGACTCGACGCCCATGTTGGTCGCGATGCCTCCCATGATGATGGTGTCGATGCCCTTGCGGCGAAGCTGCTGATCGAGGCTGGTCCCTTCAAACGCACCCCACTGGCGCTTGGCGATGAGGATGTCTCCGGACTGCATGCCGGCCTCGGGGACGATCTCGGTTGCGCCCGGCGGCAACTGTGCGGGCATTGGAGGACGCTGCTCATCGGTGATGCGATGGGCGAATTGGCCGATGAGCACGTGCACATAAACGACGGTGCCGCCGGCGCCGCGCACGGCTTCGGCGAGCTTCGCCGCCCGGGTAATCACGTCGAAGGATTTATAAGGGGCGGTATCGCGCGCGACGATGGCGCCTTGCAAGTCGATCAGGACAAGTGCAGTTTTATTCGGGTCCAGCGTCAGCTTCTGGTCTGTCATCCGACTCATCATTCCTTTACGACAGCTTCGACGTTATACCTTCGCGGCGGATTCGACTTCCTTCCACTCGCTCTCGCTGAGATGGACATCGGCCGACTTCAGGTTCTCTTCGAGATGCGCAACCGAGCTCGTTCCCGGAATCGGCAGCATGACAGGCGAGCGATGCAGCAACCATGCGATTGAAAGCTGCGCAACGGTCGCGCCGTGCTTTTTCGCAATCTGATCGAGCTTTCCACCGGGTGCAGCCAGCTTGCCCGCAGCCACCGGAAACCACGGAATGAAACCGAGATTGTTCTTCTCGCAGTAGTTCAGGATGTCTTCGCTCTTGCGCTTCGTGAGGTTGTACTCGTTCTGCACGCTGACGATGTCGACGATCTTCCGCGCCTGTTCGATCTCCGCAACCGAGACCTCGCTGAGCCCGATGTGACGAATCTTTCCCTGCTCCTGCAGCTTCTTCGCTGCGCCAAGGGACTCCTCAACCGGGGTCTTCGGATCGATGCGATGAAGCTGCCAGAGATCAAGCCGCTCCAGCTTGAGATGACGCAGGCTCATCTCCACCTGTTGCGTGATGTACTCCCCGCGGCCGAGCTGAACCCACTTGTCAGGGCCCAGGCGCAGGAAACCTGCCTTTGTTGCGATCACCAGCCCCGGCTTGTACGGCGCGAGCGTTTCACCGATGAGTTCCTCACTCACGTCCGGCCCATAGGAATCAGCCGTGTCGATGAAGTCAACGCCGAGCTCGACGGCGCGCCGCAGAACGCGCTTGGCTTCCTCGCGGTCCTTCGGCTCACCCCAGATTCCTTTGCCGGTGATGCGCATTGCGCCGAAGCCGAGGCGGTGAATTTCCATGTCGCCGCCAAGGCGGAAGGTGGTCGCAGTCTCTGTCGCAGTTGCCATCGCAGTCTCCTCTGTTCTCCCGTTCGATGCGCAACCGGCTGTGGAGGACGCAGAGGAATTTCATGCTGACAAATTTCAGCGCAGATGATTTTTTGACGAAGCTTTGCCGCCGCTCTTACGCCACACGACGCGAATCTGCTGCCGCCAGCGTTCATCAAGCGCAAGGAGATTCCACTCGACCGCGGGCGAAAGATATCGCAGCACAGTTTCTGTTGCAGGATGGACGTGCAGCGCCGGTGCAACAAGATAGAGCCGCGGCGGCAGCGGCGAGAGCTCCACGCCGCGAAAGTAGCCGTGGCGCTGGAATTCGCCGAGACCAGTGTTTGGATCGGCGGTTTCGCGATGATGGTGACGCACGCGAATCCAGTAGTCGAGTCCCTGCAACGCAAAATGCAAATCATCCTGCGCCTTCAACTCCAGCACGGCGAGCCGCCCGTCTGCTGTGACGCCGAGCAGATCGAGCATGTCGCGATCGCTCGCGCCTGCAATGGCCGGCACCTGCGTGTACACGTGTTTCGGATCGAGATGCGGCAGCACGCGCGAGGCTTGTACGTTCGCGAATTCTCTTTCGTTCTCACGCGGGACAGCATCGATGCGATTGCCGCGCGTGTCAGGATCGGGGTCGTTCGCAAATTGGCCAAGCGACCGGTGTCCGCCGTGTGGCTGTGGTGCGAGGCTGCGCGTGAGCGGCGCAAGATCGTGCCGGAGCACTGACTCCAGCCAGCGCTCCGGCGCGGCGCGGTAGAGCGGATCCTGCGCAGGATTGACCGCCGAGACCCTCGCTGGCGCTGCCCGCAAAGGCAGGCGCGTGTGCGCTGCTGTGAGTTGCGGGCCGCCGATTCTCCGGTGGGGCGGAACGGCGACCTGACGCTGAACACGTGCCACGGCCCGCCGTCGCTCGAACAGCTCCGTCACTCGTTGCTGAATCTCATCACGTGTTGTAACCGTGAGTGGTGTTTCTTCTTCGCCGCTGCCAAAGGTGATCTCGAGCGTGTGCGCGAAAGTTCCGGGCGCGAGACTGATGCGTGCGCGTGCAAACTCTAGCCCATGCAGCAGAAAGGCGAGCTCGGAAGTGGTGCGCAGCCGCTGCTCCACGCGGGTGTGATCGTGCGCCGGCACCAGTTCGAGCACCTGCTCGATGGCGCGCGCGAAGCGCTCCGCCGCTGCGCTCTCGTCCGGGTGATGCACGAGCCGCGTGCGCAGATTTCCGGTGTCCGCGAGGTCGCGCTGCACGAGCTCTTCACTCGACGCATCGAGCTCGTACAACTCCCACTGCGCGGCGTCTGCATTCAGCCACGCCATGCGCGAGAGTGTCAGCGCAGCCATGCCGCGCGGTACGACGACCTTCAGCCCCTGGTAAATTCGGCGCCCGGCACCTTGTTCGCGGCAGTGGTGCAGCCACAAAATTCCTAGCGTGAGGATGCCGTCGACGATCGCTGAACTCTCGTGCTCACCGATGCCAATCACCGCCCGCGCCTGCGATCCGCGCAACAGCATACCGCGCGCGTATGCGGGACCGAAGCTGCGCTCAAGGTCCATCGAAGTGCGAAAGCCTTCGACATTCCACTCCGCAAAATTGCGCGCCAGCACTCTCTCCAGCAGCCGCTGGTAGCGCGTGCGTGCAGCGTCGCGGGAAGTCGGCGTGCGCCGCTCGCGCGTGTTCACCAGCTCCAGCGACTTCGCCTGCGCATGTCCGAGCCGTTTGGTCGAAAGCCGCAGCCCGTTGGCACGCGGAGTCGCCGCTACTATGCTGCGGACAACGTTCCGCTCATCATTCCAAAGATGCAGCGAGCAACGGCCGTGCTCTGTCGAGAGCGTGTACTTTGCCGTGCGCAGATCGAAGAGCACGTTGCCGTCTTCAAGCAATGTCGTTTCGCTGTGCTCTAAGAGGAACTCAGCGATCATGGCAGCAATCTGTTCAGCAGTTTGAGGTGCTGAGACTTCTGCGGAAGGGGCCCGATGTGACGGCATGCGTGAGAGCGTATCACCGGCCTCAGCCTCGAGGCTCTACCACCCTTGTTGTGCACGCAGATGCGTAATATGCGCGACGTGATGGCGGCAATGCCACGCATACAGCATCGTCACCACATCAAGGCGCTGCACACCACGCTCGCTGTGATTCCACGTGCGCTTCCACTGCGCCTCGTCCATTGAATTCAGCAGCGTGACCCAGCGCGCGTGCACGCCCTCCAGAAGATCGAGCGACCACTGGATCGGCATCTTGTGGTCGGGCAGCTCGGCAAAGGCAGCCTCGTGATATCCCTGCACTGTCGGCTGGTCCTCTGTCAGCGCGCGGCACAGGCGATGAAGCGACGCCATATGCGAATCCGCGAGATGATGCACCACCTGCCGCACCGTCCATCCACCTTCACGATACGGCGTGTCGAGCTGGTGTTCGCTCAGCGAGCGCACGGCTTCGCGCAATTGCTCCGGCATCTCGGAGATCGTCAAAATCGCGTAGCGCCGGTCCTCTTCCGTGATTGTCTCAGGAGGCGCAAACCGCCCGACGGGATAGCGCGGGTCGTTCGTCTGTGAGAGTTCATTCGTGTCGGGCATGGCTCAGCCTCCAGTTCTTAGACCTGTATCTTAAATGGTGTGAGCACTCTGGGTATGGCACGGAAGCGGGAAGGAGCGAAACGATGCGGAAGGTCGGCCTTGGACTTTTAGTTGCGAGTGCGGCGATGCTTTGCGGATGTTTGCGCGCGCACTCGAATGCGCCGGTGAAAGCTGAAAGCGCTCAGCCCGCAGCAACGCAATCGTCATCTCCAGCGAGCAGCCCGAATCCAGCGCCCCCACGCGGCGGCCCTTTCCTGGGGTTCGACCGCAACGACTATCCGGGCGATGACGCCATGCTGTCGATGCACAAGACCTTCAGCTTCACGGGATATTGGCTCACCAATCCGCCCGGTGAAGAAACCAACACATGGGTCGGCAAGCGTACGCTCCTGCGTTCGCAGGGATGGGGCTTTCTCGTGCTCGCGAACGGGAAGCTCGACGCCGAGATTCTGGAGGGTCAGAAGAGCGGCACGCCGCCGGCCGCGCTGGGCAAGAGCGATGCCGCCGACGCAGTTGCAGCAGCCAAGCGCGAGGGATTTCCACCGCAAGCGATCCTCTTTCTCGACCAGGAGGAGGGTGGCCGTTTGCTCGATGAGCAGGCCGCCTATCTGCTCGCGTGGACCGAGGCCGTCGCCGGCTCGGACTACCGTCCCGGCGTTTACGCCAGCGGCCAGCATGTCCAGGATTCTCCCGGAGTGTGGATTGACACCGTCCAGGACATTCGCGCGCGCGTAAAGAAGAGCGGACTTCATGACGTCGCGATCTTCGATGCGCTCGACCAGTGCCCGCCGTCACCGGGATGTACGCTCCAGGCTAAACCCCTCAGTGCAGCGCCGGACCTGGATCTCACCGTGTGGCAGTACTCGCAGTCGCCGCGCCGGCCGGAGATTACACAAAGCTGCGGCGCAACCTATGCCGACGATCGCAACTGCTATGCGCCGGGATCGCCCGGGGTTTTTCTCGATATGGATGCCGCCGACTCCGCCGATCCGTCGCACGGCCGGTGAATCCTCACGACTCCGCATAGAATCGAACCATCGTGGCAGACTTCACTTCCCTCGCGCAGCCCTATGATCACAAACGCTACTTCTTAGAAACGCTGGGTCTGACAGAGCGCCTGATGGAGCGCGCTCTGAGCGAAGCCCTGAGCGCCGGCGGCGACTTCGCAGATCTGTACTTCGAAGCCGTTACATCCACATCGCTCGCCATGGACGAGGGCATCGTGAAGACCGCGGCGCAAGGCGTCAGCGTCGGCTGCGGCGTGCGTGTTCTCAGCGGAGAGCGCACGGGCTTTGCCTACACGGACGACCTCAGCGCGGAACGCCTGCTGAAAGCCGCACGCACCGCAGCGCTGATCGCAAGCGGGCCGCAAACAACGCGCGTGGCGGGCTTTCAGGAGACGCGTACGCCACAGCTCTATCCCATCGCGGGCTCCTCCGAAGCGGAGATCAGCGCGAAGCTGGATCTGATCGCCCGAGCAGATCGCGCAGCGCGAGCCTTCGATCCCCGCATCGTGCAGGTGCGCGCTGGAATGAGTGACGAGCTGCGCAGGATTCTTGTCGTCGCGTCGGATGGGACCTTCGCCTCGGACACGCAGCCGCTCGCGAGGCTGAACGTCGCAGTCATCGCCAAGGATGAACACAACACGGCGCGTGGATCGAGCGGCGGCGGCGGACGCGTGACGCTTGATTTCTTTGCGGGTGCGAAGGGCCCGGAGCACTTTGCAACCGAAGCTGCGCGCACTGCTGTGTTGCAGCTTGGCGCGGTGGCTGCACCGGCGGGCGAGATGGAAGTTGTGCTTGGCCCGGGATGGCCGGGCGTGCTGCTGCATGAGGCTGTCGGGCATGGCCTCGAAGCCGATTTCAATCGCAAGAAGACGAGCGCGTTCGCTGGGCTGATTGGCCAACAGGTCGCGTCGAGCAAGGTGACCGTCGTCGATAACGGCACCATGCCCGGACGGCGTGGATCGCTGAACGTCGATGATGAAGGCAATCCGACGCAGGAGACCGTGCTGATCGAAAACGGCATCCTGCGTGGCTATCTCAGCGACAAGCTCAGCGCAAAGCTGATGAACATGCCCAACACAGGCAGCGGGCGCCGCGAGAGCTACCAGACGATCCCGATGCCGCGCATGACCAACACCTACATGCTGGCGGGAGACGACGAACCCGCTGACATCATCCGCAGCGTCAAGCGCGGCTTGTACGCGGTGAACTTCGGGGGCGGACAAGTCGACATCACCACCGGCAAGTTTGTCTTCTCAGCGAGTGAAGCCTACCTGATCGAAGACGGCAAGGTCACAGCACCGGTGAAGGGCGCAACGCTGATCGGCAACGGGCCGGAGTCGCTGAAATATGTGTCGATGGTCGGCAACGATCTCGCGCTCGATGAAGGCATCGGCACGTGCGGCAAGAACGGTCAGAGTGTGCCCGTTGGCGTGGGTATGCCTACCGTCAAGCTGGATCGCATGACGGTCGGTGGAACGAAAAGCTAGAGCACGCCTTCGAAGGCGGCGGCCAGTTTCGCGTGGCCAGCGGTGTTGGGATGCACGGTGTCGACCAAGTCCGTTGTGATGTTCAGAACGGAATCGCAGTGGACAACGGTTACCCACATTCCGTCAGCGGCGAGCGCGGTAGCCAGCTGATTGAGCGCGTTGTTGTGAGTCACTTCAACGGTATTGAAATACGGAGCGGTTGACTGCGGCAGCAGCGCCACCATCACGCGAGGTGCACCTGTGGTGGAGGCATATTGACCACTCGAAACACCGGCCCACTGAAAGGAAAAGAACCCGCCGCTGGATCCGTTCGTGATCGTGACCGTGTGCGCACCCACAGCTCCCAGGGGGATTCCAACAGCCCAGATTGTGTCGGACGTTCCATTGGGGGTGCTGATAAAACGTCCGGCATTCGCGATTGTCGAAAGCGTCGCGACGGTTTTTCCATCCACTTGTACCGTCGCTGTTCCGCCATTCACCTTGCCTGCGTCGAAGACGCGATAAGCGATGTACAGCGTGCGGCCGTCGACGGTCTGCTGGACGGGAAAGCTGAGCGAAGCGCCCGCCGTGTTTGTGGCGACTCCGATGTTCAGGTCGGGGGTCCATGCCGACGAGACATTCAGCGATGATCCGAGCACCTTATCGTTTGCCGGGAGAGCGAGCCATGAAAGCATTGCAGTCATCGCATTGATGAAGTTCGGCAGACAACCGGTCTGTCCTCCGCACTGCAGCAGATCGTTGGTACCCACCATCAGCGTGTAGAGTTGCCTCCGCCCCAGGGCCGGAACAGCATTCGGCATCACCCAGGCGCGTGCGGTATCCGCGGCCATATCTCCCGCGCGGCAAAGATTCTGCGCCGTGGTGCCGGAGAGCGAGCTGTCAAAGACCCCGGCATATCCAAGAGTCGAGTAGATGTTTCCCGAGGCTCCCTGCGGCGTTGCATAGTAGCCGCATGTGATGGACGCGCCGAAGTTGGTGACCGTCGCATATTTCGGGGCGACAGGAGTTTGAGGACCGCTGGATGAGGGTGCGCCGGCAGCAGTGTTGGTGACGACCGCGCAACCTGCAAGGACAGCGCAAAGCACGGCGCCCGCGCCGAGGGCACATGCCGCGCGGATTTTCCTGGCGCGAAGGTTGCCAGTGCGTGCATGCCGCGAGCCCTGAGACAATGAACGGGAATGGGACCTCAAAGACACAATCCTCAGCATACGGAATCAGATGCAGGTGAGCGAAAACTTAAGTTCCTCGCCGAAGTAATCGTCGAGCAGGCACTTAAGTCAGGAGCCGCGGACGCCGAAGCCGTCGCGTTTGAGGGTGACGAGTTCTCCGTCCACGTGCGCATGGGTGAGGTGGACGAGCTGACGGAGTCGGGCTCGCGGGCGATGGGCCTGAGGGTGTTCTTTGAGGCTGACGGCGGGCAGCGCACGGCGAGCACCTCAACGTCGGACCTGAGTGAGGACGGACTGCGGCGGCTGGTGAGTGGCGCGATCGAGCTGGCGAAGGTGACGGGCGCCGATCCGTTTGCCGGACTGCCGGAGCGCGAGGCGTTTGGCTCGCTTGCAGTGGAGGATCTGGCGCTGTACTTCGACGACATCGACAGCGTTGCGCCCGAGGAGCGGATTGAGATTGCGAAGCGCTGCGAGGCGGCGGCGCTGGGCATGGATACGCGGATCCAGAACAGCCGCGGGGCGGGATTCGACCTGAGCACGTCGCGACGGGTGATGGTGAACTCGCGGGGATTTTCGGGAGAATATCGGCGCAGCTACTGCGGTTTCTCAACGACGCCGATTGCGCAGGATGAGGGCGGAATGCAAACGGGGCACTGGTACTCGAGCGCACGCACGCCGCGGCTGCTGGAAGACCCGGAAGAGATTGGGCGGATTGCGGCGCAACGTGCGCTGCGCAAGCTCGGGGCGCGGCGCGTCCCGACCTGCCAGGTTCCGGTGGTGTTTCCTCCGGAGGTCTCGCGCGGGCTGATGGCGAACCTGCTGCACGCAGCCGATGGCGATTCGATTTACCGCAATGCGTCGATGTTTGCGGGGAAGCTGGGTGAGCAGGTGGCGGGGGAGAACATCACGATCGTGGATGACGGGACGATGGTGTTCGACCATGTGCTGCCGAATGGGACGAGCTTGCGGGTGGGTGGATTTGGGACGTCGCCATTCGATGGGGATGGATTGCCGACTCGGAGGACAGTGGTTGTCGAGCGCGGCGTGCTGAAGGAACTGCTGCTGAACACCTACACCGCGCGCAAGCTGAACATGAAATCGAATGGGAAGGCGGCGCGGGGGCTGGCGGGGGCACCGGGGATTGGCGGGGGGAACTACTTCCTGGAGCCGGGAGAGCTGACGCCGGAGGAGATTGTCCGGGACGTGCAACGGGGGCTGTTCGTGCTGGGCACGATGGGGTTCGGGGTGAACCTGGTGACGGGAGACTACTCGCAGGGCGCGGTCGGGCTATGGATCGAGGATGGGGAGCTGACGCACGCGGTCGAGGAGGTCACGATCGCGGGGAACCTGAAGGAGATGTTCCGGAACGTGAGCGCGATCGGGAATGACCTGGAATTTCGCGGATCCGGCGCGGTGCCGACGGTGCGGGTCGAGGGAATGACGGTTGCGGGGAGTTGAGGCCCCCTCCCCCCTGTTTTTTGCGCAAAGTCTTCAAAACAGGGAATTTAGGCTTGGACCTTGTGTCCAGACAGACACAGGGGTGTGGTAAATAGTGCTCAGGACCTAGCGGACGATTCCGTGCAGCGGAAGCGTGATGGTCTCTGTGTGGGGTGGAAGGCAGATCTGGTCGTTGCAGGATTGGTAGCGGACGAGGATACGGCTGCTGGCGCCAGAGGGCAGCGAGCGCGGGGCACGAACTTTGACGGTGAAGTCGGCGGCGTTCTGGAACATGCCGGTGGGCTGGCGAAGGACGGGATCGGGGACCATGCGCGGCTCAGGCTCGGCGACGTCGAGCAAAGTCAGGGGGTCGCCCTCGGCGAGGCCAATCTGGGTGGCGATGGGACCACCCTCGGGTTCTTCGAGGGCATAGATGTGCCAGCCGGGGTCGATGTGCGCGGTGAGGGTCAGGGTGAACGAGGCTCCCGGAGCGGCGGGCGATTTTGGTCCCTGGACGGCCCAGTGGGCAGGGGTCGGCGGAGCGGCGAGCGCCACCGAAGCGACGAGGGTGGCGGCGAAGAGGAACAGAGCGGAACGAAACGAAGATGGGTTCATCGGGTGGCTGTCTGCGTGGTGTGCTGCTGGAGTGGAACGAACGCGGCGGCGACGACGCGGTGGGATTTGGTGTCCTCGACCCAGGCGGCCACGGCGAGATCCGCCGGAGGAAGCGTGGTATCGGTCATGAGGAAGTGTACGGGGCCGAAGCTGGCGTTGTGCTTCTGATACTCGGCGAGGTATTTGCTGAGGGTGTCGCTGACGGCGGCCGGATCGAAGGTAAAGGAGGCATTGGACCCACCGGTTGAGGCGATGGGGAAGGCGTCAGTGGAAGGCTTGGCGAGCGCGCGGACGACCATGGAGTGGAAGCGGATGCCGTTTTCGCCGCTGTAGCGCACGTCTTTCTGGACGAGGGCGAAGTTGAGCACCAGGTTCGGAGGTTCGGGCACAGGGGCGGGTTTGGCCGCTTCCTCTTTTTTATCCGCGCTCTTGTCCGCTGCGGCGAGCGCAGACGGTTCTTCATGCTTCGCGGTGAGGGCCTTGCCGAGCGCGGCGGGGTCGGTGACGTGGACCTGTGCGCTGGCGGCGATGGTGTTTACAGGCGTGAGGCTGGCGGTGAGCTCGAGGGTGACGCCGGATGGTGTGGAGAGGTCGGTGTCGATGGCCTTGCTGAGGGCTTCGAAGGCGCCTTTTGCGCGGGATCGGTCGCCGCCCAATACGGGGGCGGACTGGCCATCGACGAGGACGTGCGGCGTGCCGCCCAGATGGATGTACTCGCCGCGCGCTGCGGTATCGGCGTTGGCGAGCGGGTCGGGTTGCGGGATGTGCTGGTCGAAGGAAAGGGCGACCACTTCGGTGCGCGGATAGGACTCGAGGATGCCGTCCATGCCGAGGTCGGCGGCAACGCAGGGTTCGCAGCCGGAGCCGGTGTAGAGCTCGACGAAGACGGTGCGGCCTGAGGCGGCGGCAGTGTGCGGCGAAGGTGTGAACGGCTGCTCGAGGCTGCGGTAACGCTTGTCGAGCTCCGCATCGAGGCCGGAGGGATCGTTCGGGTGCTGCGCGGCGTAGAGCTCGACCAGAAGGGCGTTGCCGGAGGCGTTGATGCCTCCGTAGAGCTCGGCGAGCTCGAGGTCCTGGATGGCCTCGGTGTCGTTGTGGCGGGCGTGCGCGATCTGGCCGCGGGTGAGGAAAATGTCTCCTTCGAGCGGTTCGAGGTGCTGGGCCTCGTCGAGGACCATGGAGGCTTTGTCGAGCTTGCCTTCGTGAAAGTAGACGTCGGCGAGGGTCTGGAGATAGGCGGCGCGGGTGCTGCCGGCGATCTTCTGAAGAGCGTCCGCGGACGGCATCGGTCCTTTGAATTTGGCGAGGCTCTCTTTCGTCTGCGCGACGACGGCGGCGATCGTGGTCTTATCGACGGCATCTTTGGACCAGGACTCAGCGGACTTGAGATCGGCGCCGTTGGGCGCGGCTTCGGCGAGATCGAAGGCAACAGAGTTTTCCTCGTCGGCGCGAGCGTTCGGCTCGGCGGTGTCGATGATGGCCTTTGCGGCTTGATGAATCTCGCGTTTGTTTTGCGGCTCCTGAGCGAGCAACAGCTTGAGGATCATCTTGCGGGCGAAGGGATCGAGCTTGCTGTCAGGAAAGTCGTGGAGAAACGCCTGGAGAGCCTTGAGGTGCTCGTCGGTGTCAGCGATGGAGGTCGTGGCTCTCCATGCCTTGCGATCGGGAGGGACTTGCATGGCCGGTGGGGCCATGGACGCGGCGGCCGGCTGAGAGGAATTCGTAGAGGTCTGGGAGGCGGCAGGGAGAACGAGGCATAGGCCGGCGACAGGGACGGCCAGCCAGGAAAAGCTCCGCGTGTGCATGGCTCACTCCTGCGATCGATGCGTGCCATCGACCGAGTTGCGACAGCATAGCATCGTGCGGCGATGGCGTGGGATGAATCAGGCGGACGCAATGGCTGAGGCTCGGCCATCATTGCTGATACCACGGGACAAACCAGTCAGCTCCAGAAGTCTCTGTTCATCGCGCCGGACGTCCGCCTCGATGTCCTGGACGATCATTACGGCGCCCCACTGCGTTCCGTTCTCGAGGCGCACGGGCGCGGCGGTGATGTTGAGCCATCTCCTGCGGCCGTCCGGGTCGCGCAGGAGAATCTCCTCGCTCCTGGTGGTCCTGCCGGTACGCATGGCGGACGTCAGGGGCATGCTTGCTTCCGGAATATGGTTGCCGTTGGAGTCGAAGAGGTGCCATCCCTGGTGTGACCAGACCATGTCCGGGGTGAAGCGGAATCCGACGAGTTGCTCGGCGTGCGGATTGGCGCGCAGGACGCGGCCGGTGGATGATTCGACGAGAACGATGCCGACGGGCGCGGCCTGGAAGAGGGCGCGCAAGCGAGCCTCGCCGCAGCGAAGCTCATCGACTGCGCGTTTGTGCTCGTCGATGTTTTCGGCGCTTCCGTACCAGCGAATGATGCGACCGTTTTCGTCACGGCGGGGGTAGCCGCGCCCGCGCATCCAGAGCCAGCGACCTTCGGACTGGACACGGTACTCGATATCCAACGGATCTCCGGTGCGAAGGCAGTGCTGCACGGCGGCGACGGCAAGAGGGCGGTCCTCGGGATGGACGCACTCGAGCCAGTCGCGGTTTTCGGCGGGCTTGCCGGTAAGGGCGTGCCAGCGGGAGCTGATGGAGATGACGTTCCCGTCGGGATCCGCGACCCAGGGAATCTGCGGGTTGAGCTCGACGGTGTGGCGATAGTGGTCTTCGCTCTCGCGGAGGGCCTGTTCCTTCTGCTTGAGGGCGCTGATATCGGCTACGGAGATGCAGACGCCGAGGATCTCTCCGGCCTCATCGCGCACTGGCTCGTAGCAGACCATCAGGGTGCGGGCGGGCTCTCCTGCGATGGGCGTGGAGCTGAACTCGATATTTCTGAGCGATTCGCCCTGGAGAGCGCGATGAAGAAAGGGCTCGACCTGGGCGTAGAGCTCAGGGCTGAGAACCTCAGAAACCTTGCGGCCGAGGTGAGACTCGATAGGCTTGTTATTGGACTGCGCAAGACGCTGGTTGAGATTGACGTAGCGGAGCTGGGTGTTCACGAATCCCAGGCCGACGGGCGCGCCGTCGTAGATCGCGCGAAGCTGGGAGAAGCGTTCGGTGGGCTGCGCGTCGACAGACAAAAAGCGGGAGCTGATCGCGGGCGGGGCCTCGGTGTTGACGCCGGGGAATGGCTCGGGACGGGCGAGGATACCAAGGAGTTCTGCGGCCGGAACTGCCTTTCCGTAGAGGAACCCCTGGCCGAGGCTGCAGCCCTGCCAAGCAAGGAGGTTGGCCTGGCTCTGATGCTCGATGCCTTCGGCGACGGTGGTGAGGCCGAGACTCAGGCCGAGACCGATGACGGCGGCTGTAATCTTGCGGCTCTGGCGTGTCTCGGTGATGGAGCGTACGAAGCTGGCGTCGACCTTGAGCTCGTCAAACGGAAGCGATTGCAGGTGCAGGAGGCTGGAGTAGCCGGTGCCGAAGTCATCGAGGGCGAGCCGCATGCCGCGCTGCTTGAGCTGGCGGGCGACGCTTCCGGCGAGTTCGAGGTCGTCCACGAGAGCGCTTTCCGTGAGCTCGACGGTAAGGCGGGAGAGGTCAAACTCTGCTTCTTCGGCGATGATGTCGATCAGTTTGGGTAGTGATCGGTCATGCAACTGGGCCGGCGAGACGTTCACGGACAGGCCGAAATTCTGCGGCAGGGAGCGGACCTCCGCGAAGGCGGAGATCAACAGCGAGGCAGTGAGATTGTTGGCGAGCCGGTACTGCTCGATGAGAGGAATGAAGACACCCGGCGAGATGAGGCCGAGGGTCGGATGCTGCCAACGGGCCAAAATCTCGAAGCCATGAATCTCGCCGGAGCGGAGATCGACGAGCGGCTGAAAACAGGGGACAAACTCCCCCTGTTCGAGAGATTGGACTATGTGGTGCGCACTAAGCTGCATTAAAGGCCCGTTTTCCGCTTCTTGCTGAAGAGCTACAGGCGAGTACCTTACAGCAGGGACGATCTCCTTTCCATCCCCCGTTCGTTTGAAAAACGAGTGCAGTGCGGAGTTTGCGTTGCAGTTTGGAACATGAAGCCGGGATGGAGCGAGGGGTCAGGGCTGGGGTTGCTGATCTGGTGAGGGAGGCGCGGTCTGGCCGGGTGGGACCACGGCGGGTGGCGTTTCTTTGGGCTTGGGTGCGGCGATGACCGGGCATTTGTCGGAGAGATCCTTGGCGAGGTCTTCGCGTTCGACAGAGAAGTTGAGCAGGCGCTTTTTGTCGGGGCCGGTGGTGATGCGGAAGATGTAGATGGTTTCGTAGTCGGAGTTGAGCCAGCGAGGAACGATGTCTTTCTGGCCGAAGGATTTCAGCATTTCCTCGGCGAAACGGCGGGCCTGGATGTGCTCCCAGGCGACAACGACGAGGGTGTTGGCGAACTCGGGCTTGAGAAGCTCTTTCTCAAGGCCCTTGATGTCGGTGGCGGCGATCTCAGCGTTGACGGGCATGCCGAGCGAGATGGCGTAGGGCTCGATGGTGGCGAGGGGGCGGACGTAGGAGTGGTGGGTGGCCGAGGGCAACGAGTTGTCGTTGTCGGTGGGCTTGGTAGGGTTGGCGGCAAAGATGGCGGAGGGCTTGCCGTAACGCGCGAGGATTGAGGGCAACGCCAGCGCGCGATTGAGGCCCTGGCAGTCCAGCTGGCCGCGAGCCTTTTCGGCTGGCTTTTCGGCGTGGCGGACCATCACGATGGTTTCAGTGCCCGGGGTTTGATCGGCGATGGCCAGTGTGGCGGGCGTGAGCGCGAGAAGAGCAATGAGAGTTGGAAGGCGACGGCGAAAAAACGACATGGAGGGTGAGACGGGAGATTGTGGTGTGGGGTTGAGTAGAAGGAGGAATTGGGACGATGTTTGCTGCGTGATGCGCAAATTCAGGCGGCGGGTCGTGGGCGCGAGCAGCAGGTTATTGGAACTCTGCCGGACAATCGACGTATATAAGTGTGCGATGAGATGGGGATCCGGGCCGAGTTGCGAAAATTTTTTGAGGTCGTCGCGTTGCGCAGCCGGGATGATGGTGGGGCTGCTCTGCTTTGTTTTTTGTGCGGGCTTCGGAGTGCTGGGATCGAGCGCGCAGACGGCAAGTGCGCCGCGGTTAAGCAGCGAGCAGTGGCACGAGGATTTGAAGTATCTCGCTACGGAATTGCCGAAACGGCACGCGAATGCCTTCCACTTCCTTTCTGAAGCGAAGTTTGCCGAGGAAGTAAAGCAGTTGGACGGCGCGCTGGATCATCTTGACGGCGATCAGATTTTCGTCGGCATGGATCAGATCGAGAATTCGATCGGTGACGGGCACACGTATATCCGGGTTCCTGCCGACGCGCCGGTATTTCCAGTTCATTTTGAGCGGTTCGGGGCGGACTACCGGCTGGTCTCGACGCGCGATGTTCCGGGAGCCCGCGAAGCTCTGGGAGGGCGGTTAATCAGCATTGACGATATGCCGGTGGACCGCGCGCGGGACCTTCTGCTGACGCTGACGCCCGCGGATGAGACGCAAAGCCTACGGGATGTGCGCACCACTGCATTGTTGAACGACGGCATGGTGCTGCATGGATTGGGCATTACGCGCGATCGGGATCGAGTGCGCTATGTCGTGCGAACGGATCGCGGAAATGAAGTGACCGTGGTGTATCAGGGAGAAGCGAACCAAGAGCGAGGCGCTGAGACGACGGAGATTCTTGACCCGGGATGGTTGAGCGCGGTGGCTCATCCAGCTCTCTACCTGCAGCGCTCGGATGAGGGATTCTGGTGCACGTATCTGCGGGAGTCGCGGACGGGCTATTGCAACTTTCGATCGTACAAAGATCTGGAGCATACCTCGCGCGCTTTGACGGAGCTTGTGGAGCAGCATCATCCAGAGAATCTGGTGGTTGATGTGCGGCTGAATGGCGGAGGAAATTGGGACCTGGGGCTGAAGTATGTTGTCAACCCGATTCGGCGTATGTCCAAGATCAATCGGCCGGGGCATCTGTTTGTGCTGATCGGGCCGAGAACGTTTTCAGCGGCCATGGCGAACGCAGAGCACTTTCGCCAACGGACGAAGGCGATTCTGGTGGGGCAGCCGATCGGAGAGAAGCCGAACAGTTATCAGGAGGCGCGGGAGATGGTTCTGCCGAACTCTCGCTGGGTGGCCCGCTATTCCGTGCGGTTCTATCGATTCGTGAATGGCGAAGAAAATCTGGTCCGCCCTGATCAGGACATCCCTGAGAGCTGGACGGATTTTGAGGCGGGGAGCGATCCGGTGATGGATTGGGTACTGGGGAGTGTTTCGGATCGACAGAAGGGCGAGGAGTCTCGCTGAAGGGAACATCTACTTTCGCACTGATGTACCGCGAACGCAATTTCCGCAAGCAATTACTGAGTTACACAGCTGCCATTCTTATTACAGGCTATGGGGCAGCCACCAACGCTGTGGGCCAGACCGGCTCCACCACGCTGCCTGCGGATTGCTCCGCCTACGCATCCGTTCCGCTCCCGCCTGAAGCGGAGAAAGCTGCTGTTCCCAAGGCAGCGCCGGGATGTGCCTCCTACCGCTCGTATCGCGGCATCGGTCGACCGGTCGATTACTCCGCGGCGCGGGCATGTGCATGGCAGGAGCGTCTCGCGCAGAAGGCTGACCTCGGACAAAACCCGAACGAAGGCGCTGCATGGGTTGTCGGCGGGTCGCTGATACTCGCGGATATCTATTTCAACGGCGCCGGAGTCAAGCGCAACATTCCGCTGGCGATGCGGTTCGCGTGTGAATCCGAAGCAGGCATGGCGATGCTGGCGCTGCCGGAGATCCAGAAGCTCAACGGCTCGCTTCCCACGGATGGACCTTTCGAGTTCTGCGATTACGCCGAGACGACGTTCACTGAAAATTTCTGCAGTGGATATGCGGCCGAAATAGCGGATGACCGAAGACACCGTTATTACGATTCACTGAGATCTGCCATGAGTCCTGAGCAGCGGGCGGCGTTTGAAAAGCTGGTTGCGGCTGAGAACGCATACATCGTGGCGCACGCCTCCGAGGTATATCAGGGCGGATCGATTCACAACATACGAACGATCTTCTCGCAGGAGATCCTCGAAGATCTCTTTCACACGGAAGTAGTCCACTTTGAGCGTGGGAAGTGGCCCGCGCTTTCTGCAGATCAAATTAGAAGAGCCGATGCGTTATTGAGTCGCGAAGACGAGAAGACGCTGAAGCGATTGCGAGCTCAGACAAAAGAAGAGACCGAGGACAGTCGTGTGACCGCTGATGATCTGACGAAGGTGGAGCGGGCATGGGAGAACTACCGCGACGCCTGGGTTGCGTTCGCGCGTGTTCGTTATCCGGCGCACGTGGAGGCGATCCGCGCGGAAGTTATCCTGGATCGATATCGACTGTTGAAGACGATCGGGTGATTTGTTGGCGGCACGGCCGAAGCCGCGCCAGCCAAAGAAGTAAATGACCCGCTTGCGGCCCGTCTAAAGATGGGCCCTACCAGAACGTGAGATTTCCCCAAGCATGTGAAGATGGGCGTTCCCAGCGCGAGGGTGGCTACTCGACGGGCTGGTTGCGGCGGGGGCGACGGTTGGCCTGGAGAACTTTTTTGCGCAGGCGGAGCGACTTCGGCGTGACCTCGACGAGCTCATCGTCGGCGATGAATTCGATAGATTGCTCGAGGGTGAGCTGCTTGTAAGGGACTAGGCGGAGGGCTTCGTCGGCGGAGCTGGCGCGCATGTTGGTGAGCTTCTTCTCGCGGACGGCGTTGACGTCGAGATCGTTGTCGCGGGAGTGCTCGCCGATGACCATGCCTTCGTAGACCTCGACGCCGTCGGGGACGAAGAGCACGCCGCGGTCTTGAAGGCCGTTGAGCGCGTAGGTGGTGGTGGTGCCGGGGCGGTCGGAGATGAGCGCGCCGGTGGGACGCTGCGGGATCTCGCCCTGGTAGGGGACGTAGCCGTCGGCGATGGAGTTCATGACGATGGTGCCGCGCGTTTCGGTGAGCATTTCGCTGCGCAGACCAATGAGCCCGCGTGATGGGATTTTGAATTCCATGCGCACGCGGCCGGAGCCGTGGTTGGACATCTTCACCATCTCGCCCTTGCGCGGCCCGAGGCGCTCGATGACCGTGCCGACGAAGTTTTCAGGAATGTCGATGGTGAGGAGCTCGTTGGGCTCCATGAGCTGGCCTTCGATGCGGCGGGTGACGATCTCAGGGCGCGAGACCAGGAGCTCGAAGCCTTCGCGGCGCATCATCTCGATGAGGACGGAGAGCTGGAGCTCGCCACGGCCGAGGACCTTGAAGGTCTCGGGCGAGCCGGTGTCTTCAACGCGGATGGACACGTTGGTGAGGAGCTCTTTTTCGAGGCGCTCCTTGAGATTGCGGCTGGTGACGAACTGGCCTTCGCGTCCGGCGAAGGGCGAGTTGTTGACCGAGAACTGGATGGCGATGGTCGGCTCGTCGATGGTGATGAGCGGGAGCGGTGAGGGATTCTCGATGTTGGTGAAGGACTCGCCGATGGTGATGCCGGGGACGCCGGCGATGGCAACAATGTCGCCAAGCGTGGTCTCGGTGGTGTCGACGCGCTTGAGGCCGTCGAAGGTGAAGAGCTTGGTGATCTTGACGTTCTGGAGCGAGAGGTCGCGCTTGGAGACGGCGACCTCCTGGCCGGTCTTGAGCGTGCCGTTGAAGACGCGCGCGATGGCAAGGCGGCCGAGGTAGTCGGAGTAGTCGAGATTGGTGACGAGGATCTGCAGCGGACCGTCCGGGTCACCTTGCGCGACGGGGATGGTGTTGATGATGAGCTCGAAGAGCGGCTGGAGATCGGTGCCGGGCGTGGCGAGGTCCATGGTGGCGGTGCCGGCTTTGCCGTTGGTGTAGATGACGGGGAACTCGAGCATGGACTCGTCGGCGTCGAGGTCGATGAAGAGGTCATAGACCTCGTTCAGCACTTCCTGGGCGCGGGCGTCGGGGCGGTCGATCTTGTTGATGACGAGGATAGGCGTGAGCTTGGCCTCGAGGGCCTTGGAGAGCACGTAACGGGTCTGCGGCAGCGGGCCTTCGGAGGCGTCGACGAGGAGGACGACGCCGTCGACCATCTTGAGGGCGCGCTCGACCTCGCCGCCGAAGTCAGCGTGGCCGGGGGTGTCGACGATGTTGATCTTGGTGTTCTTGTAGTGGATCGCGGTGTTTTTGGCGAGGATGGTGATGCCGCGCTCTTTTTCGAGGTCGTTGGAGTCCATGACGCGCTCGGCGACGGCCTCATTGGCGCGGAAGGTGCCCGACTGGCGCAGCATGGCGTCGACGAGGGTGGTCTTGCCGTGGTCGACGTGGGCGATGATGGCGATATTGCGAATGGGCTGCGATGCGGTGCTCAAAAGGGCTTCCTCAAATAAAAAGATTCAGGGGTGAGTCGGATGTCCGATGGGTTCAGGCGCGGCGTGTTCACAGAGGCCGGGGCGCGAAAAGAACGCAACTTATTAAGTTTACCGCAGATGCGGCCCCCACTAGGATGGGTGCGGGCTTTTACAGCGTGATTTTCAGGTCGTTTTCGGGAGAAGTTTTTATGAAATTGAAGCTGGGTATTGCGGCCGCAATGGTGGCCGCGTTTTGTACGCTGGCGGCCCAGGAGCCGAGTGGAGCGTTTGAAGGACAGATTGCGGTGAACTGCACGCTGAAAAAGGGGCTAAGCTCGCGGGATGCGAAGGTGGGCCAGGAGATCGCGGCGGTGACAGAGAAGCCGACGACGATCAACGGCGTGGCGATTCCGCGCGGATCGCTGTTGACAGGCCATGTGGTGGATGCGACGGCGTTCAAGAAGGGAGCGAACAGCGCATCGCTGACGATCGTGTTCGACAAGATGGAGCCTAAGAAAGGCACGGCGTTTCCGGTGGAGGCGAGCGTGTATGAGATTGCGCTGTCAGAGAACCAGCGGCTTGCGCAGCGGAGTGATCAGGATCTCGGGATGCGTGGGTCGGCGGCGGAGGCGAATACGACGGCGGCGGTCCGTGGGGGCTCAGACAATATGGACAATCACGTGAGCGGGATGCGATCGGCGGCGGGAGCGCCGGTGCTCGTGGACAGCAAGATTCCGGGTGTGGCGCTTTCGGCGGTTGCGGGCGGCGAGCGGTCGGCGATCATGACGGCGGCGAAGGACGACGTGAGCCTGGTGGGCGGCACGGAGATGGTGATTGGGATGAAGGCGAAGTAACGCGCGGGCATCAGCGAGGGCCGGAGCGGCAGATTGCGCTCCGGCCAATGTGTTTTTGTGCCCTATACTGACGGCGAGATCATGGAAAACTTCGCGACGGATGGCCCGATCAGCACAGTGGAGCGGATGGCGCTCGCGAAGTACTCGCTCGACGGCGCGTACGACGAGATGTTTGCGGCGGCGGACGAACTGCACGACCACTACGAGCCGCTGCTGAAGCTGTTGAAGAGCATGCCGCAAGCGGAGATTCAGCGGCGGAAGCAAGAGGCGGACCTGAGCTTCCTGAACCAAGGCATCACGTTTACGGTGTACGGACAGGAAGAGGGCACGGAGCGAATCTTTCCGTATGATCTGCTGCCGCGGATCATCACGGCAGCCGAGTGGGAGCGCGTGGAGCGTGGACTGACGCAGCGAATTACGGCGCTGAACCTTTTTCTGAAGGACATCTATAACGAGGGGCGGATTCTTAAGGACGGCGTCGTGCCGCGGGAGCTGGTGTACTCGTGCCCGCAGTTCAGAAGGCAGATGAGCGGACTGCAGGTGCCACGCAATGTGTATGTGGCGATCTGCGGGACGGATCTGATCAGGCTGCAGAACGGCGACTTTGTGGTGCTGGAGGACAACCTGCGCGTGCCCAGCGGTGTCAGCTATATGCTGACCAATCGGCGCGTAATGAGGCGGATCTTTCCGCGGCTGTTCCGGCAGTACAACGTGCGGCCGATTGAGAACTACACACAGGTGCTGCTGGGGACGCTGCGGTCGCTGGCGCCGGAGGGACGGGCGGAGCCGAACATCGTGCTGCTGAGTCCGGGTGTGTTCAACTCGGCGTACTTCGAGCATGCGTACCTGGCGAGGCAAATGGGCATTGAGCTCGTGGAAGGGCGCGACCTGGTGGTGCACGATAACGTGTGCTACATGCGGACGACGAGCGGGCTGCGGCGCGTGGATGTGATCTACAGGCGCGTGGACGATGACTTCATCGATCCGCTGGCGTTGCGCGCGGACTCGATATTGGGCGTGGCGGGGCTGTTCAATGCGTATCGCGCGGGGAACGTGACGCTGGCGAATGCGTTCGGCACGGGAGTGGCCGATGACAAGGCTATCTATGCGTTCGTGCCTGACATCATTCGCTACTACCTGCAGGAGGATGAGATTCTCCCGAATGTGAAGACGTTTCTTTGTTATATCGATAAGGAGCGCGATCATGTGCTGGCGAACCTCGACAAGCTGGTGGTGAAGGCTGTGGGCGAGTCGGGCGGGTATGGGATGCTGATCGGGCCGCACGCGTCGCAGAAGGAGCGCGAAACGTTTGCGGAGAAGATCAGGGCGAATCCGCGGAACTATATTGCGCAACCGACGATCAGCTTCTCGCGCGCGCCGTGCTTGATTGGAGATGAGTTGCAGCCGAGGCATGTGGACCTGCGGCCTTATGTGCTGTACGGCGATAAGGTGACGATTGTGCCGGGTGGCTTGACACGGGTGGCACTGCGGCAGGGCTCGCTGGTGGTGAACAGCTCGCAGGGTGGGGGGTCGAAGGATACGTGGGTGCTGAGCGAGTGAGGCGATGGATTGCGGCAGCTGTGATGCTCATGGGCGCGGGCGCGATGTGGGCCCAGGCGCCGGCGGGCTCGCCGCGGATGGTGATCATCGACCAGGATGGGAGCGGGCCGGGCGGGTCGAACCAGATGTCCATGATGGTGCTGCTGCAGTCGCCGCAGTGCAGAGTGCTGGGCATCACGATGGTGAGCGGCAACGCGTGGGAGCCCGAGGAGGTTGCGCATACGCTGCGCATGCTGGAGCTGATTCATCGCACGGATGTTCCGGTGGTGCCGGGCGCGGTGTTCCCGCTGGTGCGCACGCAGAGTGAGTCGATGAGTGAGCGGGGGCTGACAGGAAGCTTTTACTGGTATGGCGCGTGGGGTGATGTCTCGGACAAGACCAACAACCGGCCGTATCACGGGCCGTTCGTTGTGCCGCCGCTGACTGAGGGCGAACCCCACGCGAAGCCGCTGGATGAGGATGCGGCGCACTTTTTAATTCGGCAGGTGCACGCGCATCCGCATGAGGTGACGATCTATGCCGCGGGACCGCTGACGAATGTTGCGCTGGCGATATCGATCGACCCGGAGTTCGCGGAGATGACAAAGGGGATTGTGATTATGGGCGGAAGCCTGGCACCGCAAGGAGATGATCCGGAGTACGCGACGCATCCGCGACACGAGTTCAACTTCTGGTTCGATCCCGAGGCGGCGCACATCGTTTTGCGCGCGCCGTGGCCGCGCATCGATCTGACAACGGTGGACATCTCGGTGAAGACGCAGTTTACGAAGGAGATGTTGAAGCAGATTGCGCAGTCAAACACGCCGGCCGCGCAATACATCGCGAGATATACGGACGAGTTTTATTACATGTGGGACGAGCTGGCGGCGGCAGCGTGGCTGGACCCGGCGATCATCACGAAGGACAAGACGTTCTACCTGGATGTTGACGTGACGCACGGACCGAACTATGGCGATACGCTGACGTGGACCGCGGAAAACCGGCCGAAGGACAGGCCGCTTCAACTGGTGCACGTGCACGAGGACCTGGACACGGCGCGGTTCTACAAGATGTTTGTGGAGCTGATGAAGGCTCCACCGCGCGAGCCGTAGTTCAGAAATTTCTGGGGCACGAATCGGGTGGAGTGTAGAGTAGACGAAATATTTCAGCGCGACCGGAGTTCTGGCTGGACTCCGGTCGTAAGGAACTTGTTGCACAAGGGGCCTATGCTCTCCCGTGTTGCGGATTCGCTGTACTGGATGGCGCGGTACCTGGAGCGCGCCGAGCATACGACGCGGCTCGTCGATGTGAACCTGAACCTGATGCTGGATGAGAGCTCGACGAGCTCGGACCACAGGTGGATACGCGTGCTGCAGGCACTGGGAAGGCCCAAGCGCGTTAAGTGGGATGGGAATCCGTATGAGCTGGCACGCACGCTGACGTTCGATACCGGGTACAAGTCATCGGTGCTGTCGTGCATCCTTTCTGCGCGGGAGAATGCGCGGCATGTGCGCGAGCAGATTTCGACGGAGCAGTGGCACCGGCTGAACTCGTTGTATCTGGATGCGACGCGGCCTGAGGTTAAGGCCATGGTGCAGCAACCCAAGGAGGCTGCGAGCGAGGCGCCCTCGGGGTTTCTACAGCAGGTGCTGGAAGCGGTTCATCAGTTCCAGGGCGTGACGGATTCGACGATGACGCATGGTGAGGGATGGTATTTCATCCAGGTGGGGCGATACCTGGAACGTGCGACTGCGACGGCGCTGCTGCTGAATGCGTATCACGAAGATTTATGGACGAAGCGCGAGCGCGCGATGGTGGGCAACGAGTACCTGGAGTGGATGGGGCTGCTGCGGAGTGCCACAGCGTTCGAGGCGTACTGCAAGGCGTACACGGCGGACCTGACGCCGGAGAGGATTCTAGAGTTCCTTCTGCTGAATGCGGAGTTTCCGCATTCGCTGCGGTTTTCTGTCGAGGCGATGCAGGAAGCGCTGCGCAGCATCCAGTCGCGCAGTGGAGGGGCGCGCGCGGAGCCGCTGACACGGCTTGCAGGGCGGATGCAGGCGACGCTCGCGTATGTTTCGGTGGACGAGATTCTGGATCGCGGTGTGATACCTTACCTGCAAAGTGTCCAGGGCGAGTGCAGTCAGCTCCACCGCATGCTGTACAGCATCTATGTGGACTATTCAGTGCAAACCGCCCTCGCCGACTCGAGGCGATGAGGCGCGAAGCACGCTGCAAGAACGGGCTGGAGTATCTGCCGCTTTGGCGAAGATTGAAACAAGAGAAAACACAGACGCGTCGCACGCGGGCAGCGGCGCGGCAGCGGATCTAAGTCATTCAGATCAGGTTTATTCAGAGAAGAGGAAGCCGGCAGCGCGGTCGATGCTGATTGACGCTGTGCGCGGGATGGCGATCTCGCTGGTAGCGCTGGGACATACGAACCAGGGCATGACACATCGCGGGTGGTGGGGCGCGTCGAATGTAGGGACGCGGCTGGATATCACGATCTATGCGTTTCATATGCCTGCGTTCTTCTTTGTATCGGGGATCTTCATCTTCGCGAGCGTGCAGAAGCGAGGACCGGGACGGTTCACGATGGAACGTGTGCGGACGTTGATCTATCCGTACGTGCTGTGGTCGGCGATCGGCGTAGCCGCGGTAAACCAACTATCACATTTCACTGCGCAACCCGTGATTGCATGGAAGGACTTCCTGCCGGGCTTGGTGAGGGGCATCGGCATCTGGTTTCTGCCGACGTTGTTCGCGTGCCAGATGTTTGGCATGGCGCTGCGCAAGCTGCCGGGGCCGGCGATTCTGGCTGTTGCGCTCGTTGCGTACTACTTTATGCCGCGCACGGGCGTGAACTGGTTCGACCTGGCGGTCCAGTTCTTTCCGTTTGTCGCAGCCGGTATGTGGATGGGCCGTGGGTATGAGCGGCTGGAGGGGATTCCGAGGTGGGTTGGGCTTTTGGCCGCGGTTGGATTGCTCGCTGCGCTGCTGGCCGCAACCTACCGGCCGTGGACGACGTATCAAAATTACGTGCTGATCGGCGGTGCGATTGGGATCCTGATGCTGATGATGCTGGCGCGAAGCTTCGGACAATCAAAGGTTGCGCGAGTGTTTGCTTGGATCGGTGAGGCGTCGCTGGCGATTTACATGGCGGGAGAGTACGCGCAGGGGCTGGTGCGGCAGTTGATGGTGTGGGCGCATGTGATCACGCCGTATCCGCAACTCATTCTGCCCACGGTTGCCGCGATTCTGATTCCGACATGGATGTATCAATATCGCGTGCGGCTGCATCTTGGATGGTTATTTGTGGCTCCGTTCTGGAAACCGCGGCCGCGTGCGCCGCAGACTGCGAGCGCAGCATGAACTACTTTGTGCGACACCTGACGAAGTTCACCTATAAGAGCGAGGTGAGCGAGAGCATCATGGAGACGCGGATGCATCCGCGATCGGACCAGAGCCAGCGCTGCCTGATGTTTCAGCTCTCGGTGACGCCGCGATGCAGGGTGTTCAGCTATCGCGATCATCATGCGAATCATGTGCATCACTTCGATATTCCGGGGCAGCATGCGCAGCTGGTGATTGTGGCGGAGTCGGTGGTGGAGACGCAGGCGCAGGTGGAGCTGCCACAATCGCTAGGCGCGGGCGCATGGGAAGAGATGGACCGGCTGGTCGCGGAGGGTGACTTCTGGGAGATGCTGCTGCCGAGCACGTTTGCGACGCCGACGGCTGCGCTGAAGGAACTCGCGGCGGAGCTGGACGTTCGGCGAAAGGACGATCCGCTGAGCGTGTTGCATACGCTGAACAAGCAGTTGTATGAGCATTTCAGTTACAAGCCGAATACGACGCGCGCGGATTCGCCGATTGATCATGCACTTCGCAGCAAGGCGGGGGTGTGTCAGGATTTTGCGCACATCATGACGACGCTGCTGCGGACGGAATTGCGGATTCCGTGCCGGTATGTGAGCGGATATCTGTTTCATGGCGGAGGAGCGCATGACCGCTCGGAGGCGTCGGCGACGCATGCGTGGGTGGAAGCGTTTCTGCCGGAGCTGGGATGGGTAGGGTTCGATCCGACGAACGATCTGGTTGCGGGTGACCGCCATATTCGCACGGCGATTGGGCGCGACTATGCGGATGTTCCGCCGACACACGGGATCTTTCGCGGCAAAACGAAGAGCGAGCTGACGGTGGCCGTGCGCGTGACGCAGAGCGAAGGCCGGCCAGAGCTGGATCGCGAGTTGCCGGTGCCCGAGGAGTGGTCGATCCTGGTGGAGAAGGCGCAGGCCATGCCGGACCAGCACGTGGCCAAAAGGCAGCATCAGCAGGCGCAACAGTAGATGGTTTGATGTGCGGCGGATGACAAGGTCGCGCGACTAGAATCCGTGAGAATGGGTGTGGGCTTTGAGTTCGAGCGGCGCGTAGAGTTTGCGCCCGAGCGTGCGACGGAGATTCTGCGGGAGATTCCTGCAGCTCCGGGAGTTGTTTGTCTGCGCGGGCATGATGAAGCGGCGCAGCCGTATCTAACGCGCGCGGCGGACGTACGGCGAAGGCTGCGACGATTGCTGGATTCACCGGATGCCGTGGACGAGGCGGGAAGACCGGTGTTGTCGAAGCGGCTGAACCTGCGCGAGCGCGTGCGCTGGATCGAGTGGACGCGGACGGGGTCGGAGTTTGAGTCGACGGTGGTGTTGTACTGCGCGGCGCGGGCGAGCTTTGGGCCAGCGGAGGCGCGCCGAAGGCTGAGGCTGCATGCGCCGTTTGTGCTGCGGATGGCGATGTCGAACGAACATCCGCGGGTATATGTGACAAATAAGTTGAACAAGAGATCCTTGGCGGAGGCGTATGGGCCGTTTGCATCGCGGGCGGCAGCGGAGCGGTACTGCGAGGCGGTGCTGGACCTGTTCAAGCTGCGGCGGTGCTGGGAGGACCTGGAGGTTTCGCCTGAGCATCCGGGGTGCGCGTACGGCGAGATGAAGATGTGCATGGAGCCGTGCAAGGGAGCGTGCACGCGCGAAGAGTATGCGGCGGAGGCAGAGCGGGTTCGCAGCTTTTTAGAAACGAATGGAGAGTCGATGCTGGCGGAGTTGGCGGCGAAGCGTGAGGCTGCCAGCGAGGCGATGGACTTCGAGGGCGCGGCAGCCGCGCACAAGCAGTGGGAGAAGGTGAAGGCCGCGACGGCGCTTGCGGATGAAATTGTGCAGCCGCTGATGAAGCTGCGGGCGTTGATTGTGCAGGCGGCGGCGCCGACGGATGAAGAGAGTGCGCGCGAAGCGGCGAGTGTGTTTGCGTTTGAGCAGGGGCGGATTGTGGGGCCGGAGCGGTTGTCCACGCTGGGTGTTCGCGCCGTAAAAGAGCAGACGGCTGTGGGGAGTTCGCTGTTTGCGCAGCCGCTGATGATTGCGGCGGTGCCGCTGGATCAGCCCAGCGAGCAAGCTCGCCGGGGACCGCGGGACGAAGCGAGTCAGCAGGTTAGCGAATCAGCGAGTCAGGGAGCGGGGGAGGCGATGGTCTCGCACGCAGCGTTGAATCCGGAGGAGCGGGCGCGCGGTGTGATTGCGCGGCTCGAGGAGCGGGTGCGCGAGGCGGGTGAGCCGCAGGTCGAGGAGCGCTGCGATTACCTCTCGCTGCTGCGGCGGTGGTACTACCGGCCGGAGAAGCAGCGGGCAGGGGCGATTCTCTTCCCTAACCCGGATGGGGCTTGGCCGGTGCGGCGGCTGCTGAATGCGGCAGCAAGAGAGGCGCTTGGGCCGCCGCGGGAGGCTGCAGCGGTGGATCGCGAGGCGGCGAAGGAGATGAAGACACGTGTGCTGCATCCGGGGCGCGAGGGTGTGGAGCGAGTTGTGCCGCTATTGCCGAAACGTGCGAGGCGAAAGAAGGGTGTCCTGCCTGAGAATGTCCCCGAAGAGTGATGAATGCTTTCGAAGCGGTAGACTTGAGGCAATTCTGAACGGTGGAGCGGCGCTTTGGTTGAACTGGCATTTTCGATTCTGGCGGCGGACTTTGGTCATCTGGCCGACGAGATCGCGCGGGCGGAGCGCGGTGGCGGGACCATCTGTCATGTGGATGTGATGGATGGGCACTTTGTGCCGAACATCACGTTTGGGCCGCCGGTGGTGGAGGCCGTGCGCAAGGTGACGAAGCTGCCGCTCGACTGCCACCTGATGATCGAGGACCCGGACAAGTTCATTCCGGAGTTCGCCAAGGCGGGGGCGGACATGATCAGCGTGCAGTGGGAGACGTGCCCGCACCTGAACCGGACGTTGCAGCACATTCTCGACCATGGTGTGCTGCCCGGGGTGGTGATCAATCCGGCGACCCCGGTGGACTTCCTGGTCGAGGTGCTGCCGATGGTGCATCACGTTCTGGTGATGAGTGTTAACCCCGGGTTTGGCGGCCAGAAGTTCCTGCCGCGGTCGGTGGAGCGGATTGCGCATTTGCGGCGGCTGCGCCATGAAATGGGGTTGAATTTCCGGATCGAAGTGGACGGCGGGGTGGCCGACGACACGGTCGCTTCTGTAGTGCGGGCCGGGGCGGACATGCTGGTGGCCGGGTCAGCGATCTTCGCGGGCGGGAAGGCGGAGGAAAACGCGCGGCGGTTCCTGGAGGTTGCTCGCGCAGCTACCGAGGTCTCCGTCTAAAGAAAAGACGCTGTTCAGGCCCGGGAGAGTGTCGTCCGGCAAGCCCGGACGGGGCTTTGCCATTTAGAATCTGGGTAGCTTATGCGGCTTACGCCGCGCGGCAGTCCTGGTGCGATGGCGCCGGGACGGATCGAGGATTTTTGATGATGGAACGTTCCCTTTCTTCTCCCCGCACGGCGCGTTTGGCGACGGGCGTAATTGCTGCCGCGCTGGCCCTTACGGTTGCAGCAGGCGCACAGGTGACCGGAAGCTCGCAGACGACGACGGATGCGCAAGGCCGCCCGCAGGAGTCCGCCACGGTCAGCGTGACTACGTCGAAGAAGAAGACGCGTGAGTCCAAAAAGGACGAAAAGGTGAAGTCCACCAAGGACACGCTTGCCGAGGAGAAGAAGGCGAAGAAGATGAATCCGCTGGTGGGCAAGGATGTTGACCTGCCGGATAAGCAGCTTTATGACAAGGCTTTGGCGCAGATCAAGTCGGGACACTTCGACGTGGCGCGGCTGGATCTGAACACGCTCCTGAGCACCTACCCGGATTCGCAGTACCAGATGCGGGCGAAGCTGGCGATCGCGGACGCATGGTATCGCGAGGGCGGGTCGGCGGCGCTGGCGCAGGCCGAGCAGGAGTACAAGGACTTCATCACCTTCTTCCCGAATGCACCGGAGGCGGCCGAGGCGCAGATGCGCGTGGGCGATATCTACTTCAAGCAGATGGACGTTCCGGACCGCGATTACTCGAAGGCGCAGCATGCGGAGGAAGAGTACCGGACGATGCTGAAGCAATATCCGGACGCTCCGAAGGAGATCCTGAAGGAGGCGCAGCAGAAGCTGCGTGATGTGCAGGAGGTGCTAGCGCAACGCGAGGCCGACATCGGGGCGTTTTATGCCACGCATGAGGACTGGCCGGCGGCACTGGCGCGCTATCAGACGGTCAAAGAAACCTATCCGCAGTACAGCCACATGGACGATGTGCTGATTGGGATTGGGGACGCGTACGAGTCGGAGGCGAAGATTGCGCGCGCCTCCAGACTGTGTGCGCCGAACCTCCCGCCGAATACGCCATGCATGACCGAGGCTTTGAAGTCTTCAATCGAGCAGGAGTACGACGGCAAAGCGGCGGCGGAGTATCGCGAGGTTGTGCTGAAGCACGCTGCGGCTCCGCATGCGGAGTTCGCGAAGGAGCGGCTGGCGGCGATGAACCTGCCGATTCCGGAGCCGACCGCGGAAGATATGGCGGCCAGCGAAGCGCTGGAGGGCAGCCGGGCGCAGTACACCATGCAAAAGCGGCTCGCGTTGCTGTTTATGCGCAAGCCGGACACGGTTACGGCGGCGCAGATTGGCGATCCTCCTCTGGAAGATCCGAGTCCGGTGCTGGCGCCTGAGGTGGCGCACGCAATTCTGGACAGCTACAAGAATGCGCTCAACCCTGGCACGAGCCCAAAGGCCGAGGTCAAGACAGCGACGCCGGCGATTGAGCCCGGGCCCGGTGAAGTTCCACCGCAGCCGAGAACTCCACCGGGGCAGCCTGCCTCGCCAGCCGCGCCGCCGACCCTGTCAGACGTTCCGGCCGCAGGTGCAGGCAATGACACGGGCGGAGCGACCGAGATGACTCCAGCGTCGCCGTCGGACGCTTCGCCGAGTGGAACGGGAGTAGGCGTTGAGGTGCTGACGCCAAGTGTGAATACCGGGGCTGGTGCGGCGAGTTCGCTGCCGTCGGCCACGGGAGCTGCCGATCCGAACCTCGGGTTGAAGGCCGTGGGGCCGAAGGACAATTCGCCATTGCCTGCTGTGGAGGCGCCGGCGGCAGCTCCGGACCAGGTGAATGACGCCGCTGGCAATCAGACGCCGCCCGCGGGGACGAAGCCAGCCGGGAAGAAAAATCCCAAGCCGGACTACGACAAGAATGACGAAAGCTCCAGCAAGCACAAGAAGAAGAAGGGCGCGGATAAGCTGAACCCGTTCTAGAACCAGGGAACAGACATCAGAAACAGAGATCAAATGGGGGCTCCTGCGGGGGCCCTCAATTTTTGTGTGGCGCGAGTGATCTCTGTTCTCTGATTTCTGATCTCTGCCGCTGCGCCTGCTACGCTTAAGGCTTATGAGTTCTGAGCTGCCGAAGGCGTATGAGCCTTCCCTGATTGAAGAAAAGTGGGCGAAGTTCTGGGTGGAGCGGGGGCTGTTCCATGTGCCGACGCCGCGCGAAGGTGAGAGCGTGGGACCGCGGTTTGTTCAGCTGCTGCCGCCGCCGAATGTGACGGGGCGCCTGCATATGGGCCACATGCTGAACCAGACCGAGATGGACATCCTGACGCGCTGGCACCGCATGCGCGGAGAGACCGCGCTGTGGCTTCCGGGTACGGACCATGCGGGGATTGCGACGCAGATGATGGTCGAGCGGCAGCTTGCGGCGGAAGGTGGACCGAGCCGCACGGAGATGGGCCGTGAGGCGTTCACGCAGCGCGTGTGGTGCTGGAAGAAGCAGTACGGCGGAGCGATCACGGAGCAGATGCGGCGGCTGGGCGCGAGTGTGGACTGGTCGCGCGAGTACTTCACGATGGATGACCGGCTGAGCAAGGCAGTGAAAGAGGCCTTTGTTCGCCTGTGGGAGCAGGGGCTGATCTATCGCGGAGCGTACATCGTGAACTGGGATCCGGTGCTCGGGACTGCGGTGTCGGACCTTGAGGTGGTGCACGAAGAACGAGCGGGCAAGCTGTATCACATTCGGTATCCACTCGCCGATGGCTCAGGCTCGATCGTCATTGCAACGACGCGGCCGGAAACGATGCTGGGTGACGTTGCGGTGGCCGTGAACCCGGATGATGAGCGATACAAGCAGTTCGTCGGAAAGGTGCTGGTGCTGCCGCTTGTCGGAAGAGAGCTTCCGGTGATCGCGGATGAGTGGGCGAATCCGGAGTTCGGCACGGGCGCGGTGAAGGTGACGCCAGCGCACGATCCGAATGACTTCGCGATCGGGCAGCGGCACAAGCTTCCGCAGCTCTCGATCATGGATGAGCACGCGAAGATTGTATTGCCGGGGACGCCGTACGACGGGCTCGACCGCTTTGTTGCGCGCGAGCGCGTGGTGGAAGACCTGCGCGCGACGGGAGCGCTGGTGGATATCAAAGACCATCAGTATGCGATTGGACTCTCGCAGCGCACGGGTGAGGTGATAGAGCCGCGGCTCTCGATGCAGTGGTTTGTGAAGATTCAGCCGCTGGCGGACAAAGCGATTGCGGCAGTGGATGAGGGACACATCCGCTTCACACCGGAAAACTATAAGAAGACGTACGACGAGTGGATGCGCAACATTCACGACTGGTGCATCTCGCGGCAGCTGTGGTGGGGACATCGGATTCCGGCGTGGCACTGCGGCAATTGCGGCGAGATTACTGTTGCTCGCGAGACGCCGAACGCGTGTGAGCATTGTGGTTCGGCGGAGATTACGCAGGATACGGACGTGCTCGACACGTGGTTCAGCTCAGGGCTGCTGCCGTTTACGTCGCTGGGGTGGGATGGCGATAGCTCGAAGCCGACCGCGGACCTTGCGGCGTTTTATCCGACCGACCTGCTGGTGACGGGATTCGACATCCTCTTCTTCTGGGTAGCACGCATGATTATGCTGGGCTGCCACTTCATGCTGGACGTGCCGATGCCTGATGGTTCAGCACGCACGCTTGCCGAGGCCGTTCCATTCCGTGAGGTGTACATCCACGGGCTGGTGCGCGACGCGGACCGGCAGAAGATGTCGAAAACGAAGGGCAACGTGATTGACCCGATCGAGGTGATCACGAAATACGGCACCGATGCGGTGAGGTTCACGCTGGCGTCGCAGGCTTCGCCGGGAACGGACATCGCGTTCAGCGAGGCGCGGACGGAGGGCTATCGCGCGTTCGCGAACAAGATCTGGAACGCGGCGCGGTTCGTGCAGATGCAGATCGATCGCGCTCGCGAAGCGGGTTACAACGCTGCGCTGAGGTTGCCGCAGAACTTAGGTGAAGCTCCGCTGGAAACGCGCTGGATTGTGGCGCGATTGCACACAGTTGCGGAGGAACTGGCAAGAGCGCTGGAGAACTATCGATTCGACGAGGCGGCGAATGCTGTCTACCAGTTCTTCTGGGGAGAGTTCTGCGACTGGTATGTCGAGCTGGTGAAACTGCGGCTCGACTTTGGAACGGCAAAGAACGAGACAGCGCAGCTCACATTGAATGCGCTGGTGAGCGTTTTTGAAGCGGCCCTGCGGTTGCTGTCGCCTTTCATGCCCTTCCTGACGGAGGAGCTCTGGCATGCGCTATATAGCGCGATTGAGCAGCCGGTTCCGGCGAAGTCCATTGCACTCACACGCTTTCCTTTGGCTGGAGATTTCGCGAAAGACGAGGCAAGCATCGTGGCGATGCAAACTTTGCAGGAGCTGATCGTTACGGTTCGTGCGCTGCGGAAGGATCTTGGCGTTCCGGAGAAGGAGTCTGCGGCGATTCGCCTGCACTCGAGCGCCTCGGCCGCTAAGCTGGCGCAGGACAATGCGGACATGCTCTCACGGCTGGCGCGCGTGAGTTCAGTGGAGATCGCCGGAGAGGCATTGACTGGCAACAGTGCGCGAGCGACCGCAGTGTTCGATGTGGCGGTCCTTTATGAGCGGCAAATTGATGTTGCTGCTGAGAGGGAACGCCTCACGAAGGACATCGCAAAGTACGACAAGGGCCTGCAGGCGGCGGAGAAGCAGCTGAACAACCCCGGGTTTGTTGCGAAAGCTCCGGCGCACATCATCGACGGATTAAAGAAACAGGCAGCGGAGACGCGCTCGCTGAAAGAAAAGGCGGAGGCGGCTCTGGCTTCATTACCGCAACAGTAGTTTGCTAAGAACGACAACGGCGGTAATCTGCGCCGCGTCTCAAACGTAGGAGATTTCTATGGCTGTACAAAAATCGCCTCACACCAACTCCGAGCAGAATGTCAGCTCAGCCGCAATGGACCTTGAGCCGAATTTGAATCCACAAGACGTAGGACGAGGAGAAGACGCAAAGCTTTACGAGAATGCAGATGGCGCGCAGACGGGAGCGAACCGGGCGTTTCACATGAATGATCGCCGCGACAATCTTCCCAAGTCAATCGACGAAGGCACGCGCCTGGAGGCGGAGAACACCGCGCGGAAGCAGCATGAAGATATGCCGGGCGTGACGACGCACAGCGCCGGCGAGGAAAACAAACGTCAGCAGAAGGTTGAGCGGAATAACGAGTGAAAGAAAGCTGAAGTAAAGAACGGGCGCCAGGTGGCGCCCTTCTTTATTGCGCGTGTACCTATTGGCGGCGGTATTCCTTCCCTGCCCTGCTGACTTCCTTTGGCGGTTCGCGTTCAGCGTCGTATTTGCGCATATCGCCAACAGGCTTGGTGTGGTCGTGAGGATGGCCGCCGAGGTGGGCCGCCTGCGAGCGCGCGTGGCTTCCATCCTCCGGCGCGGGAATTGCGGATTGCTTTGCGCTCGAATTCTTAGAGTCGTGTTCTGCCGCAACCGAGCGTTCGCCCGCCGAGGAGACCACCTCATCGAGAGCATCGCCGTGCAATTTTTCCTCGCCGGCCTGCCTCTCAGCGTGAGATTTGTTCTCCGGTGTTCGTGCCATGATCAATCCTTTCTGGTGTTCTGCTGCTGCCCGGCTGCATTGGGATCAAGCTGCGTGTTCACCGGTTCGTCGCCGAAGACACGAGCGCCGTAGTTGTAGTCGAGGCCGCCGTCGGTGTTCTGTGGATTCACTGACTCTCGCCTGCGCTGCTCGATATTGAGTCCCCACCCCTGTTCATGCGCATACTCGCCGGAGAGTCCACGTGTGTGCTCGCCGAACCCTCGCGGCTCTGCGGCGCCCTCTGCTCGTGGTGAATAGTCGGCCATCTCGATTCCTCCTCTTGCTTAAGACGGCCAACGCTTCACAACGTTGCCCTACGATTTTCTTTGCGGAGCCTCTGGTGGAAGCGATGTTTGATCCACCGCAATCGAGACGTTCTCGTGCTTGATGTCGAGACGCAACCTATTGAAGAGGCTCATGTAAACGTTGGCCATCCACACGAGCGAGAACCATGCGACAAGATAGCCGCGCCAACCGAGGAACAACATTTGGAAGTGAAATATCCAGAGTGCAAATGCTGCTACATAGTGTGAGAAGCAGTACTCGCACGTGAAGAGATAAAAGAACTTTCGCTGCGGGAGCGCAGGCGCGCGTTCGCTCTTACGTTTGCAAAACTCGCGGGGCTCGCGGAAGACCTCTTCGTGCGTGACAGTCCATGCGACACAGGCGACCGGAATCGCAAGTAATAAGAGGGTTGCACACTGATGAGTGAGTGAGACGGGCAGGTTGTCGATCATCGCGCGGTGGCTGGCTCAGGTTACCAGCCTGCCTTGTGAGATGCAGGTACCATCATGAAGAGCATGGACATAGAGCAAGAATCGAACACGATCCACGCGTCAGCAGTTGGGCGCGCTATCGAGTTGCTGGCGATTAGCGGCCCAGTAACGTGGCTGCCGGTGACAGGATCGACCAACCAGCTTGCGCTCGAGGCCGCCCAGGCCGGTGCGCGGCGGGGCATCTGGGTTACGGATGAGCAGACCGCAGGACGAGGCCGCGGCGGACATTCGTGGCACTCGACGCGCGCGGATGGACTGTACCTCAGCGTCCTGGTAACGCCGGAGCTTCCGCTGGATCGCGCGCTTTGGCTATCGCTCGCGACGGGTCTGGCTGCGCAGCAGGCGATTCTCTCAACTACCGGGATCCGAATCGATCTGCGATGGCCGAATGACCTCCTCTGCGACGGGCGGAAGCTCGGCGGAATTCTCGTGGAGACTTCGGTCGCGAACGCAGCGACGGGAGCATCAGCCGCACTTCGTTATGCGGTGATTGGGGTGGGGATCAACGTATACCACGAGTCATTCCCGCCGGAAATCGCATCGCTCGCGACATCACTCCGGCTGGAGGGTGCTGCAGTTCTGAGCCGGCAAACACTCCTCATAGCGCTCTTGCGTGCACTGGATCGCGAATTGGACGAGCTCGACCGCGAATACGCGGGCGTAACCACGGATGAGAGCATTCTCAGTCGTTTCACGAGAGCCTCGTCATGGGTGCAAGGCAAACGCGTCCAGGTTCCTGAAGACGGCGGCTATACCGGAGTTACTTCCGGTCTGGATAGCCGTGGTTTTCTTGTCGTAGATGATGACCAAAGAGTGCGCCGAACGGTGCTCTCAGGCGGCGTTCGTGAGGTATAAAAGATACCGCGAAGACGAGATTTGAGAGGTACCGAAACCAACCATGCTGCTGGCGATCGATGTGGGTAACTCGAACACTGTCATGGGTCTTTTTCAACCAGCAACGGACAGCGCACCCGCGTCACTTGTTGCAGATTGGCGAATCACAACGCCGCATAAGCAGACACCAGATGAATTGGGTGTGCTGCTCCAGACGCTGTTCACAATGCGCAATGTGAAGACGGAGGATGTACACGGGGTTGCGATCTCGTCGGTCGTGCCACCACTCGATGCATCGCTTCGCCGCGTGTGCGAGGTCTGCTTCAAGGTGCGACCGCTATTCATCGAACCGGGCGTCAAGACCGGGCTGCCGGTGCTGACAGACAATCCCGGTGAGGTTGGCGCGGACCGGGTGGTGAACTGCGTGGCTGCCTTCGACCTGGTTGGAGGTCCTGCGATCGTCGTGGACATGGGAACCGCGACTACTTTTGATGTGGTTTCAAAACAAGGCGCCTTTTTGGGTGGGGCAATCGCTCCGGGCCTCGGGATCTCGGCCGATGCACTTTTTGCACGGGCCGCGCGGCTGACTCGAGTTGAGATCAAGAAGCCGGCGAAGATTATTGGAACGAGCACAACGGACAACATCCAGATTGGGCTGTACTACGGGTACATCGGTTTGGTCGACGGAATCCTGGAGCGGCTGATTCATGAGTTGGGTCCCGAAACTAAGGTCATTGCTACCGGCGGCCTCGCGAAGCTGATCTCTGCCGACAGTAAGTACATCTCGCGGGTGGAGGAGATGTTGACGCTTAATGGCCTGCGGCTGATCTGGGAACGCAATCATGACCGTCAGCGGCGACGGAATGAAAACAGGCAAGTAAACTGAGGAACGCAGGGAGTCGTACTGTCTCCCGCGTGCGCCTCGATGCAGAACTACTTTCATTACTTCACTGAAATTGAAGAGCGCTTCAGCCGCAGGCGTGGATCGCTGCTGCTGCTCTCAACGCTCGACTGGGCGCTGATTGAGACCTGGCGCGAGGCTGGGGTTCCCCTGGAGGCCGTGCTGCGCGGCATTGACGCGGCATTCGACCGCTACGAGACTCGCTCGGTGCGAGCCAAGGGCCGTCTACGCAAAGTGAATGGACTCGCGTGGTGCGCCCAGGCGGTGATGACAGCAGCTGAGGAGATGGTTGACGCCGCGACCGGTGCTGCACCGCAACGCGAGATCGCGAGTCAGCCGAGCGGCTTTGAGAATGAACGCATCGCTTCCTATCTGCAGCGGAATGCGGACTCGGTTACAGCCGCCGCCGATAGGTCGTCGAATGACGCGCTCGCCTCGATCGCAACAAGACTGCGGGAGTTAGCCGCAGGTGTAAACGATACTGACGCGATGACACTCGAAGAACTCGATCGTAACCTCACAGTTCTTGAAGAGCGAATGGTAGACGCTGTGCGGGCAGAAGCAAGCGAAGCGGAGCTTGTGGGTCTGCGCAAGGAAGCCGATACGGAGATTGCACAATTCCGCTCGCGCATGACTGCTGTGCAATTGCGACAGGTGCAGCAGCAGTTTCTGACGCGCAGATTGCTGCAGACGCATTCGCTTCCGCGGCTCAGCCTGTTCTACATGAGCGTGGGCGAATGAAGCCGGTCCAGCTAGGGATCGAACGCGTTGTATACGGAGGTTTCGGGCTTGCGCGATCAGCTTCTGCGACGAGTTCCTCGGGCCCGGAAGCATTGTTCGTTCCGTTTACGCTGCCCGGCGAGCTCGTCGAAGCAGTGCCGTTCGGAATCAAAGGTGAGCTGCGGCTCATTGATGTGCTCGAGCCTTCGAGCGAACGCGTGCAGCCCGGATGTCCGCACTTCGGAGTGTGCGGAGGTTGCCATCTTCAGATGGCGAACTATCCTGAGCAGCTTCGACTGAAGCAAGAGGTGTTGCGCGAGTCGCTGATGCGAGCCGGCGTCTCTGAATTTCCAGAGATCACAATGCACTCCGCGGACGCGTGGCATTATCGCAACCGGATCCGGCTGCATGTGACTCGCGAGGGTGACGCGTTTCGGCTTGGATATCGGGAGCGTGCAAGCAACTCGATTCTGCCGATCAGCACATGTCCCATTGCTGCGCCATTGCTCTGGCGGGCCGCTGAAGCAATGCTCGAAGCTGCTTCGGAAGACGCGGAGATGCAGCGCTGGCTGGAGTCTGCGGCCGAGGTGGAGCTCTTCTGCGCTGCCGATGAGTCCCGCGTGCAGATCACATTGCTTTCCAAAACGCCGAAGCAGCTCTCGGCCGCAAGCTTTGAGAAAGCATTCGCGGTGCTTCAGCAGAAACTTCCGGAGCTCGCTGGTGCGGGAGCTCTTCAGATTCAGCCACGCACGGCGCAGGTTCAGCGCGAGTTGGCGAACTGGGGCGCGGCTGGTCTCAACTATGAGATCGCGGGAGAGCGCTATTGGATTGCGCGCGGCGGTTTCTTTCAGGTGAATCGATTTCTTCTGCCTGCGATGGTGGACCTCGTTTGCTCCGGCCAGCGTGGTCAGGTCGCGTGGGATCTGTTCGCCGGTGTTGGGCTTTTCGCGCGGATTCTGGCGCACACATTTGAGCAGGTAACAGGTGTGGAGGCGAATCCCTCTGCCTCGCGTGAGCTTGGCGCGTCGCTCCAACGCATCGGCCCGCAGCATAAAGGCGTCGCGGCTGTCATCGTGGATTTCTTGCGCAGTGCGGTGCTGCAGCGCGATCGTCCGGACCTCGTCGTGCTTGATCCTCCACGGGCGGGCGCGGGGATGGAAGTGTGCCAACTGCTGTCGCGACTCGCTCCGCCACAGATGGTGTATGTCTCCTGCGATCCCGTTACTCTGGGCCGTGACCTCGCGGTTTTGCAGACGGTCTACACGATTGAAGCGCTGCATTCGGTCGATCTTTTTCCCCAGACATATCACCAAGAGGCGGTAGTGAGGCTTCGGCGGCGCTCATGACACACTGAAGGCACACTCCGTGGAATCGGAGTGTCTTCTCATGCAGGCAGTCGGGACTCCCAAACACTGGATGGACTCGCCGCCAGCCGTCGATCCACCTCAGTTGCGGGGTGGTCCGATGTTGGCTGCTGCACTCTGCTTCGCCGCCGGCGATCTGATTGCGCGCCGATGGCAGCCGCCAGCGTTGTTGGCCACTTCCTTTGCGTTGCTCGTGTTGCTCGCAATCATCAGCCTGGTGTGGTGGCGGCGCATAGCAGTAGTTCCCGTCCTGGCGCTCTGGGTCGTCGTTGGCTGCATATGCGCGCAGGTTCAACTGCCGATCTCCCGGCAATCAGAACTCACCAGGTACGCAGACGGATTGAGTCGCACGGTGCGCGGGCGAGTAATGCGAGTGCGGGAGCTTCCTCCTGAAAATTCTTCTCAAGACCAGGTGAACGATTTCCCGTGGGCGCTCGGCCCCGGCGCATGGGAACAGATCAGCGGGGAGCCACATCGCTCGGTTGATCTCAATGTGGAGGCAGTCGAAGATGTCGCGCCTGACGTCTCCGAGATGCGACCAGTGAACGGAGGGCTTCGCGTCACTCTGATGGACGCAGACCCTGCACTCGAATGCGGCGATGTCATCGAAGTGCCGTTGCGCCTCCGTGTTCCGGATACATATCGCGATCCGGGAGCATGGTCTTACTCCGATTACCTGCTCGGCCAGGGCATCGGCGCTCTTGCATCTGCTCATACGCAGAGACTCCATATCGTTGACCACGCACGGGGAGCCTGGAGTTGCCGTCTCGCAGCGGCGCAGAGCTGGGCTTCGAGTCGCTTGCAGAAGCTGAGTGCTCCCACCCCGGCGCGGTCGCCCGCGTGGATGCAACCTAATTCAGACGACACAGCTATGCTCAGCGCCATGCTCGTGGGCGACCGGACGCAGCTCACAACAGACTTGCGTGCAGGATTCGAGCGCACCGGCACCTTTCATCTGTTCGTCGTTTCCGGTCTGCACATCGTGCTGCTGATCGGCGGACTATTGTGGCTGTTGCGAAAGACGAGGATGCGAGAGGGAGCAGCCGTGACCATCGCATTGAGTCTTGGACTGCTGTTCGCTCTACTGACCGGTTTTGGCGCGCCTGTGCAACGTGCGCTGGGGATGACTGCAGCCTATCTACTCGCACGATTATTTGGCCGGGACACCGGCCCGCTGAACGCGCTCGGCATCGCCGCGGCCATCATTCTTGCCATCGATCCGCGGGCACTATTCGAAGCCAGCTTCCAGATGACAACGCTAGTCATTATTGCGGCTGCCGGGCTCGCACGGCCTGTCGAGGCGCGCAGTTTCCATCCGCATGCGCGTGCACTGCGCAATCTGGACACGATCGCGCTGGATGCCAACATTCATCCGCGAGTTGCGCAATTACGCGTTCGGCTGCGGATGTTCGGACAGCTGTGCGCGTCGTTGCTTCATCCCCGCCTGCGGAATCTTCCACTTTGGCTTGGCCGCGGAATGGCCGGCGTGGCCGGCGCCGTTCTATTCGGCGTTGCCGTGGAGATTTGCATGGTTCTGCCAATGGCAACCTACTTCCACCGCGCAACACTGCTCGCGCTTCCCACAAATTTGCTGCTTGTCCCGCTCATCGCTGCCCTATTGGCTCTGACCATACTTACGTTCTGCACGTCACTCATCAGCATCTCTGTTGCGCGTGTTCCCGCGGCCTGCACCGCTGCACTCATTCACCTGATTCGCGGAACTGTTGATCGAATCGGCCACGTGAGTGTGGCCGACCTGCGCGTTCCTGCGCCATCTCCTGCACTCGTGTTTGTTGCCTCCACAGCGATTGTGCTGGCTTGCATTGCTCTTCGGATGCGGTCGCGTGCGTGGCTCGTCGCCGCGTGTATTTCAATCGTTGCGGCTCCCGTTGTCGCGCTTTGGCCCACGCCGCCGAGAGTTCATCCAGGTGTGCTGGAGGTCACCGCGATAGATGTCGGCCAGGGTGACTCTCTGCTCGTTGTCTCGCCGCAAGGAGGAACGCTTCTCGTTGACGCCGGCGGTCCCGTCGGTCAAGCGGCTTCGAACTCGCGCTGGGATGTGGGTGAAGAGGTTGTCGCGCCTTACCTCTGGTCGCGGCACATCCGACGCCTCGATGCAGTGATGCTCACGCATGCGCACAGCGATCATATGGGCGGCATGCCTGCGATACTGCGCGATTTGCATCCGCGGGAGCTCTGGATCAGCATCGAACCGCGTCAGGCGCCAGCGATGCGCTCCTTGCTCGCAGAGGCAAAGGGACTGGGCATTACGGTACGCAGCTTCCATGCCGGCGACAGCTTCGACTGGAGCGGCGTGCACGCGGATGTTCTCTCTCCTGAACTGGGCTACAGCAATCCAGGTGCCCCGAAGAATGATGACTCCCTGGTGATGCGTCTGGCATATGACAGAGGCAGCGTGCTGCTGGAGGGCGATGCGGAGTGGAGCAGCGAGGCAGATATGGTGCTGGATCATCGAGTTGCACCCTCCACGCTGCTCAAGGTTGGACATCACGGCAGCAAGACCTCAACGGCGGATGCCTTTCTTGCAGCCGTTGCGCCGCGCGTGGCGGTAATCAGTGTTGGCACCCATAACACCTTTGGTCACCCACGATGGGAGGTGCTGAATAGACTTGAGCAGGCCCATGTGCCGACCTGGCGCACCGACCGCGAAGGTGCCGAGACCTTCCTGATCTCGCCAAACGGCAGCATCTCGACGCTCTCGGCAGCGTCCAATCCTTAAGCCCGCAGTGGCAGCAAGGAGTTCGCATTGAGCAAATCGATCGATCCGCAGCCCACCGGCAATACACCCGCGCCCGATGCTTCCCGGCCTCAACTCACCCATGACGCTGTGGGCGACGAGACCAGATTGATTCGTCGGATGCAGATGATGATGAACATGGTCATGCAGGTGATCGCACAGGATGGAACGCTGACGATCGAAGACGCTTCGCAAATGATCGCGGATGCGCGCACGGCTGCGCTGGCGATGTTCCCGGGCAAGGAACTTGCCTATGACCTCATCTGGCGTCCGCGATTTCAGCGGCTTATGCGCGAGCGCTTTCGGCTGATGTGACCGGGCTTACGGTACGCGGACCGGACCAAGCATCGGAGTCTTGACTGGCGCAGCCAGACCGATGAACTCCGTCAGTGTGTTGCTGGCGTAGTTCGATACCCAGATGTTCCCCGCCGCATCGATTGCAATGGAATATGGTTCGAGAAGCTTTGCATCGGCTCCCCATCCCGCGCTGGGCGAGAGAAGTTGACCGGGGGTCGTGCTCGAGGCAGCGGCAAACTCGGCGAGCGTAGAGCCGCGCTCACTCGCCACCCATGCAGTGCCGTTGCCATCAACGGCGATTGCCCGTGGCGCATTCAGGGCACCCCCGGTGTATCCGGTTCCGGAGAGAACCATTCCGGCCGGAGAGACCAGGCCGACGCTGTTCGCATAGAAGTTCGCCGACCAGACATTGTCCGCGCTGTCGACGGCTACGCTGGCCGGTCCCTGCCCTACGACAAAATCTGTAGATGCAGATCCGTCCGCGATCACGCGTGTGATTGTGTTGCTTGACTGGTTCGCAACATAAGCATTGCACTTCGAGTCAGTAGCAATCGCCGAAGGAAATTCAAGACTCGCAGACGTATAACCTGCTGTCCCGGACAAGGCCGATCCGTTGCTGCTCAACAGGGTGATATGCGAATTGCCGTAATCGACGATCCAGGCGACTCCGCTCGTATCGAATGCGACGGCGATCGGGAAGTTCAGACCGCCGTTCACATACTGCCCGGAGGAGCTACCGCTATTGTTCAGCAGCGTCAGGGAGCCAAGTCCGTTATTTACGCTGCTCGCGCTTTCCTCATTTGCGATCCACGCCGTGTCGTTCACATCTACGGCACCGCCGTAGCTGTTCTGTAGGCCGTTCCCTGTGATGCCTTGGGGGAATATCGGAGTGCCAGCGTTTGAAAACAGGCTTGCGCTTCCAAAGTAATTCGCCACCCACACATTCCCCTGCGAATCGATCGAAAGCGAAGATGGCCCGTTCATGCCTCCTCCGCTGTAAGTTGCGAAGAGAGTCCAATCGCTCGGTGCCGCGCTCAGTGCGGGCGAGTACGAAGCCGATCCGCCAGTCAATCCGTAGATTGTCGCCACATTTGCCCCGGGCGATCTGGCGATGTTCATCGCCGCATCAAGAGTGTTCGTCGGAGCCCCGCCATTTCCCGAGGACGCCGCAAAAAGCTGCGTACACGCCGTGCTTGAGGAGCTACTCGCTACCACGCAACCATTCATGACGTTCGCGAGCGCGTTGATTTTCGTTGTGGGAGCCGTTCCCGATGCCGGAAAAGAAACGCCCGGAGTCTTGCCAGTTGCGGGATTCACCAGGTTCAACGCGGTCGCAGCACCGAGGCCCATCCCGCTGCTGTTGGTCGCCGTTGCTCCTATTTGTCCTCCGCTGCCCATGAACGGAGCGAGTGCCCACACGCTCGCGACCGTAGTGGCTTCGTCGATGACCACCCCTGCTCCACTCTTAACCGCAGAGCAGCTACCCAACACTGATGCCAGCGCTATCGCGCTGTTTGAGGAATCAAGACCGACAGCGGAACCTCCGCGCGCAACGAGATAGACGACCGAGTTGCTGTAAGGACATGTGGTGTTCCCTGTTGTAAATGCCCCTGTGGAGTCCGTCGTGATTGGGGCGTTTAATAGGGCTGTTGGAGCGGAGCCGTTGCCCGTTGCGCCCGCAGCATAAAGCTGCACACTTGCACCGGCAATCGGCAAATTTCCAGCGCGTACAACTCCCGCGAAGCCAGACAACGTGTAGTTTTTCGTCGGAGCGGGTTGCGTTGGACTCGTTACGTTTATGGCCTTACAACTGTTCGGCTCGCTCGATCCGCCGGAACCGCCCGTGCCTCCCGTGTTGGTCGCAGTGGATCCGCAGCCCGCAATGCCGAGCATCGCTGCACCCAGCAAACTGAGGATCGTAAGTCGCATCTGGCCCGTATTCCAGCGTGGGTAATGCTTCTCAGTGTTGGCGATACTGCTTCGTAAACGCAGCAAGATCGGCTCCGGAGAGAAATTGTGAGAGGCTCTGCGTAAGTTCCTTACGCGCCTGCGCTGTGCTGAGAGTTGCGTCTGGTGTTTCGGCGCGCAGCAGAATAGGAATTGGTCGCGCGGGATTTTGTGTCAGCAAATCGTGCGCGGCAGGACGGCTGTAGATCAGGCCAAAGCGGGTTCGATCCGTCGCTGTTTCACTGCAGACAGCACCGGTGCAGACTGTCGCTGCCTCAAGATATTGCGTCGCGCCATCATTGAAGAGTGATGCGCTGACTGGCACTATCCCGTCCGGAGTTAAGAGATTCAGCGGACCATGCCATATCCAGTTTTCTCCACGCGCAGCATGACAGATGAGGGTGTCATGCGCGCCGAGAGTCGGCGAAACTCCGATGGCCACTACCGGGTTTCCGCTGCCTTGGATGTACTCCGCCCAATGAAAGAGTATGGGGCCTGTCATAAGGGACTCGTTCCACTCGCGCTGGAGCTTGTACGTTCCTACTTGCTGCGGAAACACACCCGTCCCGCGCACGAACGCAGAGGATGAACTTGCCGGCCGCAACATCGCTCGCGCGTAGCTCACGCTGCCCATCGTGATCAGCAGCATGAACGCTCCGCAACGGAATATCAGCGACGGCACGCGAGAGATCGGAGCAACGAATGGATTTGAATGGGCAAGCCGTGGCAGCCGAAGGTTGCACTGCGGGCTCCAGCGCGAAAGAGCAGCGAACAGCAGCAGCGTCGCACTGAAGAACAGACACGCTCCCAGGATGTAATCGCCCATCGCCGCATGATCTTGCAGCCAGGGAAACCGCAGCGCCAATACGTAGTAGAAGACAAGGCCGCAAAGGCGCACGAAGTTGAATACATACGCCAGGAGAACTGCTGCCAGGGTCAGAAGCGCCCACTGACACGCGCGGAGGCGATACAAATACCCGGCGATCAGCGCGATGAATCCCATCGCGACCGCGCCGCGAATGCCATTGCATCCGGGCGCGATGAACATGCCGAACTTCGGCGTGAACATCAGGCTGAGCTGATCTGGAGTGAGCGCCTGACCAAGTGCATGCGCGAAGCTGCGCGCGACCATTGCCGACACGTGCTGCAGCGGCAGGTCGATATACCTGTTGAACACGTGCGGGACCGGATTGACGAACCACATCAGCGCTACCGGGAACCAGGCGGCGCGCAGCAAACTCACGCCGCCAAACAGCAGCACGAACCCGGCAGTGTATGCCACCGCCACGAGCGAGTGCGGCGGAAGAACAATAGTCCACGATGGCGACAGCACCAGCTCAATGACCGCCTGGTCGCGCACATGCACCATTGCGATCGTCGCGGCGAGAACGGCGAGTCCCCACCAGCTCCCTCGCAGCGTCCATCCAAGCGACCGCCACACGCGCAGAATCAGGATGATGCTGACGATCGGAATGAGTGCACCGATCGACTTCAGCGGATCGTTCATCCACATGGCCCACAACGCGCTGCAGGTCGACCTGATGGCAAACAGGCCGAGGACGCCCAATGCGACCGAGAGTGCCACTGCAGTAGTGATCCGCAGACGGTCTGACGCTTGCTCTTCGCGGACCTGTGGCTCCGCAGAGGCTGTCAGAGGTGCTGTGGACATGCATAGATTCTACCGCCCATGCAGCCGTACGCGAGCCGTCGTTCTCAGCGGGACGATTGCGATTTCAGGCGCCGTGCACAGATGCCTGCCGTTCCGAGTGCCCGGAGAGTTCCGAAGCACGAGCCTCCGCGTACGCCGCCGCGCCCAGCAACGCGCACGTGTCATCCAGAATCACGCGCACCGGAATCGTATCGAGCAGCGGTGACATCCGGCCCTTATCCAGAAACGCGTGCATGAACCCGCCATTTGACAGGAACTTGAGGATCTTCGGCGCGATTCCACCGCCGAGATAGATGCCGCCTAACGCCAGCAATTTCAGCGCAAGGTTCCCCGCCTCGGCGCCATACGCTGATGCGACGAGTTCGATCGTGCGAACGCAGATCTCGCTCGATCCGTCGTCCGCACAGGAGCCGATAACAGCGTTCGGGTCTTCATTGCTCATGCGGTCGCGGAGCCACGCCGGCTCGTCCATCTTCTGATCATCGCGGAGAAACTCGTAGACATTCTGCATCCCGATACCGGAGACCACACGCTCCGTGCTGACGCGGCCGTTCAGCTTTCGACGCAGATAGTTCAGCAGCGAAATCTCGGTTTCGTTGCGCGCTGCAAAGTCACCGTGACCACCCTCTGAAGGAATCGGCAGGTGCCGCCGCAGAATGGGATCCCAGATCAACAGGCATTCGCCCAATCCTGTCCCCGCCGCAATCAGGCCGCGATGTCCAACCGAACTCGCGTCACCTGCATGCAACGTAAATATCTTGTCGTGTGCGACTTCGGTGATGCCGTAGCCGTTCGCTTCCAGATCATTAATCAGGAAGATGTGCTGAATACCAAGCGATCGCTGCAGGTCGCGAGCATCAAGCGTCCAGGGCAGGTTCGTGAGCTTCAGTCGTCCGTCGCGCACTGGTCCTGGACAGCCAAAACACGACGCTATGATCTGATCGCGCACATCCGGCCGTCCGCTCTTCTCGGGCGAAAGAAATGTCTTCACCACGTCATCGAGGCACGCGAACTCGGCTGCCGGAAACTTCTCGTCACGCACCGGCGACAGCTTGCCCGCGACGAAGTTGTACAGCGCCAGATGAACCTTGGTCCCACCGACATCCCCAGCCAGAATCATGCGCTCTCAACTCTCCTGCACTGCTAAATCTCCAGCGTGCCAACTCGATAGCCCTTCGACTCAGCGACCTCAGCGGCCGGCGGCAGCTTCGCCGCCGCGTCCTGATCCAGCAGAAAGAGCAGCTTACCATTCGATGGTCGAATCAGTTGAGACGGGAGCCTCTCGGGATCGCGAGGCCCAGTGAGAACCTCGGCGAGAACATCCGTTTTCCCCGAGCCTTCCACCTGAAACGCGACCTCAGCGGCCTGGTTGATGACCGGCCAGGTCAGCGTAATCCTCCACGTCTCTTTCTGTGGCACATGGTTCGCCACCACCAGGCGGCCGATCTCATTGAGCGCTTCCGTGTGCGGGAAGAGCGAAGCCGTGTGCCCATCCGGCCCCATGCCGAGCACAACGAGATCAAACGCGGGCGACTCAGCGCCCTCAAGCCGCATCACGTTGCGCAACGTGCTCTCGTAGCGGGATGCCGCCTCTTCCGGGTCGAGCTCGCCCTCCATGCGGAAGACGTTCGCCTCGGGGATCGGCACCTTCTTCAGCAGCATCTCGCGGCAGACGCCATAATTTGACTCTGGATGATCTGGCGGAACGCACCGCTCGTCTACCCAGAACAGCTGCAGTTTGTCCCACGGCACTGTCGCCAAAAACGGCTGCGCCGGATCAGCCAGCAATTTGAAGGTAGATTGTGGCGTCGAGCCACCGGAGATTGCGATTCTCGCGACCCCGCGGGAAGCAACCGCCTGCTCTACTCTGGTCGCAAACAGATGTGCCGAGGCCAGCGCCATCGCGGCGGCCGATGGCCACACCTGGTAAGTGACGGTTACAGGACGAGGCATGATTCTCCCAATCGTTCGATGGCCTACCTTGAGTGCCAGGATTTTCCGTCACGCGCCAGCAGATCATCGGCGCACTTCGGTCCCCAACTGCCCGCGGCATAGTTCGGAAAGTCCTTCGGAGGTTTCGCTTTCCACGCTTCAAGAATGGGAGTCATCAAGGCCCAGGTTGCCTCTACGCCATTACGGTGAGCAAAGAGCGTTCCATCACCAAGCATCGCGTCGAGTAGTAATCGCTCGTAACCTGTCGCCGAACTCTTTCCAAACGCCTCCGCATAGCTGAAGTTCATCTTCACACTCTTTACGTTGGTCGTCGGCCCTGGGACCTTCGCGCCGATCTCAAGGGAAATGCCCTCATCGGGTTGAATCCGAATCTTGAGCACGTTCGGACACAATTGACTGTTCCGATTATTGTTCGTCTTGAACAGGTGCAACGGCGCCTTCTTGAAGGTGACCGTCACCTCAGTCACGCGCGTCTTCAACCGTTTGCCGGCACGAATGTAAAACGGCACACCAGCCCAGCGCCAGTTCTCGATGTTCAACTTCAACGCGGCAAACGTCTCGGTAGTCGACTGTGGATCGACGCGGTCCTCCTGCCGATAACCAATGACAGCCTGACCATCGATCGTTCCCGGACCATACTGCCCCCGCACCGTGTTCTCCGCGGGAATCGGATCAATCGCACGCCACACCTTCAGCTTTTCGGTTCGGACCGCGCCCGACTCGAAGCTATCCGGCGGCTCCATCGCAACGAAGCTCAGCACCTCCATCACGTGATTCTGCAATACATCGCGCAGCGCGCCGGCCTTCTCATAGAACGGCCCGCGACCTTCAATGCCGATCGACTCGGCCGCTGTAATCTCGACGTAATCGATATAGTTCCGATTCCATACCGGCTCAAAGATGCCGTTTCCAAACCGGAAGACGAGAATGTTCTGCACCGTCTCCTTGCCGAGATAGTGATCGATGCGGAATATCTGATTCTCGCCGAGCACCTGGTTCAGTTCGTCATTCAGCTTGCGAGCGCTCTCCAGATCCGTTCCGAACGGCTTCTCGATGATGACATTGATCCACTGTCCCTTCTCCTTGGGCTTCGTCATATCGTGCTTCGCAAGCCGCTGCGCGATATCAGCGAAGTACTCGGGCGCCACGGCCAGATAAAAGAGCCGGTTTCCCTTCGTACCGTACTGCTTGTCGATATCGGCGAGAAACGCCTTGAGCTTCTCGAACCCTTCATCGTTATCGAAGTCGGTCGCAAAGTACTTCACGCGATCGACGAACGGCTTCAGTCCGGAGTCACCGCGGTCCACTCCGCCGCCCTTCAGAATGCCATCCTGCATGTCGCTCGCGAAGGTCGCCGAGAGATCGCGACGCGCCACACCCACAACGGCAAATTCCTTCGGCAGCAGATGCTGCTGCTCCAGGTGAAAGAGCGACGGCAGCAACTTGCGCTTGGTCAAATCGCCCGATGCGCCAAAGATCACGACGATGCACGGCTCCGGAATTCGCTCGCCCTTCAACCCACCCTCGAGCACCTCGCGCTCATTCAGCGACTGCCCCACATCCTCAACCATCGTGGCCATAATGCCCTCTCTTTCTCCGTGCCGCAACGGCAGCCGATTCTACTTCTCGCCCGCAGAGACCTTCTTCACCGCGTGCCCGCCAAACTCGTTGCGCATCACAGCCAGCATGCGGTCGGTAAAGTTGTTCTCCTCACGCGAGCGCAGGCGGCGAATCAGCGCATCCGTGATCACCGGCGCCGACACATTCAGGTCGATCGCCTCGAACACCGTCCAGCGCCCCTCTCCGGAATCCGGAACGTAAGCCTCGAGGCCTTCGAGCGTCGGGTTCTTCTTGAGCGCATCCGCTGTGAGGTCCAGCAGCCACGAACGCACCACCGAACCATAACGCCAGATCTCCGAAATCTGCACCAGGTCCAGATGCAGCGGCTGCTTCGCACGCATGATCGAGAAGCCCTCGGCATACGCCTGCATGATGCCGTACTCGATACCGTTGTGCACCATCTTGACGAAATGCCCCGCACCCGCCGGGCCTACGCGCCCCCAGCCTTCATGCTCCGCCGGCGCCAGCGCCTCGAAGATCGGGGTCAGGTGATCGACGGTATCCTCATCTCCGCCGATCATCATCGAGTAGCCCTCGGTGATGCCCCAGATGCCGCCCGACGTACCCACATCTACAAACTCAAACCCTTCCTTCTTCAGCTCATCATGACGCCGCTGCGAGTCCTTGTAGTTCGAGTTGCCGCCATCAATAAAGATGTCGCCCTTCTTCATCAGCGGCTTAAGCTTCGCAATCGTCTGATCCACCGGGTCGCCCGCCGGCACCATGATCCAGATTGCGCGCGGCGAGTCCGTCAGATTCTTCACCAGGTCTTCGAGCGAGCTCACGCCCTTCGAGCCGGAATCGGTGAGTCGTTTGACCGCGTCCGGCGAGAAGTCGAACCCGACAATCGTGTGGCCTGCTTTGCGAAGACGCTCCGCCATGTTGCCGCCCATCTTGCCGAGTCCGATCAATCCAAGTTGCATAAAGGTCCTTCCTCATCGCCGGTTATCGCCCGGTGTCTTCGCGTTGAATACGCCTCTTAGAGAGTAATCCCAAACACGGTCAAGGGGAAAAATGACGCCCGTTCCACTCACGCGTCCGGAAAATCCGCACCTTCGGTTGTTGTCTGCCAGCGGTCCAACTCCGCATTCCATTCCTGGAGCCGCTTGCGAAAACGCGATAGCGCTATCTTGCCCAGCAGCAGATGCTTGGGTGGATTCGGGTCGCTCACCGCGGTCACGATCGCTTCGACAGCGCGCTGCGGATCACCCGGCTGTTTGCCCGCCTGGCTGCGGAAGTACTCCCGCGTTTTACCGACCGTCGGCTCGTAATCAGAGATGTGTTGCTTCGCCTCCACGGCCGACCGGCCGAGGAAGTCCGTGCGGAACGGCCCCGGTTCTACGACCATCACATTCACCCCCAGCGGCTCGAGCTCAGCTGCGAGTGCTTCCGAAAGGCCCTCCACCGCGAACTTCGTCGCGTTGTAATAACCCCATCCTGCCCCTCCGATGAGTCCGCCTATTGAAGAAAAATTCACAATCGTTCCCGACCTGCGCTCACGAAATTGCGGCAGCAGCGCCTTCGTCACATTGATCAGCCCGAAGACATTCGTGTTGAACATCGGCATGTACTCCGCCGCCGTGACCTCTTCCACCGCGCCGGCGACGCCGTAGCCTGCGTTGTTCACCAGCACGTCGATGTGTCCCACGCGCGCTATCGCATCCGCTACCGCCTGATCAATGCTGTGTTGGTCGGTAACATCAAGCTGCAGCGTAATGATTTCTCCGGGGTGCCGAAGCATCATCTCCTGCAGGCTCTCTACATTCCTCGCAGTGGCAACTACCTTCGCTCCAATCGAGGCAAGGTATTCCGTCATCAGCCGGCCGAAGCCGCTCGAAGCGCCCGTAATGAACCAGCGCTTGTCCTTCTGTGCGATGTCCAGTGAAGTGCTCATACTTCATCGGACGCGAACAAGCCTATTGACGATGCAGGGTCCCGCCCACTTGTCCGAAAATCAGTTCGACATCGCCGCAAATCTCTGCGCAGCCTCTGTCGTGCCGCCATGAGTCTCGAAGCCCGATACACTTGTTCTCACCGCGGTGAACGAACTCTTTCCCATCATCGACGCCGCGCTTGACGCCGCGGCTCTGCGCTCCGGTCCGCATCTGGCTTGCCGCCCCGGCTGCCACCAGTGCTGCATCGGTGTATTCGCGATCACGCCGCTCGACGCCGCGGCACTCGGTCAGGCGCTCGCAGCCGCACCTCCTGATCTCGCCCAGCGCATCCGCGCGCGTGCCCTGGCGTCACGCGATCGTCTTCTCGCGGAAGGCTTCCCAGGCGACCCGCAAACCGGGATCCTCTTCACTGAGCCGCATCACGAACATGCGTTCGAAGACTTCGCCAACGACGAGCCCTGCCCTGTGCTCGACCCCGTCACCGGGACCTGCGATCTCTACTCCGCGCGCCCCGTGCAGTGCCGCACCTTTGGTCCACCGGTGCGCGACGAGGATGACCATCTCACAGTTTGCGAGCTCTGCTTCACCAACGCCTCAACCGAAGAAGTCGCCCTCTGCGAAATGGATCAGAGCTGGCGTCCGCTCGAAGACGATCTCATCGCGCGCGCCGAAGCAGACCCGGCCAACGCCGGCCCGACGCTGATCGCCTTCGCGCTTACGCGGTAAGCTCACGCACGCCGCCTTCGCCTGCGACCAGCGCTCTCTCCGCCATACCCAAAAACAATCCGTGCTCCACCACGCCGACGATCGACCGTATCTCCGCCGCAGTCTCCTCAGGGTCTTCAATCACACCCGCCGCGCAGTCGAGAATCCAGTTGTTCTCGTCCGTCAGCACCGGGCCCGAACTATCCTTCTTCATCCGCAGCTTTGGATTCAGCCCAAGTTCAGCCAACCGCGGTTCCACCAGCGGCCGCGCCATCTTAATGATCTCCACCGGCAGAGGAAACTTACCCAGTTTCGGGACGATCTTCGACTCATCCACCACGCAGACAAATCTATCCGCCGCACTCGCGACAATCTTCTCGCGCAGCAGCGCTGCGCCTCCGCCCTTGATCAGATACAACCCCGCACCCGGAACCACAGCCACTTCGTCCGCGCCATCGACATAAAGATCAAGCTCCGGCAGTTCCTCCAGCGTGACGACTTCCATGCCGAGCGACCGGCCCAGCTCCGTACTCGAATCACTCGACGCCACGCAGCGAATCTTCAGGCCGTGCCGCACGCGCTCTCCCAACGCCTTGATGAACATCACCGAGGTCGACCCGGTTCCCAAACCGACGCGCATGCCGTTTTCCACCAGCTCTGCCGCGCGTTTGCCTACAAGCGCCTTTGCTTCATCCTGCGTCATTCCACCATGTTGCCACGAGCCGCTAACTCGTTACTCATGACGCAAAAGAAAAAGGACTGGGCTCACCCAGTCCTCTTTCTTGCCTTGAACCGTTACTGCTTACTTCTTCACCAGCTTCTTCGCAGCCTCGACCACGTGCCCCGAGGAGATCCCGAGCTTCTCCAGCGCAACTTCGCCCTTGGCCGACGCGCCGAAGCGGTCAATACCAATCGCGATGCCATCGCGGCCGATGTACTTGTACCAGCCCAACGTCGCGCCGGCTTCGATCGAGATCTTCGGCACACCGTGCGGGAAGAGCGACATCTTGTAGTCCTCGCTCTGCTCCTCGAAGATCTTCCAGCTCGGCATCGAAATCACGGTCGCGTTAATGCCCGAGCCCTTCAGCTCGTTCGCGGCCTTAAGCGCAACCTCGACCTCCGATCCCGTCGCCACGATGATCAGGTCCTTGCCGAACTCCTCGAGCACGTACGCTCCCTTGCGGCAGCCCTCGAATACCTTGTACTTGTTCAGGTCGAGCACCAAAATATCCTGGCGCGTCAGCGCCATGAAGCTCGCCGACTTGCGCTCCACCATCAGGCCCCAGCACGCCGAGGTCTCATTCGCATCTGCCGGTCGGAAGTCCGTCAGCTGCGGAACCGCGCGCAGCGCCATCAGGTGCTCAATCGGCTGATGCGTCGGCCCATCCTCACCCAATCCCACCGAGTCGTGCGTGAAGATGTACAGCGAATGCGACGACATCAGCGCACCCATGCGCAGCGCCGACTTGCAGTAGTCCGAGAACGTGAAGAACGTCGACCCGAACGGCAGCAGACCACCGTGACACGCAATGCCGTTCACCGCAGCCATCATGCCGAACTCGCGCACGCCAAAAAACACGTTGCGCCCCTTCGGGTCAAGATGGAAGTTGTTCGAGTCCTTGAAGATCGTCTTTGTCGAGCTCGTGAGGTCAGCCGCGCCGCCAAACAGCTCCGGCAGCACCTTGCCGAGATTGTTCAGCGCCACCTGTCCGGCGTTGCGTGTCGCAATCTTCTTCTCGGTCGTGAAGGTCGGCAGTGCCTTCTCCCAATCCTTCGGCAGCTCCATTGCCGTCGTGCGGTCGTACTGCGCCGCGAGCTCCGGAAAATCCTTCTTATAGGCGTCATACCGCTCGTGCCAGTCGGCAACGGCCTTCTTGCCCTTCTCGACAGCCTGCCGCCAGTTGTTCAGCGCGGCGTCAGGAACAACGAAGCTCTTGTCCGGATCGAACCCGAAGAACCTCTTCGTCTCCTTTGTTCCTTCCGGCCCTAAAGCCTCACCGTGAACAGCCTTCGTTCCCGCCTTCGGCGCACCGTATCCAATGATCGTGCGCACGCGAATCAGCGACGGCTTTGTCCGCTCCATCTTCGCGGCTTCAATCGCACGATTCAGCTCCTCGAGATCATTGCCATCGGAGACAAACTGCACGTGCCAGTCATAAGCATGGAAGCGCTCCGTAACGTCCTCGGTGTAGCTCAGGTCCGTCGGCCCATCCAGCGAGATCAGGTTGTCGTCGTACAGCACAATCAACTTGCCAAGCTGCAGCGTCCCTGCCAGCGACGCGGCCTCGTGGCTGATGCCCTCCATCAAATCGCCATCGCCACACAGCACATACGTGTAGTGGTCAACGATCTTGTACTGATCGTTGTTATAGACCCCACCCATGTGCTTCTCAGCCATCGCCAGCCCAACGGCCATCGCAAAGCCCTGCCCCAGCGGTCCGGTCGTCACCTCGACACCTGGCGCCTCGCCGTACTCCGGGTGCCCCGGCGTGTGCGATCCCCACTGCCGGAACTGCTTCAACTGCTCGAGCGGCAGATCATAACCCGTCAGGTACAGCACGCCGTACAACAACGCCGAAGCGTGTCCATTCGAGAGGACGAAGCGGTCACGGTCCGACCACTTCGGCTCCGTCGGGTTGTACTTCATGAACTTGTGGTACAGCAAATACGCAATCGGCGCACATCCCAGCGGCGCTCCTGGGTGCCCGCTATTGGCCGCCTGCACCTGATCGACTGCGAGCATGCGCAGTGTGTTAATCGAAAGCTGATCGAGCTCGGTCTGATTGCGAGCCTCAGGAGTAGCTGTCTTTTCGGTCATTCTGTCCTCAGGAAGGGAAAAGTTCGCAGGCACGGCTGCGCGGGGGATCGGCGAAATCAAGCGTCCGACACTTTTTCCAGTGTACTAGGCTTCCCCCGCGCACCGCATCAACGCCCCTTCACCGGGCCAAAAGCTCGTTCGATCTCCTCAGTGCTTGCGGTTGTCCTGCCGCGGCTGTTCCGGAGAGTTGCTGTGCTGCTGCAGCGGCGGGGGCGCAGCCGCCGGATGCGGCGCAGCTTCGCGCGTCTCCGGCTCACCCACCGGCCGGTTCTCCCGCAGGTTGTCCAGTTGCTGCGGGGTGAGCGGCCGCCCTGGATCTGTGCTCTGGATGGCCTGCCGCTGCTGCTCGAAGCTCGGCCGCGCCGGCGGTGGCACGGAACGGTTGTAGAGCTGCTCACTGCCGGTCGGGATCTGCCCGCGCGGCGGTGGCGCAACCGTGGGGACAGGGAGCCGCTGCGTCCCTCGCGCCGGGTTCGGAGGACGCACCGCTCCCTGGATGTTCATCCCGCTCTGCTGGCTCGCCGGTTGGGTCGGATGTGCAGCGTCAGGTAACGGCTGCCCGCCCTGCACCTGGAAGCCGCGCCGCTCGATCGGCGCCGGTTGTACTTGCGGCTGCGTCCCTGCAGTCTGTGCGGCACGCTGTTGCTGGTTCCCAATCGCAGCATCCTCATGCGTCGTCAGCGTCGGCCGGTTCAGCCGCGGAGGCAACGCTCGCGCCGTCGCTGGCGCCACCATCGTCCGCTCCGGCGAAACCATCGGGTGCGGAAGCACCGGCGCCGCCGCGATCTGCTGCTCTGGCAGATGCAGCATGGCCTGCCGCACCGGCTTGCCCGAGGCCAGGCTCTCCTGCGGCACCTCCACCGTTCCCGCTGCGCGGTTCGCGAACTCCCGCTGCGGCCCCAGCGCATTCGCAAACATCTCCCGGTTCGACGTGTTGTACACCGTCCGCACCTGGTCGACGTTCCGGTTGTACAGACCGCTCACGTTCACGCGGTTCTGATACAGCGTGCTCGAGTGATACCAGGGCGCGTAAGGCTCCTTCGGTCCCAGCGGGAACCACGCCGAAACGCCGTTCCCCGCATGCACGAAAACCACCAGCGCCGGCGCATACACCGGATGCACTACCGGCGGTCCCGGAATCCATCCCCACCGTCCGCCGAAGATCGCCCACCGTCCGTAATGAAACGGCGCAAAGCCCCACGCTTCAGCCTCGATCCACGTCCATCCCCACGGCGCAACCCACGTCCATCGTCCGTAACAGTATGGTTGCCACCCCTCCGGCACACCCGCCGGGAACCACACGTTGCCGTAGTCTGCCTGCGGAAGCCAGATTCCATACTGGTACAAATCCGCGGCGCCCACGGTGTCCATGTTCAGATAGCTCTGCTCAGCCGACTCACCACTCTGATACGCCTGATCCCTCTGCTTCGAAAAATCATCCAGCGCGTCCGTGCTGCGCGCCTGCAGCCACTGCACCGAAACCGCACTGAATCCCGAAAACCTTGCCGCCTGTCCGGCCCCCAGTGTCTGCTGCAGGCCATTGCCATCCACCTGCACCACGCCCGACAGCACCCTCACGTCCGTAAACTGACCCACCGGATCCACATTCACTCGCACATCGCCCGCCGCCAACACCGTCAGCGCGACGTTCGGCGTGTCCAGCTCAATCGTCCCATCCGGATCCAGCGCGTATGAGATCAGGTGCAGGCTGCCCTGCCCCAGCCCGAACTGCGCCAGCGTGTCCGTCATCGCAGTCACCGTCAGGTCGGTAGTCCCTCCCATGCGGGCCACCAGCAGTCCCGCCTGCAGCTCCGCCAGCGAATCCCCGCCCGTCCACACACGGTCACCCGTGGTCAGCGGAGCATTCACCTCCGCCGGGCTGAACTGATCCACGCTTGCGGGCTCGACCGACACAGTTCCCTGCGCCACGCTCAGCCGCACCACCCGCGACGGCGGATCGCTCGCCGGGACCGCCGGCGCCTGCTCAACTTGCGCGCTGTCCTGCGGCGGATACCCCTGGCTCCCGTCGGGCGGCTGCTGCGCACGTAGCGCAGCTCCAACCGCTAACCCGAGCAACGCCACTATCGCGGAACTCCTGAAGGCCCGTGCGTTCCATCTCGTGCGTCTCATAGTCGTCCTCCCACCCGCGCGGTGTGGCGCTTGAAGTGTAACCCCGCGCGCCAGCGAAAGACGCGCTCTTCGCCGCGACCTACCCGAATCTAACCACTCTGAAATCTTTCACCTTCGCCGCCGTTCGGGAACCCGCCGCCCGCACTCGGCGTATCCTTCCGGTGAGCCGGTGTGTCGCCCGGTCAAAGCTCTCTGCTGAGGTCCCCGATGAATGCGCTTCGATTGACTCTCTTCGCCGCAGCCTCGTGCATGCTTCTCGCCGGCTGCCGCGTCTCCAGCAACAAACACGCCAACGGAGACAACGTCCAGGTCAGCACTCCCTTCGGCTCAGTGCACGTGAAGACCGACAACGATGCCAACCTCGCCGGAATCGGCCTCACCACCTACCCCGGCGCCGTCCCCGTCAAGGACCACGACGGCAAGGACAAAGATGCCGCCGACATCAACCTCAACTTCGGCGACTTCCACCTCGGCGTCAAAGCCGCCTCCTTCCAGACCTCCGACTCTCCCGACAAGGTCGAGGCCTTCTACCGTAAAGACATGGCCCGCTACGGAGAGGTGCTGGAGTGCGAAGGGAACCAGACCGTCGGCCAGCCCACGCACACCGCGCAAGGACTCACATGCCGCGACAACGATCACGGCAGCCACAAATTCAAGGTCTCCAACGACGACAGCGATCACCCGGAACTCCGCGCCGGCTCGCCTGAGCATCAGCACATCGTAGGCATCGAGCCCAGGGATGGCGGCACGAAGATCGGCCTCGTCGCACTCGACCTGCCTGGTGGCCACCACGACTCCTCCGACAGCGAATAGCTCGCCTCCGTTGCGGCACGCGCACACCTCGCGTAGCCTCAAACTGTGCCCCCTCGCAATTGCCCCCGCTGTCACGCCGCGCTCCCACTGGAGCACGAGGGCGCACTGCTCTTCTGCCCCAACTGTGGCGCCCCGCAAATCAGAGTCTCCGAAGAGTTGCTCATGGAGGCACAAAAGCAGCGTGCCGTGCTCGACTCCGGACTCGCTGACGGCTTGCTCGGCAACGGGAATCCCGACGCTATCGCCTGGCCCGCCGCAATCCGCTACGCCGTGCTCGCCGGCGCTCTGGCCGCAGCACTCAACCTGCTCGCGCTCGCGGTTCCACCGGTCATTCTCCTCGCATGGTTCTGGGCGATCGGCGCTCCTGTCGTTGTTCTCGGCATATATAACTCGAAGATTCGGCCTTCGCGGTTGCGCGCCGGCTTCGGCGCGACACTTGGCCTGCTCTGCGGGCTCGCCATCACCTTTGGAATGTCCGTGATTAACGCGTCCGGCCTCGTCCTCGGCCGCTTCGTGTTCCACAATGGACCAGCCATAGACACCGCAGTAGCCGCCGCATTCGCGCAGTTTCGCACTACCGTCCAGCAGCAGGGTGGTCCCGCCCAGGCCTCGCTCCTCAACTGGCTCAACATTCCTGAAGACCGCCTCGGCCTGATTCTCATCACCTCCGCCGTGGCTCTTCTCATTTATCTCGGGCTCTCCGCTCTGGGTGGCGCCTTCGCCGCTCTGCTCCGCTCCCGCAGCGAGCCAAGAGACGCCACGCGCTGACCTGCTGCCTTGCCGCCTTGCTATCATCATCGTCAGCTATGAGCGAAACATCCACCCCCGCTTCGTCCAGCTCCGACGCCACACAGCCGCGCCTTCGTGAGAAGGGCCGCCTCATGTCCTCCTCCGAGATCGAGCGCACCCTCGTCCGTCTCGCGCATGAGATCGTCGAGCGCAACAACGGCGCCGCCAACATCGGTCTCGTGGGCATCAAGCGCCGCGGCGTTCCGCTTGCCCAACGCGTCGGCAAGCTCATCGAAACCATCGAGCGCCAGCCCGTCGACGTCGGCGTGCTCGACATCAGCTTCTACCGCGATGACCTCTCCACACGCGACGTCCGCCCCGTCGTCGAAAAAGGCGACATCGGCTTCGACATCGAAGGCCGCGACATCATCCTCATGGACGACGTCCTCTACACCGGCCGCACGATCCGCGCCGCACTCGACGCCCTCTTCGATCACGGCCGCCCCAAGAGCGTCCAGCTTCTCGTCCTCATCGACCGCGGCCACCGCGAGCTTCCCATCGAAGCACGATTCATCGGCCGCATCGTCCCCACCTCGCGCCGCGAGATTATCGAGGTCAAGCTCCGCGAGATCGACAACGACGAGCAGGTCTTGCTCGTCGAACTCGTCGAAGACTAACCAACGCCCCACAATTTGCTCTAAACTCTCTCCACACCCCTGCTGGAGATCTCGCGCATGAGCGCAGACGCCGTTGCCGCCGAGACACCGGAAGGTCTTCCCCTTCCCGCACCCAACGCACCCGAGCCCCTCAGCATGGGCGCGGTCCTGCGCATCGTCCCCCTGCGCCGCCTCTGGTACGCGCAGGTCGTCAGTGTCTTCGGCGACTTCCTCGCGCTCTACGCTGTCATGACCATCGTGACCTACAAGCTGCACGCCACACCGCAGCAGGTTACCGGCATCCAGATCGCGTACCTCGCACCCATCGCCGTCCTCGGGATTGTCAGCGGCGTCTTCGCCGATCGCTGGCCCGTCAAGGCCACCCTCGTCTCAAGCGACCTCACGCGCGCGGCACTCTGCCTTCTGCTTCTCCTGGTCCACTCCATCGCCGGCTTCTACGCCGTGCTCGCTTCCATAAGCGTTGTTTCGAGCTTCTTCTCGCCTGCGCAGGGCATTGCCCTTCGCTCCGCAGTCCCCTTCCACGGACTCCGCTCCGCCAATGCGCTCATGCAGCAGGTCATGTTCATCATGCGCATCATCGGCGGCCCCATCGCCGTCACCATCGTCACCGTGCTCGGCGTCAGGGTCTGCTACGTCGGCGACTCCATCAGCTTCATAGCGTCCGCATCTCTTATCGCCTCCATCGCGCTCAACATTCCGCGCAAGCGCGCGCAACAGCCATCCAGCGCCGTCGTCCCCAGCCAACCCACCGGAATACGCCGCATCATCGCCGACATGCGCGAGGGCACCAGCTTCATCCTTCACCACGCCGCACTTCTCTTCGTCGTCACCGCGCTCGCCGCCGGCATGTTTGCGCTGGGCTGCTTCGCTCCCATGATCGCCGTCTACGTGCGCGACAATCTGCACGCCTCACAGAAAATCTTCGGCGTCACCAGTGCAATGATCGGGCTCGGCCTTCTCGCCGGAATGAACATCCTCACGGCCGTCGCCAAAAGAGTGAAGCACACATCGCTCGTCTACTTCGGGCTCGGCGGCATGGCCGTCGGTACGTTCATCCTCGCCGCCATCCCGCATCTCGTCGCCACCATCCCCGCACTGATCCTTGTCGGGTTCGCCGCCGGCGGCATCATCGTGCCTTCCCAGACGCTCATTCAGGAAGAGACGCCGCACACCATGCTCGGCCGCGTCGGCTCAACGGTCATGTCGTTCGTTTTTTCTGCGCAGATCGCCGGCCTTCTGCTCAGCGGCGTGCTCGCCCAGCACACCAGCGTGCGCGGCGTCTTTCTGCTCAGCGGCATCCTTCTCGCCGTTCTCATGCTCGCCGGCAAACTCTGGATGGAACCCACTCATCCTCAACCTGCCGAAGCGGCCACCGTCTAGCGTTCTACTTCGCCGAGCGCCTCATTCGCCGCCGCCAGCACCATCTCCACCTCGCGCCTTCCAATCACCGCCGACACGAACGCTGCCTCGAACTGGCTCGGCGGCAGCCACACGCCGCGCTCCAGCATCGCACGATGAAAGCGCCCGAACATTGCAGTATCTGCCGCGCTCGCCGACTCGAAATCCCGCACCTCGCTCGGCGTAAAGAACCACGTGAACATGCTGCCCACACGGTTCGTCGTCAGCCCGATCCCCTTCTCCGCCGCAATCTTCGCCACACCATCGGCAATCGCCGCCGACGTTCTCTCCAGCGTCGGATAGATCTCCGTCTTGTACGCCAGCAGGTGCGCCAGCATCGCCACACCCGCGGCCATCGCCAGCGGATTCCCGCTCAGCGTTCCCGCCTGGTACACCGGCCCCAGCGGAGCAAGCTGTTCCATCACCTCCGCGCGCCCGCCAAACGCCGCTACAGGAAGTCCTCCACCCAAAATCTTCCCCAGCGTCGTCAAATCCGGCGCTCCGTTCTCGCCCAGATCCTCCGCAAACCGTTCCTGCGCTCCACCCGGCGCCAGCCGGAAGCCCGTCATCACCTCATCGAAGATCAGCAGCGCGCCGTGCTCGCGGGTCAGCCTTCGCAGTCCCGCAAGATATCCTGCCGCCGGCGGAATCGTGCCTGCATTCCCCACCACCGGCTCCACAATCACGCACGCAATCTGGTCCGGAAACGCCGCAAACGCCTCTTCAACGGCTTCGAGATCGTTGTACGGCAGCGCCAGCGTGTGCATCGCCGTCTCCGGAGGCACACCCGCAGATCCCGGAATCCCAAACGTCGCCACGCCGCTGCCCGCCTTCACCAGCAGCGCATCCGCATGTCCGTGATAGCAGCCCTCAAACTTGATTACGAACGGCCGACCCGTAAACCCGCGCGCCAGCCGGATCGCTGACATGCAGGCCTCCGTGCCGGAACTCACAAATCGCATCCGCTCCATCGACGGAAAGCATCGCTGCACTAACTCTGCTAGATCCGCCTCGCTCGGCGTGCTCGCGCCAAACGACGTCCCCCGCTCTGCCGCGCGTTTCACCGCATTCACCACCGGGGCAAACGCATGCCCCAGCAGCATCGGCCCCCACGACCCAAACAGATCCAGATACCGGTTCTTATCCGCGTCGTAGAGATACGCTCCCTCCGCACGCACCACCATCGGCGGATCGCCGCCCACAGCCCGAAACGCGCGTACTGGCGAGTCCACCCCGCCTGGCAGATACCGGTTCGCGCGATGATTCAATGCAATAGAGCGAATCTTCTCAAGCGGCATGCTGCGACAGTATACGGGTTACTTAAGAATTCGCTTTCGTTACCGAAGTCCGCGACCCGTAAAAGGCACCGGTGTGCGAAGCAGCAGGAATCCCAGCGCCAGAATCAACCCCAGGAAATACACCATCGTCGCGGTATGCGGCTTCTCGGGCTCATCGTTCGTGAAGCACCGCCACAGCATCCCCAGCCCCACAAACAGGAACACCCACTGGATGAACGCTCCAGTGAATCCCGTGTTCATCTCTTTGTTGACCGTCAGGCCGAAGAAGATGAAGCACGTCAGCGCAATCAGCCCACGCTGCACGCGCCCCAGCGCATACGTCGCTTGCGCTCCATCCAGACCCAGCAGCGGAACCATGTTGAACAGATTGATCCACGCCCCGACATTCGCCAGCACCACGAACAGCTCACTCGTCCGGCCCTGTGTCCCCCACGCGATCGCCAGACAAGCCAGTGCCGCCGCCAGCCCATACATCGGTCCGGCCAGCGCAATCGCCGCCAGCTGATCAACCGAGACACCTTGGTTGTACCAGCGCACATACGCGCCCAGCCCCGGAAAGAACACCGGCAGGTCCGCCTTTAGCCCGCGCCGCTTTACCGCCACGAAATGCCCCATCTCGTGAACGAAGAGGCAAACCGTAAACCCCAGCGCGAACTTCCATCCGAACAGCGCCCAGTAAATTCCGAAGAAGCCCAGAATCCCGAGCAGGAACTTCAGCTTGAACAGCAGGAAGATCGCCGTCTTAATCTTGATCAGAAACAGCGCAATCGGAGCGAACGGTCCCAGCCGCTTCGTCCACTTCGCCTTGCGGTCCTCTTCCGCGCGCATCCTGCTGTCGATCTGCGCAATGTGCTGCTGTATTCCCGCGGCCTGCTCCGCATTTTCCGGCAGCCACTTCAGCGTCGACCGCCAGCGCTCGCGCGCCTCCGCCCACTTCCCCTGTTGCTCAAACTGCTGCGCGGTCCCCGCCAGTTCACGCAGATACAGGCCATAGGTCAGCGTGTTGCAATCCGGACACGCGAGCGTCCCGTCCGGAAGCCAGTGACTGCAACTTGGGCAGCTATGGATCTCCGGTGGCGGTGCGGGTTCGGCAGAAAACGTTGTTGCGGTCGACATCAAAGTGGGTACCAGTTCCATTCTATGAGACTCGGCGCCGGAGGATCTGTCGCGCTCTCTCCAGCTGCATGGATTCAGAGCCCAAAATCCAACCCGCCTGCGCACTTCTCGCGGGAATCGATTGCGAGCAATAAATCGTGCAAAATTTTGCAGGGAAATCGTTTAGTTTCATTACTTCGATCACACCCAACTCATCGTGCTCCGAAGCGAATATTTTTGTGGAAATGTGTTTCAAATGACGTATTCTTAAGACTCGCCAGATGGGCAGGTTTGGAGGTGTAGTTCAGTGGCAGAGGTTCGTGTGCAGGAAGGCGAGCCCCTTGAGAATGCCCTGCGCCGGTTTAAGCGCAAGGTGCAGACGGAAGACATCATCAAGGAGGTCAAGCGCCACTCCTTCTACCTGAAGCCCGGCGAAAAGCGCCGCGTCAAGGAAGCTCTAGCTCGTAAACGGAATCGAAAGAAAGTCCGTAAAGAACAGGACTAAATCGCCCGTAAGGAGCAGGATTAGTGACGAAGTCCGGATCAGTGTTCTGCTGATCCCAACAAAACTCGCAGCGAACGGGGCGTGCAATTCGGCGCCCCGTCGCCGCAATAACCTGGAGAGCCGCCCCAGTTCCTGCGGCATCCTCATGATCAAGTCGACGGGCTCCGAAGTGAAAATTCGTACTTAGGCTTGAACACGCGTCCTGGGGATCTCAACCCTTTGAGTCTGGACCTCTGGTAACGTTTCAGCCTTATCCCGCAAGATGGGAGAAGGCGCATGGAATTCACGGACCGTATCCTGAAGTGCTCCGACTGTGGCAACGAGTTCGTCTTTACCGCAGGTGAGCAACTCTTCTTCTACGACAAGCAGTTCAAAAACGACCCCAAGCGATGCAAGCTCTGCAAGGCCAAGCGTGCCGGCCTTGGGCGCTCTGCCAATGCCACCGGGGCCGTAACCCTTCCGCTCTCACGCACCGAAACCCGAACGAAATGCTCGGCTTGCGGCGTTGAGACCACGGTGCCGTTCAAGCCCACCCAGGGCCGCCCCGTGCTCTGTCGCTCCTGCTTCCAGCTCAAACGAGTCCCATCAGGTGTCGCTGCCGTTGCGCAAATGGACTCGGCTGCCACGCAGGTCGCCAACGCCATGGAACAGGTGCTGCCATCCGCGGATGGCGTCGAGACCTCAGCCTCGGCCATGGAGCTGATCACCCAGGCCCCCGCTGCCGTCATCGCCGAGAACTCCGACGCTCCGCTCGCTGCTGTCGCCGCCGAAGCCGCACAGGCATGACCAACGCTGCTCACCCATCAGGCTCGTGTAGCCTGATGCGGTGAAGTACGTCCCGCATCCAGCAGCCCAGCCCACCGACAACAGCCTCATCCGCGCCCGCCACACCCTCGGCGATCTCAGCCTCACCATCTGCACCGACGGCACCTTCCTGCTCGATGGCGGAGCCATGTTCGGCGTCGTCCCCAAACCTCTCTGGAGCCGCCGCGCCCCAGCCGACGATCAGAACCGCATCCTTCTCGGCCTTAACGCCCTAGTAATACGATTCCCCGGCTCAGCGCGCATGCCGTCCGCCCTCGTCGTAATCGAGACCGGCCTCGGAAACAAGCTCTCACCCAAAATGCGCGAAATCCACGCCAACCAGGAGCTTCTCCCCGCCTCCCTCGCCGCCGCCGGCATCCGCCCCGAAGAGGTGACCCACGTCCTCAACACCCACCTGCACTTCGACCATTGCGGCTGGAACACCACCCTCCACCCCGACGGCTCCGTCACCCCCACCTTCCCCAACGCGCGCTACTTCTTCGCCGCCGGTGAGCTCGCCCACGGGCGCCTCCAGCACGACCGCGACCGCGTCAGCTATCTCTCCCCCAACTACGACCCACTCCTCGCCTCCGGCCAACTCACCCTGCTCGACCCGCACGGCCTCGGTGGCTTCACCCCAGACGACCAACGCCTTCGCAACCCCGAGGCACCAAATCTCCCACTCCCCACGATCCAAACATCGCCCGAAATCCTTCCCGGCCTCACGGTCGAGCCCTTCCCCGGTCACACCTCCAGCATGCTCGCCGTCCATATCACCTCAGGCGATGAACACGCCGTCTACACCGGCGACCTCTTCCCCACGCACAACCACCTCGACCCGACCTGGGTTATGGGCTACGATCTCGACCCCATCCGCTGCATCGACGAGCGCAAGCGCCTCCTCGCCCGCGCCATCCCCGAGCGATGGCTCCTGATCTTCCCCCACGACCACCAGCTCCCCGCAACCCACGTTACCCTCAACGACAAAGGCCGCCCCATAGCCGAGGCGGCCCTCTAGTCCCTACTCCAGGCAGCGTCAGCTCTTCGTCGCCACCTGTTGCACTGCCTTGTCCACCACCACATACAGAAGCTGGTCGTGGTCCGCTTTGGCGCCTTCCTTCACCAGTTGTCCAAAGCGCTTACCCGTCTCTTCTGAATCTGGCAACGTCAAGCCGCGCTTCTGCGCCGAAATCTGCGCGAGTTGCGTGACCATCTCAAAGAACGTCGCCTCATTCCGTCCGCTCAGCAACCACGCATCGTGCACGGACGAGGTAATCAACTGATCAGTCGTCCATGTAGGCGCCGGCTGCGTAGTCGTCGTCGTCGACCGTGTCTCTGTCGTCGACGTCTGGGTATTCGCCGGTGCAGCCTGCGCAAATCCGCTGCTCCCCGCCGCCATTCCACCCGCCAGTAACGCTATTGCCACCACTCGCATCGTCTTCATCGCGTCGTCCTTTCGTTCTCGCAAATCTGCTGTAAACCTAGCCATCAGTACCGGCGTTCGCGGTTATCCTGCGCATGCTCGCCGAGAATCGCGCCGACTCCCGCACCCGCCGCGCCGCCGATGATGGCGCCCTTGGCGCTTCCGGTGAACAGCGCTCCCAGCGCCGCTCCACCCGCGCCGCCAATCAGCGCTCCCTTGCCCGGCCCTATCCCGCCCTGGTGATACCGCCGGTCGTAGTCGTCATAGCGTCGATCGTGTCCGTAGTAATCGCCGCCCCTTCCGCCTTCATAAGCTCCGTTGTAAAACCGCTGATGGTCTCCGCGGTGGTAGTCCCTATACTGCTGTCCGTGCCCGCACGACGGAACCGCTGCCAACAAAGGTACGCACAGCACAGCCGCCATCAATTTCCGCATAAGCCTGCTCTCTTTCCCGCGCATGCATGCACACTGCGCGTAAGCCACTCGGTTAGATGCTCCCAGCGCCCAATCAAGCCCCTTTGGAATACTCTTCCTCTAGACCATCGCATGCCAGATACCTTCTCCCACTTCGACCTCGCCGCCATGCCCAAGCCCGACGCCTACAAGCTCCTGGCTTCGGTCATCATGCCGCGTCCCATCGCCTGGGTCGTCTCGCGCGACCCAGCCGGCACCCTCAATGCCGCGCCCTTCTCCTTCTTCAACATCCTCTCCGCCGACCCGCCACTCGTCGCCATCAGCTTCTCCGCCGCACCCGACCGCGAAGGCAAGGACACGCTGGCCAACATCCGCGCTCATAACGATTTCGTCATCAACATGGTCCCCGAAGAGCTCGCGCCCGAGATGAACATCACCGCCACCAACGCGCCGCGCGGCACCGACGAAACCCGCCTCGCCGGCCTCGATCTCGCACCTTCCACCCTCATCGATGTCCCGCGCATCGCCGCCTCGCCCGTCGGCTTCGAGTGCCGTCTCTTCCAGCTCATCGAACCCGGCGGTTCCAGCATCATCGCCCTCGCGCGCATCCTCTACGCGCACGTCCGCACCGACGCCTTCGCCAACCTCGAGCGCCTCTACATCGACCCCCACAAACTCCGCCTCATCGGCCGCATGCACGGTGCCGGCGGCTACTGCCGCACCACCGACATCTTCACCATCGACCGCAAATCGTGGCCTCTCGACGAATAGCCCCAAAGTAGACGGCCGCGAGCTCCTCTATCGCAACGGTCCTTCCAACGGCGGCCGCTACAGCGCCAACACCCTCATCTTCCGCGCCCGCCTCCTTGCCTCCATCTTCGGCATCATCGCCACTCTGCTCGTCTTCCTCGGCACAACCGAGATGTTCTCGCTCACTGCCGGCCTCATCGCGCTCATCCTCTTCTGCTTCGAACCTAACCTCCTCGCGCACGGCGCCTACGTCACCACCGACATGGCCGCAGCCTGCACCATCTTCGCAACCATCTACGCCTTCTGGCGATGGCACGACACCCTCGCCGACAAGCTCCCCGGCAAAGCAGACTCACGCAAACGTCTCGACTAGCGGCGGCTACGCGCCGTGCCCCTCGCACACCATCACGCCCATGTACTTGCGCCACGGCCCCACCGCCTCGCGATACTGACGCGCCATCACCCGTGAAATCTGGTGCAGATGATTCAGATCGTGCGCCGCCCACGTCGCCATCAACTGCGCGAGCGTCACCTCACCCAGTGCCGGATGCCTACCGCGCATCGCCATCTGCTCCGCGCTCAAATTCCACTCGCGCACTGTCGCGAGATTCTCTCTCCGCAGTCGCGCAAAATCATCCAACACTTCGCCCATCGACTTCGACTGGCTCTCACGAATCCCACCCCAGCGATCGAATGGCGGCAGCTCCCGCACCTCGCCATCCTTCGATTCCAGAATCGTCCGCGCCCGCGGCACCCAATCGGTCTTCTCGCAGTTGATCAGGTGTACGACGACATCGAACGCACTCCACGTCCCCTCACCCTCGTTCGTGCGCGTCCACTCCTCCGGCAACCCACGCAGCAGCGCGGCCAACACCGCCGGCGTCCGCTCCAAAACGGCTATCGTCCTCTGCAGCGTCTGGTCCATGACGTACTCATCTCCGGAACACCATCCTAAAGCGCTCTCGCCCTCTTTCCCGCGCACCCCATCGCCGTAGCGTCCCTTAGCGTTCCCTTCGCGCCCTTTGCGTCAGAGTCTTTCCTCCCGCGCAACTACGCCCAAACGCACGAAAGCCCCGCCGAAGCGGGGCTTTCAATCCTTATAACGAACGAACTTACTGCGCGACCGGCTCGATCGACACGAACCGCCCATGCTGGCCGCGATTCTGAAACTTCACGATGCCATCGATCTTCGCAAACAGCGTGTCATCGCTTCCGCGCCCGACGTTCTTGCCCGGCTTCAGCGGTGTTCCACGCTGCCGCACCAGGATCGATCCGCCCGTCACCGTCTCGCCGCCAAAGCGCTTCACGCCCAGCCGCTGCGCGTTTGAATCGCGCCCATTCTTACTGCTTCCAAGACCTTTTTTATGTGCCATCGCTCTGCCTCATCGTGAGACCGCCGGAGCATCCGCTCCCGATCTCTGATCTCTCTTCTCTGATCTCTTACTTCTCAGCCTTGAAGCTCTTCCCATTCACCTGAATCTCGTTGATCTTCACCTCAACGAAACTCTGGCGGTGGCCCTGCAGCTTCTTGTACTGCTTCTTCCGCTTGTAGTGGAAGACCAGGATCTTCTCGCCGCGGCCTTCGCCCACGACCTCGGCCAGCACCTTCGCGCCGCCCAGCTCCTGCTCAAACTTGCCCTCTTCGCCGCTCACCGCCAGCACGTCCGAGAACTCGAGCGTCCCATTGTGCTCGCTCTTCTCAATCCTCAGCGTGTCGCCGGGAGCTACGCGGTACTGCTTGCCGCCGGTACGAATGACTGCGTACATAACTTCAACCTCTCGCGGGCCACGCACACGCGTCACCCAGAAAATCTCGCTCGATAAGCCTGTATCAGGAAGCGTTTGCCACGCCAGCTCCGGGCCGTGCTGCCAACCCTTCAGAATCTTCAGGTTGCGTCCACGCCGGAACAGCCTCAGCAGCCAGCCATCCCCTCAAAAGACAGGAAGCCCAGCCACTTCGCCGAACTTATTGAGTTTACCCCAGAATCCCGCCCGGAATCAACTGCCGCCCCGTCCCACCGCCGTCGCATGTCGCGGCTGATACATCCCCAACTCACCTCCGCCCGGCAGCGGCACACTCGTCACCGACCCCCACCGTTCCTCTCTCACCTCTCCGCACCGAACACCCTTCCCCTCCAGCGCCCGAATCTCCGCCGGCAGATCGTGGCACATCAGGTACAGCTCGTGCCTCCCATTCGCCTCCGCCGGATGCACCGCAACCTCCGCCGGTGGCAGCGCCAGGATCAGCCATCCGTGCCCCGCGTCGACCGCCGCAAATCCCAGTACATCTCGCAGAAACGCCCGGTCCGCCTCCGCATCCCTGCTGTAAACCACCACGTGCGCTCCGAAGACCATGCTTCCCGCGCCTCCCTCGCGCGCGGACCCCACTCCTACACACGAAATCCTGCGCTGAAAATCGCCTCCTCCGCAAGCAGAAAGGGCGGCAGCCGAAGCCACCGCCCTCTCAGGTTGATCGGCCTTCCTCTTAGAACGAGAGGCGCGCCGAGATCTGGATCTCGCGCGGCGTAAACGTAAAGCCGCTCGAGTTGATGCTGGTCGGAACACCAAACGTCGTCGGCTGATAAGCCGCCGTGCTGGTCAGCGCCCCGGTGTCGTTGAAGATGTACGCCGTGCTGCCGATTCCGCCGACGTTCTCATGGTTGGCCACGTTGAACAAGTCCGCGCGAAGCTGCAGGCTGTAACGCTCCGTGAACGGAATCCCCTTCACCACACGGATGTCATCCACGATCGGCCGCTTGTTCTTCAACGTATTGCGTCCAATGCCGAACCCCGGCAAAACATTGCTGGGAATGAACGACTGTCCTCCCGCCCCATTCAGACTGCCCGAGAGAATCGCGTTATTCGAGTTGTAGCCGCTCAGCGAGACCGAGTACGGCAGACCGCTCTGCATCTGGAAGTCGTCGTTGATCGACCACTGATTTGCAATGTACTTCGCCCAGTTTCCACCCTTCAGGTTCGGGAAGTTGTAAAGCGCGTACGCCACAAACCGGTTCGGCACGTTGTAGTTTGAGTTCCCGTAGTTGGTCCGCATCGACCCATACGGATCGTAGACGTCGTTGCCACCACCCTGCGTCAGCGCGTTCTGGGCATAATCCAGAGCGTGCGACCAGGTGTAGTTTGCATCCGCCTCCAACCCATGCAGGTTGCGCGTCTTCACTTCCCATACCAGCGCGTTGTAGCTCGAGTTCACGTTGCTCACTGCTTCCGTGATCGCCTGGAACTTCGTCGCCTGCGGTCCAAACAGCGCCGTGTTTCCATACCCCGTGTACGTCGGGATCTGGACCGACGTGCCGTTTGGAATCGGACCGCCGCCAGTGAAGGTAATCGTCGCCAGCGAGGTCGTCGGGTTCAGGTTCAGGTCGATGAAGTTCGGCAGCTCGCGTCCCAGCCCGCCCAGGTAGCTCACGCTCAGCACCGCGCTCTGTCCCAGGTCCTGCTGCAGAATCAGGTCGAACTCATGCACCTGCGGATTCTGGAAGTTGTTCGCAAAGAAGTACACGCTCGGAGCCGCCGGCGCTGATCCGCTGGTCGTGCTCAGTGCCGGGAACGTCGGTGCCCCCGCCGTCGTCGGCTTGAAGGTTGTCGTGTACTGGCCCAGCGGGCTGCCCGTGTTCAGGAAGATATTTTCAATCGTCCCGTTCAGCACGCGCCCGTAGTAGATGCCGTATCCTCCGCGCAGAACCGACTTGCCATTACCGAACAGGTCATACGCGAAGCCAAGCCGCGGTCCAAAGTTGTTCTTGTCGCTCGGACGGTTCGTCACACCCGGAAACGGTGTGTACGATCCGCTGGCCACGGTCAGCGTGCTGCTCGGGTTCGGCAGCGCCTCGTAGTCCCAGCGCACGCCCAGCTCAACGGTCAACCGCGGCGTCAGCTTCCAGTCGTCCTGCGCAAACACACCGTAGTCCGTCGTGAAGATGTCGAACAGCGGATTGCCGTAACCCTGGAAGTACGACGTGTAGCAGGGCAGGCTGCCGACCGCCGAGCTCACCGCTCCGGTCTTGGAGTTGTAGCTTGCAACCTGCGGCGCACCCGTAGCGCAGCCGGCGTTCGCCAGGTGGTTCTGTTCCGCGTAAACATCCGCGAAGTAGTTGCCGATGTACGAGTAGCTGTAATCGCCGTTCGACTCGTACGTGTTATTCAGCAGGTCATAGTTGTGCAGCACGTCAACACCGGCCTTGAACGTGTGGTTCCCCTTCACCCAGTACGCCGTGTCGAACACCTGCCACTTGCGCTCATCAGGATATGCAAGACGGTAGGAGTAGTAAGGCGACCCCAGGTTGAACCCGCTCGAAGTCGCCAGGTTCACATAGTTGATATTGCCGTTGCTCACCAGGTTCTGCTGCGTGTACGGCGTCAGCGGCTGCTGCGTCTCGTAATCGAGCTCGCGGCTGTACTGATATCCCAGCTCGTTCGAGATCTTGTTCGTGATCTGGCTGTCCAGTCTCGCCACACCGTAGTCCAGCTTCACAAAGTCATTGCCGAACGCATCACGCGAGTACGTCGCCGTCGCCGACGTCTGCACGCCGCCCGGCGAATCCCAGCGCAACCGGTGATACAGCAGCGACACGCGGTTCTTCGAATTGATCTGGAAGTCCAGCTTCGGCGTGTTGATCTCCTGATCGCCGATACGCGGCACGTTGCCCAGCGTTCCCGCCACGCTCGCCAGCTGCGATGCATAGGTTGACGATCCCGCCGCGTAGCTCCCCAGCTTCAGGCGCGCCGCCAGCACGCAGGCCATCTCGTTCTGCGTGTTCGTGCTCACCGTCGGGCTCGCCAGCGTTCCCGTGTAGAGCAACCCTGTATTCAGATCGCAGGTTTCGCCCGTCGCCAGATTCGTCTCCGGTAGCGTGAAGAACGTCGTCGGGTTTGCAGGACGTCCAACGCCAGGAAAGAGATGGTGGTGCTGGTCGTAGGTGTAGTACCAGAACAGCCGGTCCTTGATCAGAGATCCGCCCGCCGAGAAGCCCCAGATCTTGCGCAGGTCCTTCGGCTTCAGCGGAACATTCGAGTAGGTTCCCGTCGTCGGGTTCAGCACCGCGTTCGTGACCAGTGGCGTGTACGCCGCCCAGTTGCTCTCGCGGTCATAGAAGTACGCCTCGCCGTGCAACTGGTTGCCGCCGCTCTTCGTCACCGAGTTGATCACGCCGCCGGCTGCGCGTCCGAACTCCGCCGGAAACACGCCCGTATTCACCGAGAACTCGCGCACCGCGTCCTCAGAGGTCGAGTACGCCTCACGTGTTCTGCCGCGCTCTTCTGAGAAGAACGCCTGGTTGTCATCCGCGCCGTCAATCAGCACGTTGTTCATCAGCGGGCTCACACCGCGGATCGAAACCAGTCCATAGCCGTTCGAATCCGACACCACGCCCGGCGTCATCATCGCCAGGCTCGACCACCGGCGGTTGTTCGCCGGCAGGTTCGTAATCGCCGCGGTCGGCACGTTGCTCGAGAACTGCGGCGACTCGAAGTTCAGCTCCGGCGTCACCGCCGTCACTTCCACCGTTTGCGTCTCGCCGCCCAGCGCCAGATGTGGACGCAGTTCCGTCGACTGGCTCACCTGAACAACCACATGGTCCTGCACGAATGCGCTGAACCCGGTCGCGTTGACCGTCACCTTGTATTCGCCCGGCTGCAACAGCGGAGCGTTGAAGTATCCCTTATCGTCTGCGGTCAGCGTCGTGTCGGCGTTCGTCGCGTCGTTGTGCACCACGACCGTCGCCTTCGGCACTACCGCACCCGTCGCATCTTCCACGGTTCCGGTAATCGCGCCCTGCGTCTGCGTCTGTGCGAGCGCCGCGCCTGCCGTAAGTAAAAATGCGGAACAGAGCAGGCTCAGCCTGCTCAGCGTCATATTGCGTCTCATACCGTCTCCTAAAAGTTCGCCGTTTCGGTCAGCTCTGTGAAAGCTACGGAGCTTTGACCGGGGCACCTGTACTCGCCCTGGCTCGTCAATCGTTTGCGTCCCGGCGCAATGCCTTTTCCACGTCCGGGCGCAGTTTGGCTTTCGATGGCTGCAAGTGTAGCAACGCCGCATACACCTGAACATTAAAAAATGACGACAAATCCATCTTCGTCGCCCCAAATCGCCGGTTATGTCCCTCCTAATCCACAGTTTGTCTCCTCCGTTACCAAAACAGCACTTTTCAACTCTTCAGGGCCGCCGAAGCCGCCCACTCTTCCCTCCGCTAAACTCATGGTTGAGTCTGACCAACAGCCTCAGAATCAATCGCCTGAGGACCAGCACCCCCGATGTTCATCGACGAAGCACACATCCGAATCAAAGCCGGCGACGGCGGCAATGGCTGCATGGCCTTCCGCCGCGAAAAGTTCGTCCCCCGAGGCGGCCCCTCCGGTGGCGACGGTGGCCACGGCGGCGACATCCTCATGCGCTCCTCGCTCTCCCACAACACCCTCATCCACTTCCGCTACAACCCCGAGTGGAAGTCCCAGCGCGGCGGCCACGGCCTCGGCTCCAACATGTCCGGCACCACCGGCGAGCCCACCGTCCTCAACGTCCCCGTCGGCACCCTGCTCTACGACGAAGACACCGGCGAGCTGATCCACGACTTCACCCGTCCCAACGAAGAGATCGTCATCGCCCGCGGCGGCCGCGGCGGTCGCGGCAACCAGCACTTCGCCACCAGCACGCACCAGGCCCCGCGCGAGCACGAGCTCGGCCGCCCCGGCGAAGCCCGCAACTACCGCCTCGAGCTCCGTCTCCTCGCCGACGCCGGCCTCGTCGGCTTCCCCAACGTCGGCAAATCCACGCTCATCTCGCGCCTCTCCGCCGCCCGCCCCAAAATCGCCAACTACGCCTTCACTACCCTCGAGCCCAACCTCGGCGTCGTCCAGGTCGGCGACCCGCCCTACGAGCAATCCTTCACCGTCGCCGACATGCCCGGCCTCATCGAAGGCGCCAGCCAGGGCGCCGGTCTCGGAACCCAGTTCCTCCGCCACATCGAACGCACCAGCGTCCTGGTCCATCTCGTCGACGTCTCCGATGCCTCGGATGCCATCGAAGGCAGCGCGCGCCCCGACCCCGTCGAGGACTTCAAGACCATCACCGCCGAGCTCAAAGCCTTCGACCCCGCCCTCGCCGCCAAGCCCACCATCCTCGTCGCCACCAAAGCCGACGTCGCCAACCCTGACAAGCTCAAAAGGCTGAAAGCCTTCGCCACTCGCCGTAAGCTGCCCTTCTACACCATCAGCGCCGTTACCGGCGAAGGCATCGACAAGCTGAAATACGCCATCGCCGAAGCCGTCGCGCAGCACCGCACCCACGAGCCCTATACCGAGCCCGAACCTGCGATCTACAAGGCCCCCAAGCCCAAGCCGGCCTACCCACCTCCGCTCCCCTCCGCGAAAGCGCACCGCCGCTGAGCGCCATCGCTCGGCATCTTCAACTATGCCGTGGCGAACCTTCGCGCTCCTTTGCGTCCTTTGCGTCAAAGCACCTTGCTCTAAACTGCCAGCAGACTTTGCAGTCCACAGAAACGTCTCCGTGCACGACAGTCCCGCCAAAACCCGCTGCGCCTGGGTCCGCGCCGACGACCCACTCATGCTCGCCTACCACGACCGCGAATGGGGCGTCCCCGTCCACGACGACCGCACCCACTTCGAGTTCCTCATCCTCGAAGGCGCCCAGGCCGGCCTCAGCTGGACCACCATCCTCCGCAAACGCGAAAACTACCGCCGCGCCTTCGCCGACTTCGACCCCGAAAAGGTCGCGCGCTTCACCCCCTCGCGCATCGAAAAACTCATCCTCGATCCCGGCATCATCCGCAACCGCCTCAAGATCGAATCCGCCGTGCGCAACGCCCGCGCCTTCCTCAAAGTCCAGCAAGAATTCGGCACCTTCGACACCTATTGCTGGCGCTTCGTCGACGGCAAGCCAAAACTCAACCACTGGAAGTCCACCCAACAGATCCCCGCGACTTCCCCCGAGTCCGACGCCTTCAGCAAGGACCTCAAGCAGCGCGGCTTCAACTTCGTTGGCTCAACCATCCTCTACGCCCACATGCAGGCCGTCGGCATGATCAACGACCACCTCACCACCTGCTTCCGCTACCCCAAACTCCGTTAGCCCTCCGCGTAACGTGACCTCAGCGACAACTCAGTGGAGCTTTGTTCTTTGCCCGGGCGTCCGCATCCGGTAGAGTACCCGAGACACTCGGCCACCTATGATGACGCGACGGACCCTTCCCTCTGCCAGCCTCCGGGCTCTGCAGTACCTTCTTGCTGCAATCACTTTCGCTTTCATCTCAGGTTGCTCTGGCGGCTCAGGGGGTGGCACCACATCGCGTGCGCCCGCGCCTATCGTCGCGAACGTATCGCCGACAACTGTCCCGGTCGGCTCCTCTGGCTTCACCCTCGCCGTCACCGGTAGCAACTTTCAGTCACAGGCAGTCGTCAACTGGAACTCCACCGCGCTCGCGACCACCTACAACAGCGCCAGCTCGCTCAATGCCGCAGTCCCCGCAACTCTCGCCGCCACCGGCATCGTCGCCAACATCACTGTCTCCAACCCAGACGGCCAGGCATCCACTTCCAACGCCGGATCCACGCAGGTCTCTGTCGACAACCCTGCGCCGACTCTCACCGCCGTCAGCCCCACCGCACTCTACGCCGGCGCCGGCGACACCACCTTCACCCTCACCGGCACAAACTTCAACTCCTCCTCTGTGGTCATGGCCGGGACCACCGCGCTCACGACCACCTTCGTCAACGGCACCCAGCTCACTGCCGTCGTTCCCGCCGCCACGCTCGCTCCGGTCGGCACCCTGAGCCTCTCGGTCAGCAATCCAACGCCCGGCGGCGGCGCCTCGCAAGCCGTCTCCGTCACACTCAAACAGCCGGCTGCCAAGCTTAGCTCGCTCTCGCCGGCGTCCGCCCTCGTCGGTTCTCCCTCACCCGTTACCGTGACCATCTCCGGCAGCTACTTCACATCCTCCGACGTCGTAATTCTGAACTCCTTGGTAGCGCCGACGACATACGTCTCGGCAACCTCCCTTCAGTTCACCATCTCACCGCAATACTTCACCAGCACCGGCAATCTCAACATCTACGTCCGCGACCCCATATCGGGGTTCAACTCGAACAGCCTCACATTTCAGGTCGTCAATCCGGTTCCAGTACTCAACAGCATCTCGCCCGGTACGGTCACTGCCGGTGCACCTAACTTCGTCCTCACGCTCACTGGAACCAACTTCGTTCAATCCGCCACAGTCCTCGTTAATGGCGTGCAGGCATCGCAAGCTTCCTATCCCACCGCCACCAGCGCTGCCGTCTTCGTTCCCGCCAGCGCCGTCTCCAGCGTCGGCAATGTGAGCGTCACCATCGCCAACCCCACTCCCGGCGGCGGCACCTCCACCGCTCAAACTCTCCACGTCATCAGCGCAGACAACCGCGTCCGCACCGTCAATCTCACCGCTAACGATCTCGGTTGGGACTCAGCTCACAACCTGCTCGTTGCTTCAAGCGGCTGGTCCGTTACGAACACCCCCAACAACCTTGTCACCATCGACCCACTCCAAGGCACAATCGTTACCACGCAACCCCTGCCCAGTTCGCCAGCGGGTATTACCGTCACCGACGACGGCAGCTATGTCTACGTCACTCTCCCATCCACCGGACAGGTCGAGCGCTTCACCCTTCCTTCGCTCACGCCCGATATCACCTTCTCGCTTGGCAACGATTCGAACGGCAAGTTCTACTTGTCAAATCACGTCGTCGCCGCACCGGGACATCCGCATACCGTCGCGGTCACTCGCCACTCCAGCACCACAAGTGTGTATGGCTCGATCGGCGGCGTTGTCGTCTATGACGACGGCGTACCGCGCCCCAACATTGCCTACCCGGGCGCCTATCCCAACTATTACGACGACATAATCTGGGGCGCCGACGCTACCACGCTTTACGGCACGAACCCCGAAATCTCTCCTCAAGGAGATAAAGACACCTTCGCTGTCGACGCGAACGGCGTAACTTTGCTCTCCAATCAGCCGGACGTTTTGGACGCGTCCCAACACCTTGCCTTCGATACAAAAACCGCTAACCTGATCGACGGCGATGGTCTCGTCGCGAGTGCCGCTACGGGTCAGCAGGTCGGCCGATTCCAATCAAGGGGTTCTGGGGGACCGCTCAGCGATCAACCCTTTGCGCTCGACCTCACTCAGCGAAAGGCGTTCTTCCTGACGAGTTCCTCTCTAAGCGGCTCAACTCAAATCTCTATCTCGGCGTTTGATCTCGATCATCTCAGCTACCTCAACTCGATGGCTGTCTACGGACTCGGCTATGGCTCCGCAATGGTGCGTTGGGGATCAAGCGGGCTTGCGATCGCCGGCTCGCAGATCTACATCATCGACGGCTCATTCGTTGCCTCTACCGGCATCTCCTCTGCCGTCGGTGGCTACTTGGCGCCATCGCCCACACTCACCTCGCTCAGTCCCGCCGCTGTAACTGCGGGCAGCCCCGACGTTCAGGTCACCTTGACGGGCCGCGACTTCACGCAGGCGTCCGAAGTCACCTGGAACAATCAAACGCTTCTCATCAACTCCGTCTCCGACACTCAACTCGTCGTCACGATCCCGGCGGCATCGCTCGCCAGTGCGGCCGCCAGTGGAATAAGCGTCACCAACGGGCCAGGCACCGGCAGTTCCGGTTCGCTCGCCTTCACCGTGCTCCCGAATCTCGGTACGACCGCGCAAATCAGCGTGCTCGACATCTCCGGTCAGGACCTCGTCTGGGATAACACGCACAACTTGCTCTACGTCGCAGTCCCATCCAACGATCCCGTCTACGCCAACAGCATCGCCGTCATCGACCCGAGCAAGTCCGCCCTTCAACAGACCGTCCCCGTCGCACAGGGTCCAAGCTCTATCGCCATCTCCGACGACGACCAGTATCTCTACTCCGGTTTCTTTGATCAGGCAATCATTCAGCGCTACACGTTGCCATCCTTCGCGCTGGATCTAACCTTCCCATCAGGTGGCCACGCCCCTTCGAACCTGGTAGGTCTCAGCGAGACCTGCACATTTGCAGTCAGCCTCAAAGTCGCTCCCGGCAAACCACAGACCATCGCGGTCGGCGAGGGTTGTCCCAACGGATTAGAGGCGTCAGCTGGTTTCGATATCTACGACAACGCCACCCCGAGACCTGGCTACTTCACCTCCCAGGCCTTCATCACCAGCTTCGCCTGGGGCGCAGATGCCACAACCCTCTACGGTCAATCCGAAATCTTCGAACCACAGACCCTCGATGGATTTTCCGTCTCACCCTCCGGCGTCACTCTCACAGGACAGTTGAACACCGGCGGCCTCGGCCTTCACCTCCACTACGACTCCGGCACCGGTCTGCTCTACAGCGATTCCGGCGTAATCACGAATCCCGCTGGTCCCGCACAGGTCGCAAAACTCGCCGCAGGGTCGGGTGATCTTCTGGTGCCCGACGACACGCTCAAACGGATCTTTATCCTCACCAATACCAGCGGTAACAGCGGGTCAGGACAAGGCGCCATCAGCTACACGCTCAACGTCTACGACCTCAACACCTACGCTCTGCTCAACTCCATTACCATCCCCGATGTCCTCGGCGCTCCTATGCAAATGGCGCGCTGGGGCAGCAATGGCATCGTGTTCGTCACGACCGGCACCAACTACACAACCGTATCCCCCGGAACGCTCTACATCCTCCAAGGCAGCGCTATCTCAGGCACGCCATAGACTTACTCGGCATCGACTTGACAAACTCTCACTTGAAACAGGAACACGAATGCCCGGCACCCGCCGGGCATTCCCATTTTCGGACACACCCCGACACCTCAGGTGCGCCCCTAAGTTCTCTTCTTTGAGGATTTTGCGCAATTTATTGGGGGAGGGGGGACCCTGCCTTACCCGCCCAGAAGCGGATGCCAGAAGTCGATCCCCAGCATGCACGCGACGCCAAACGCAATCACCAGCCAATACCAGTAACGGTCCACCCAAGCAATCAAACCTGTCTTCTCGTGCTGCGACGTCATGCTCTCAACTCCTTGCCACAAATCCTAACCGAGTCCACCCTATCTCGCACACCCACCTCGCGCAAGGGTATCTCGTAATCCATAGATAGCTCTCAAAAACCGGAAGGTTTCTCAGCCCCGCGGACCCGCCAACTTCCCTGTTTTCAACAACTATTCGCTTTGGCTTCTCAATTGCACGAAAGCTATTGCCCCAGCTCCAAGTGTGACGTCGGAGGGTTCGTTCCTGTCGGCCTCCCTGCGCACCGGAGTGGCATTTCCAGGAGAACCTCCTACGACGATGAGACGTTCATTCTCGAAGCTCGCCTTCCTCTTTCTGCTTTTCGCCTGTACTGCAGCCTTCCTCCACGCTCAAGACAGAGCTGTACTGACAGGTGTCGTTACCGACCAAACCGGCGCGGTCATTCCCGGCGCGGCCGTGGATCTTTCCAACCCCACCACCAGCGTGCACCTTAAAACGGTCACCAACGGTGCAGGTTCGTATCGCTTTGACAACGTGCCGCCCGGGCCGAACTATGTGCTCAGCTTCACGCAGCCCGGTTTCGCGCAATACACCGTCAAGAGCTTCTACGTAAACGTCGGCATTGCGAACAGCCAGAATGCGAAGCTGTCGGCAGGCGCTGTCACCACGGACATCGAGGTTTCGGCGGGCGAGGGAGTCACGCTCAACACCGAAGACGCGACCATCGGCGACAACGTCCAGGTGGAGTCGCTGAATAGTCTTCCCGTGCAGAATCGACTGTCCCCGGCCGTACTCTTTACCCTCCAGCCCGGCGTGACCAGCGACGGCTCAAGTGCCGCCAATGGCTCGGTGCTCGGCTCGCGCGTCGATCAGGGCGCTGACGTGACGGTTGACGGCCTCGATGTGAACGACTTCGCGACAGGCAACTTCGGAGCGATTACAGGCGATGCTCCGGTTGATTCTGTGCAGGAGTTTCGCGGCACAGTCGGCGGATTCACAGCCACCAGTGGACAGGGGGGCGGCGGCCAGTTCCAACTGGTCACGAAGAGCGGAACGAACCACTGGCACGGGAACGCGAGCGAGTATCACCGCGACAACTCGACGACTGCCAATGATTGGTTCAATAACCTGGCCGGGATTCGCGCTCCAAAGCTGGTGCAGAACCAGTTCGGGGGCAGCGTGGGCGGTCCCATCAAGCACGACAAGCTGTTCTTCTTCTTCGACTTCGTCGACAACCGCGTCGCGCAGGACGCGGCCGTCGCGCGCACGGTGCCCCTGCCTTCCTACAAGCAGGGCAACATTGGCTACATCAATAACAATACTGGTTGCACCAGGAGCAGCCGTCAAAACACCACACCAAACTGCATCAGCTTTCTCACTCCGGCGCAGGTCAAGGCGATGGATCCAGCCGGTGTCGGCGAAAGTCCCGCTCTCTTCAAGATCATCGACTCGCGCTATCCCGACCCCAACGACCTGACCGGCGGCGACGGCGTCAACTCCGGTTACTTCCGGTTCAACGCCCCGACCCCGACCTTCACCACGGTGTATGTCGGTCGCGTGGACTACAACCTGACCTCGAAAATCCGGCTGTGGGGCCGCGGACAGGCGGCTCGTGAAAATCAAGTAAATAGCGCACCTCAGTTCCCTGGCGACCCACCGGCGGCGCAGTTTGTTGACCGCAGCTACGCATACGTCGGCGGAATGGACTGGCAGATCAGCGCCAGGAAGTTCAACCAGGTCAGCTACGGCGCGACCGTGCAGGACTACTCATTCCCCCGCCCGTCCAATCCTCTCGGGACGAGCCAGATCACCTTTGCTACCGGAACGACGACGCCGTTCACGGCGCCCTATGCCAGCCCGTCGAACTCGCAGGCGCGGCACGTCCCCATCCCGCAGGTCACAGACAACTTCACCTGGAATTTGGGACGCCACTCGATCACCTTGGGCGGCACTTTCAAGTGGATCCACGCCACCGACAACACCGTTCTGGATATCAACTCCTTCGACATCGGGCTGGGCGGCCACGTGTTGGGTCTGAACAGCAGCCTCCGCCCCTCAAACCTCCTGCCCGGTTCCTCAACTGCAAACACCTTATATGACAGCGCGTTCACTGCGGCGCTGGGTCGGGTGGGCTCCATCTCCGGCAAGGTCAACTACGACTCGGCCGGCAACCCCTTGCCATTTGCAACGGGCTCGCGCCGGTCGTATCAGTACTACCAGCCGATGCTATATGCCTCGGACAGCTGGAAGGTCACACCGCACCTGACCTTAACCTACGGATTGAACTGGCAGTACTTCTCCGTTCCTTATGAGACCAACGGTCTCGAAACTGTCCAGACGATGCCCTTCGACACCTACTTCGCCGATCGCGTGAAGCAGAGTGCGGCCGGCATCAGCGGGCCCACGTCGGTGCCGTTCCTCAGCTACGTGCTGGGAGGCAAGGCTAATAACGGTCCCGGCTACTATGCCCCGGACTGGAAGGACTACGCACCGCGGTTTGCCTTTGCCTGGAACCCCGGTTTTGACTCCAAGACGGTCTTCAGCGGAAGCGCCGGAATCGTCTTCGACCGCACCATCGTGAACGCAGTCCAATACCAGCAGGACCAATTCTCGTACCTGTTCTCGCAGCCAATCACCCAAAGCTACGGTGTCTCGACGAATGTCGTGGGCTCCATCGCGAACGACGCGCGCTTCGATGCGCCGCCAGCCATCAGCATTCCATCAACGCCGAAGCCGCCGTTCACGCCGTATGTTTCGAACGGCATTCCCTACGGCCTGCAGAACGGTGGGGCCTTCAACGAAATGGTCGATCCGACGCTGAAGACACCCTACTCCATCGAGTTCAGCTTCGGCATGCAACACGAGTTCCCCACCTCGACGCTGTTGCGCGTAAGCTGGGCCAGCCGTCTTGGCCGGCGTCTGCTGGGCCAGGCTGACTCAAACCAGCTTGTGGACTTCTCGGACAAGGCATCTGGACAGCTCATGTCGCAGGCAATCACGAATATGGAGCTGCAGATCCGCGCCGGTGCAAATACCGCGAACCTGACCGCACAGCCGTGGATCGAGGATCTTGTTGGACCAAACATCGGCAGCCTCACGGTTGGGAGCACGGTTTATCCCAACTACACCTCCTTGGTCGCTGACCAGGCGATCGGCTCCCTGCTGCAGATCGGCGACTTTGCCGACAGTATCCAGGGACTCTCCGGCGTGCTGCCGTACAACGTCGGCATGGGGGCGCAATTCTCTGAAAACACCTTCTACACGAACAAGGGCTTTTCCAGCTACAACGGCCTGCTAGTCACGCTGCACCAGAACGTCAAGCACGGACTGCAGTTCGAGGCCAACTACACTTGGGCACATTCATTGGACAACGTCTCGCTGATCGCCAACTCGGCCGCCTACGGCGGATACGGGTTCATCTGCGATGCGCTGCGTCCGCGTCTCTGCCGCGGCAACTCTGACTTCGACATCACCCATACCTTCAACGGATACTCGACCTACTCTCTGCCCTTTGGGCGCGGACGGTCCTTCGCAACCCACATGCCGCTCGGACTCGAGGAGCTGTTGGGAGGATGGGATGTGAGCGGCATCGTCCGGGCCCATAGCGGACTGGCCTTTACCGCGCAGAGCAACGCATTTATTGCCGGTTACGCGAACGATGCGCCCGCGCTCTTCGACGGGGACTCGTCGGCAGTTCAGCGCAGCGTCCATAAGGAGACTGGCGGCCTGTTCCTGTTCTCGAATACCAACAATGCGTTGAATGCATTTGGGCCGCCGATTGGCTTCAACATTGGCTCTCGCAACACTCTTCGCGGACCGACATTCTTCAACCTCGACGCCGGCCTCGCCAAGTCGTTTGCGCTCTGGCCCAGTGAGGGGATGAAGCTGCAGTTCCGCGGCGACGCCTTCAACGTGCTAAACCACCCGAACTTCCTGGCTCCATCAAACAACGGCAGTGCGGACAACATCCAGAGTCCGAGCAATTTCGGACAGTTGACTGCGATGAACGGCGGAGCCCGCGTGCTGCAGATCGGGGTTCGCTTAGAGTTCTAACCTCGACCGCGCCTCCAAGCGCGGTCCTCACCCAGCCTGCCGCGACCTCCGTCGCGGCAGGCTTTTTCTTTTGTGCAACATGCCTCTCCCAGAACGCACCGCACACTCGAATCCGAGCGCACCCCACCCCATGGCCAACCCCATGATTCTAAATAGCTTGCACGTAAAGTCTTTAGATCCAAGACTTTGCACATAAAGTCCAGACCTAAGTCCAATCTTCTTAATACTTTGCGCAAAAACAGGGGGAGGGGTACCCTACCCCTTCTCCCGAAACCGATTCGCCGTTCGGAACTCGTCGCGCAGCGCGGGCGTGCGCAGGTTCTCGCGCACATGCTGCAACCGCTGCTCTAGTGCGGCGATGGCACGCGCGATCGGCTCGGTGTTGGTGAGGGCTACATCGCGCCACATGCTGTACGGGCTCGCGCCGAGCCGCGTGGTCTCGCGCAGCGCCCGGCCACCGATCGCCTGAACCGCAGCCATTCCCTCCGGATCACCGGCGAAGGTCTCCTCGAGAAGCGCGGCCAGGGCGGTGGAGAGCATCTGCGGCAAGTGGCTGACCCACGCGCACACCTCGTCGTGCCGCGCGGCATCCATCTCCATAACGCGCGCTCCGAACCGCCCCACGAGCGCAATCCACTGGCGCTCGATCTCGGACCGCTGATCATCGACAGGAGTGAAGAGCCACGCCGCCCCGCGGAACAGCTCAGGCTCGGCCAGCGCGGCTCCGCCCGCCTCTTTTCCCGCCATGGGGTGCCCCGGCAAAAATCTCGCCCGCCCCGGCTGGTTGAAGAGACTCCGCGCGCGACGAACAACCTCCAGCTTCGTTGAGCCGACGTCGGTGACGAGCTGCGCCTCGCCGAGTACCGGTGCCAGGCGCTCCATCCAGTCGAGGATTGGCAGCACCGGCGTAGCCAGGACAACTATGTCGGCGACATCCGGCTTCAGGACAGATTCACGGTTGTCGAGGGCGCGGTCGATCGCGCCGATGCGCAGAGCCGTCTGGAGCTCAGTCGCGGCCGCATCCCAGCCGAGCACCTCGCCGGAGAAGTCGTCGAGCGATTTGAGGGCGAGGCCGATGGAGGCTCCGATCAGGCCCGTGCCGATAATCAGAACCTTCACGACTTGGCCTCGCGGCGGTGCGTGAAGGAGCGGGCATCCGGCCCGCGGTAGTCTCCGGCGATGTGGCCGTGGCCGCGCAGAACGTACTTGTAGGTGGTCAGGCCGTCGAGACCGACGGGGCCGCGGGCGTGCAGCTTGCTGGTGCTGATGCCCACCTCGGCGCCAAAGCCGTAGCGGAAGCCGTCGGCGAAGCGCGTGGAAGCGTTGTGAAAGACGCCGGCGGCGTCCACCTCGCGGAGAAATCTTTCTGCGGCATCGGGATCTTCCGTGAGGATCGATTCCGTGTGCGAAGAGCCGTGGGCGTGGATGTGATCGATCGCGGCATCGAGCGAATCGACGATGCCGATCGCGAGCTCGGGTACGCCGTACTCGCAGTGCCACGTGGTGACCGGTTGCACGTCGTTACTGATGGATCGCACCTGCTCATCGCCGTAAACCACAACGTTGCGATCACGCAAACGGTTCAACAACCTCGGAAGAAACTGATCTTTGATGTCGCGATGGACGAGAACGGTTTCGACTGCGTTGCAGGCTGCTGGGTAGTCGAACTTGGCGTCGTCGATCACGCGCAGAGCGAGCTCCTGGTCGGCGGCGCTGTCGACATAGATGTGGCAGATGCCCTCGGAGTGGCCGAGGACGGGAATCCGCGTGTTCGCCTGCACGTACTCGACGAGCGCCTTTGACCCGCGCGGGATCACCATGTCGACGAGGTCGTGCATCGCGAGGAGATCGTTGACCTCGTCGCGCCCGAGCACGAGCGAGATTGCATTTTCGGGGACTGCTTCGGTTGCCAGAGCGCTGCGCAGCACGCGCACGATGGCTTTTGCGGTGTGCTCTACCTCACGGCCGGGCTTAAGAATGACGGCGTTGCCGGATTTGATGGCGAGCGAGGAGATTTGGGTTACGGCATCCGGACGAGCTTCGAAGATCACTGCAAGCACGCCAAGCGGAACGGAAATCTTCTCGAGGTGCAGCCCGCTCTTCGCCATTTCGCGCGCTGAAGAGACATAGGGATCGGCGTCATCGAGTTCGATGGCGTCCAGCTTGCGATTGAGCGGATCCGGCAGTGCGGCGACCGAGCGAACCTGCACGGTCATCTCGTCGAGTTTGGCTTCCGTGAGCTTGAGCCGGGAGAGTGTGCTTTCGGGCAGCGCGTCGTCTGCACTTAGAGCGGAGGCACGCTGCATGTCCTCAGCGTTCGCGGCAAAGAGCTCCGAGGCCGATTGTTCGAGCGCAGAGGCCATCGCTTCGAGCATGCGATTGCGCTTCGCTTCATCGAGCGATGCGAGCGAACGAGAGGCACGCCTGGCTGATTCTGCGATCTCGCGTACGCTCGCGGAACTCATCGCGTGACCCCAGCGACCTGATGAGTGGATGCGAAGCGCGTGCCCACCTCCTCGCCGTCGACGATGCGCTCGAGCACTGCGGGCGTGCGGCCATTGGCGATGACGACCTGTTTCCCGGCGTCGAGTGCAATGCGCGCGGATTCGAGCTTGGAGAGCATGCCTCCGCGCCCGCGACCGTTGCCGCCGTGCGCGAGCTCGAGCACGCGTGCGTCGATCTGCGAGACCGAAGGGATGATCGTTGCGCCAGTTTCTGCAGGGTTGCGGTCGTAGAGGCCGTCGACGTCCGACAGAAGAACAAGCAGATCGGCGTCGATGTGCGTGAGCAACAGCGCAGAGAGCTTGTCGTTGTCGCCGAAGAGGCGGCCTTGTGTGCCGTTGGTCCGTGGTTCGCCGACGTGTTCGCCCTGCTCGTCGTTGACGTGAGGAGGAACTAGCGGACGATCGAGCTCCATCGTCGAGACGGTATCGTTCTCGTTCACGATGGGGATGACGCCGAGTGCGAGGAGTGAATGCAGTGTGGCGCGAAGGTTCGCGTGACGGACAGGATCGCGGAAGTCGTCTTCCGTGAGGAGCACCTGCGCGATGCGGCAACCGAGACGGTCGAATGCGTCGTCGTAGAGAGCCATCAAGCGTGATTGGCCGATGGCAGCGCATGCCTGAATTTGTTCAAGCGCCTTGGGCCGTTCGGCAAGTCCGAGACGTTCTGCGCCGAGCCCGATAGCGCCCGAGCTGACGACGAGCACGTCGATGCCGCGGTTGCGGAGTGCGGCGATCTGCTCCACGAGCCCGCAGAGCAGTCCCAGCGCGACCTTACCGTCAGGACGCATGATGACGTTCGTCCCGAGTTTGACGACGATGCGCCGCATGCGCGTGCTCCCTTACGCGTGGGCCGCGGCGACTGCCGGAGCGATGCTGCGATCGACGACGGGAGCGAGTCTGCGGAGACGCTCGACGAGCTCGGTGAGTTGGGCCGGGAAGAGCGACTGCGCGCCGTCCGACATCGCCTTGTCCGGGTTCGGATGCATCTCCATCAGCAGCCCGTCAGCGCCTGCCGCGACGCAGGCAAGAGCGAGCGCGGGCACAAGGTCGCGCTTGCCGACACCGTGCGATGGATCGCCGAGCACCGGAAGGTGCGTGAGCTTCTTGAGCACGGGGATGGCGGAGACGTCCATCGTGTTGCGCGTGTAGGTCTCGAAGGTGCGGATGCCGCGCTCGCAAAGCATAAGGTCGTAGTTGCCGCCGGAGAGAATGTACTCGGCGGAGAGCAGAACCTCTTCGATGGTGGCGGAGATGCCGCGCTTGAGCAGGCAGGGCTTGCGCACGTGGCCGAGCTCACGGAGCAGGTTGAAGTTCTGCATGTTGCGCGCGCCGATCTGGAAGCAGTCGATATACGGCAGCATGACTTCTATCTGCGAGATCTCCATGACCTCAGTGATGACGAGGAGGCCGTATTCGTCGGCGGCCTCGCGCATGATCTTCAGACCTTCGACGCCCATGCCCTGGAAGCTATAGGGCGAGCTGCGCGGCTTGAATGCGCCGCCGCGAAGGAACTGCGCGCCCGCAGCAGCAACCTGCTTGGCGCTGAGGCGAATCTGATCACGGCTCTCCACCGAGCACGGGCCGGCCATGATGACGACCTCTTCGCCGCCAACGACAACGCCATTGGGGAAGCGCACGCGCGTGCCTTCCGGGCGGAAGCCGCGGCCCGCGAGCTTGTAGGGCGAGGAGATGCGGTAGGCCTGATGCACGCCGGGCAACACCTGGAACTCGGTGACCTCAAAGTGCGCGGGTGTGCCGACACCGGCCAAAATCGTTTGCGTCTCGCCGGTAGTGCGGTGGACGTTGAAACCCAACTCCACCATGCGCTCGATTACGTGCTGAATCTGTTCGTCCGTGGCTCGGTCCTGCATTGCGACGATCATCACTGGATTCCTTCCCGCGCCGTCCGCATGACGGCGCTCTCTTGCAAATGTGTGCGCGAGGCGCGCGAGATGTGGCTAGCTTTTGCTGCCGGAGACTTGCTGGTGTGAGGCTGGGATGCCATGATCGGGCCGCTGCAGCGAACGCATGATGTCCATGATGCGTTCGTAGATGTCCTGCACCTGCTCAGGAGCGAGCGGGCCCGGGCTGGCGTTGCGGGCGTGCTCGATGACCTGGCGCTCGCGCTGCGGCTCGTAGATGGCTGCGCCGTCCTTGCGCTTGATCTCGCCGATGGCGATGGCGCAGGCGGCTCTTTCATTGAGCAGCTTAACGATCTGCTCATCCAATTCGTCGATTTTCTTGCGCCAGTCGGCGATGTCCATAGTCCTCGTGCCTCATGTTGATGATACGTGTTGGTCGAGGAGATCATGCGTGCACCTCGCGGGCGATCTCGTTGGCGTTGTTGTGCGTGGCGTTATCGTTTCCGCGGAGAGAGCGGACGAAATCGCCGACGGCTTGCGCGGCTTCAGCTGCTGGAGTTTTTTCGACGAGGCCGACGATGGCGCTTCCGATCACGGCTGCGTCAGCGAAGGCGCTGACCGAGCGAACATGATCGGCGTTCGAGATTCCGAAGCCGAGTGCGATCGGAAGATCCGTGAACTGTTTCAGGCGGCGGACGAGCGTTTCGGCGTCCGCGGCGAGCTCCGTCTGCGTGCCGGTGATGCCGACGCGCGAGATGGCGTAGACGAAGCCGCGCGAGTGCTCGGCGATCGCGCGGAGACGATCGTCGGGCGAGGTGGGTGCGGCGAGGAAGACGGGCGCGAGATCGTTGGCGCGCATGACGTCGAGGTACTCGGCGGCTTCTTCGACGATCATGTCGGTGAGGAGGACGCCGTCGGCGCCGTGCGCCTTCGCGGCTTTGGCGAACTCGGCCATACCCATGCGGATGACGGGATTGAGATAGCTGAAAAGGATGATGCCGGCTTGCGGGCGCAGCTTGCGGATGTCGAGGCAGGTTTCGAGGACGTCGGCGAGACGCGTGCCTCGGGCGACGGCGCGTTCGCTGGCCCGCTGAATCACGGGGCCGTCGGCGAGCGGATCGCTGAAGGGAACGCCGAGCTCGATGACGTCGGCGCCCGCGTCGATGGCGGCGATGGCCATGTCGCGCGTCGTGGCGAGGTCGGGGTCGCCCGCGGTGAGGTAGATGACGAGGCCGGGTTTGCGGTCGAAACGGATCACAGTGCCAACTCCCGGGTGAGGATGCCCATGTCTTTGTCGCCGCGGCCGGAGACGTTGACCATGAGGATTTTGTCGCGACCCATCTTTGGCGCGAGCTTGATGGCTTCGGCGATGGCGTGTGCGGATTCGAGGGCGGGGATGATGCCTTCGGTGCGCGAGAGAATCTTGGTGGCTTCGAGGGCTTCGGCGTCGGTGGCTGACGTGTACTTTGCACGCCCGCTGTCGTGCAGCATGGCGTGTTCGGGGCCGACACTGGCGTAGTCGAGGCCGGCGGAGACGGAGTGCGTCTGCGCGACCTGTCCGGCGTCGTTCTGGAGGACATAGCTGTAGGTGCCTTGCAGGACGCCGGGCAAGCCTCCGGAGAACCGCGCAGCGTGTTCTCCGAGTGCAGTCCCGCGGCCACCGGCTTCGACGCCGATGAGCTCCACATTCTTCTCCGGGATGTACTCGTAGAAGGCGCCGATGGCGTTCGACCCTCCGCCGACGCAGGCGACGATGGCGTCAGGCAGGCGGCCTTCGTGCTCGAGGATCTGGCGCTTAGATTCGCGCGAGATGACGCGGTGGAAGTCGCGGACCATCGTCGGGTAAGGATGCGCTCCGAGCGCCGAGCCGAGGATGTAGAAGGTATCGCGGACGTTGGTGACCCAGTCGCGCATCGCCTCGTTGATGGCGTCCTTGAGCGTGGCGGAGCCGGAGCTGACGCCGCGGACCTCCGCACCAAGCAGCCGCATGCGGAAGACGTTGAGCTCCTGGCGGCGCATGTCTTCTTCGCCCATGTAGACGACGCATTCGAGGCCGAAGAGCGCGCAGACCGTGGCCGTGGCAACGCCGTGCTGGCCCGCGCCGGTCTCGGCGATGATGCGCTGCTTGCCCATGCGTCTGGCTAGCAGCGCCTGTCCGAGCGCATTGTTGATCTTGTGCGCGCCGGTATGGAGCAGGTCTTCGCGCTTGAGATAGATCTTTGCGCCGCCGAGGGTTTCAGAGAGGCGCTTGGCGAAGTAGAGCGGCGTGGGGCGTCCGCAGTAGTCGCGGAGCAGCGAGGCAAGCTCGGCCTGGAAGGCTTCGTCCTTCTGCGCGTCGGCGTAGGCGTGCTCAAGCTCGAGCAGCGCGGCCATGAGGGTTTCGGGCACGTAGCGGCCGCCGTACTTGCCAAAGCGCCCGGGCGTTGACGCTGTGGGCATCGCTATCGGGCTGGTTAGGTGCGTGGTGCTCATGTGATGCTCGATCCTCGTTAGCTGGGTCGTAAAAACGAAAGCCGCGACTCGTATTGAGTTCGCGGCTCGGGGCTTTTTGATGCAGTCTGCTGAGTCTCTTTACTTCAGCAGAAGTCAGTCCGCCGCGGCCGCTACTGTCCACCAGTAGCGGTACGGAAAAGCAAAGAACGCGATGGACGACAGAGACATCGCCTTTACGGTACACCCGGGCTTCGCATCGCGCAAGGGTTGCCCCAAGAATTCTTTTTTTGAGTGCATCCGGCGCGCACGCGAGGGGCATCGCATTAGAGGGCCGCAGATACGAAAGTGGGCTTGAAACAAGAGATTTTGCGGAGCGATTCCTTCAGCTTTTGAGGAGAAAAACAATGAAGAAGTTTATGGGTCAGTTGGTAATCGGATCGATGTTTCTGCTGCCGGTCGGCATGTCGGCGCAGCATAGCGACCAGTACTATCACGCCAAGCACGTGCAGGAAGAGCATGACGCGCACCATCACACCAAAGCGAAGATCGTCGGCGGATCAGCGGTGGGCGGAGCGGTAGTCGGCGGCCTGATGGGCGGACCGAAGGGCGCAGTGCTTGGCGCTGGTGTAGGCGCGGGCGGCGGCCTGGTTGCGAACCACGTCCGCAAGCAGCACGACATCCACAAGCGCGAGCGCTGCGAGGATGAGGGCGGCTGCCGCTAACAGCTCTGCAAACTGGCAAGTCAGTGCCGAATCAGCGGACTGACTTGCTGACTCGCTCTCTCATGCATAAGGACTAGCAAGCAGCATGCCAATACCAAAGGGTCGTCGCCGAAAGGCGCGGCCCTTTTTGATTTTTTGTGATGAGGATGGGAAGGAATCAGAAGGATGTCGGTCGCAGTCACGAAGCTCGAAGTTGCACACGGGGAGGTTGCATGTAACCGCGAGCTCCGTGTCTGTCCCCACAAACTGCGATGCACGCAGATGTTCGCGCGGATGCCCGACTCCATCGGAACATCTGTGGAAGAAAGCTGCTGACTAGCGCGAGAGCCGCGAACTGAATGTCTGACTGAGCCAGCAGCCGATGATGCCAAGCTCGGCGAGAAGTGCAAGCTCGATATCGAAGCTGAGGCTATGGAGATTGGGCGTGGCGTGGAGCGCCAAAGCAAACAGTGCTAACGCCGCCACCGGAACCGAGAGGAGAGCAATCAGGCTGCCAAACTGCGGTACGATCCTTCGGCGGCGCGGCGGCTGGGCTACTGCAAGGGCCGCGACCTTTGCGGCGAAGTCGGCGGGAATCTGCAGCTCGGGCTTGTGCTCGAGTGCAGCCGTGAGGCGCGCGTCGTCTGTCATAGGGCCGCGCGGAGGCGTGAGTTTGTTGTCCATGTTGTTCATCGGGCCTCCAGAGGTTGAGGATACCGCGGCGGCGTCATGGGCCGTGATGGCGAGAGTTGCGCCTGGATAAGCGCGCTCATCCGTTTCCGGCCGCGGTGCAGGTGGGTGCGAACGGTGTTGATGGGCATCTCCAGGGCGGCGGAGATAGCCTCGTAGCTGCAATCCTCCTGGTGGTAGAGGACCAGGACGGCGCGCTCGGGCTCAGAGAGCGAAAGCAGGGCGGCGTCGACGGCGTTTTGCAGCTCGGCGTCGGACAGGAGCTGTTCCGGCGTGCGGGCGTGGCCGTGCAGGGTGTCGCCGGGCAGGTTCTCGATCCACTCGGACGCTTCGTCGTCCATCGCGCTGGGTGGAGTAGCGACGAACTCGCGATCGCGGCGGCGGCGTTTCCACTCATCCTGCGCGACGTTGACGACGATGCGGTAGAGATAGGTGGTGATCGCGGAGTCGCCGCGGAACTCAGGAAGGGCGCGGTAGAGGCGCAGAAAGACCTCCTGCGCGAGGTCTTCGACATGCGGCCCGGCCCCGGTCATCCGCGAAAGGGTGCGAAAGACCATCGACTGGTGCTCGCGGACCAGGGATTCGAAGGCCTGCGGCGATGTAAGGTCGGCGCGCATGGGTGCGGGAGAGTCAGACTTCAGGATCGCGCAAAAGTTTCAGAGTGGCGAGTGAAACTTTCGGACGCCGGCTCAGTCTGAGGCCGACGTGATGTTGACGCTGACCCAGACGGTCAGGCCGGGAGGAAGCAAATGGTAGATCTTGCAGTTTTGGCAATGCATGAAGCTGGTGATTATGCGTATAGCCCCTTTATCGTGCCCGTTGCGGGCTGCGCGATGATTCTTGGAATTGTCGCCTTCAGTATGTGGTCGGGCGTTCGAAACCGTGAGATTCAGTCCCGGGAGCGCCTCGAAGCCATCGCGCGCGGTGTTCCGATTCCGCCGACGCCGGAAGAGCTTGCCATTACACATGGCCGGCCGACGGCTGACCTGCGGCGGCGGCGCGCAAACATTCGGCTGGCAGGCGTGGTGCTCCTGGCCAGCGCGGTGGGCATCATCTTGTTCTTCATTGCTCTGTCGGCAGTGTTGCAGGAGAGGGCTGTGCTCTGTGGCGCGGCGGTCGGGTTGATTCCGCTGGCGATCGGCGGCGGATTCCTCATCGACACCAAGATTCAGACACACGAGATGGATGAGATTCGGACGCAGGGCGGTTCGCCGGTCTAAGTGTCTCCTCGGCTACTTCGATAGACTGGAAGCTCTATGACTTCCGGCAATGACAAGGGCGCGCCTCGCGGTGAGGCGCGCCCATCGCGAGCGGCGGGCTTACAAATCAAGGCCGTTCGCGGCACCCGTGATCTTCTTCCTGACCAGACTCCGCTGTGGAACCGCGTGGAAGCGACCGCGCGCGCGGTTTTTGCGCGCTATGGCTTCGGCGAAATTCGCACACCCGTGTTCGAGACGACCGACCTGTTCGCCCGCGGCGTGGGCGAGGAGACGGATATCGTCTCCAAGGAGATGTTCACGTGGGAGGACCGGGCCCGCGCTGCGAGCGAAAAAGCACAATCGCTGACGCTGCGGCCGGAGTCGACGGCCGGCGTCGTTCGCGCTTACATCGAGCACAAGATGGGCGAGACCGGCGCGCTGCAGAAGCTCTATTACATCGGGCCACAGTTCCGGCGCGAGCGTCCGCAGAGGGGCCGCTACCGCCAGTTCTGGCAGATCGGCGCGGAGGTGATCGGCCCGCCGAGCTCCGGGTCGGAGTCGCCGCTGCGTGATGCTGAAGTGCTGGAAATGCTCGCTTCCCTGCTGGATGAACTGGGCGTGCGCGACTGGCGGCTGGAGCTGAACTCGGTGGGCAATGCCGAGGACCGTGCACGCTACAACACAGCGCTGCGCGAAGCGTTAGCGCCGGTAAAGGACCGTCTCTGCCCCGACAACCAGCGTCGAGCGGAGACCAACCCGCTGCGCGTGCTGGACTCCAAGGATGAGCAGGACCAGGAGATCATCAACGGCCTGCCGAAGATCGCCGACTACCTCGGCGACGCCTCACGCGAGCACTTTGCGCAGGTGCGCGCGGCGCTCGATGCGTGCGGCGTGCCGTACCACGTGAATCCCCGCCTCGTGCGCGGGCTGGACTACTACACGCGCACGACCTTCGAGTTCACGGTGCAGACGGGACTGGGCACGCAGAATGCCCTTCTGGGCGGCGGCCGGTACGACGGCCTGAGCGAGATGCTCGGCGGCCCGAAGGCCCCGGGGATCGGGTTCGCGATCGGCGAAGACCGCCTGATCCTCGTGCTACAAGAGCAGGCGAAACAAGACGCTGAAGCAGCCGGTTCCGCCCCTGCCGAGGAGAAGCTGGACGCCTACATCGCCCCGCTGGGCATCGAGCGCAATGCCGCTGCCCTGGCGGTGGCAAGGGACTTGCGGCGCGCCGGGCTGAGCGTCGAGGTAGGTGACGGCACCTTCAAGCTGCGCAAGAGCTTCGAGGTCGCCGACCGTATGGCGCGGGCCATTGTGCTGCTGGGTGAAGATGAGCTCGCCGCCAATGAAGCCACCGTGAAGACCTTCGCGACCGGCGAGCAGCGAAAGGTGCGGCGCGCCGAATTGGCGGACGCTCTCCGGCAACGCTAGGTGACTAAAGACAGCATTGGAATGGCCCGGCGGGTGCGGTAGAGTCGGTGGCACCGAAAGACGCGAAGATGCCAGTGCGAATTCAACACTGGTGCGGCCCATTTCGTCATGCTTGATGCACAGACCAGTGCGGGTTCAGAGGCGCGGCGCCGGCGCGTGCGCCGCATCGTCGGCCGCGTGGGCTACGCCGTCGTGGCGCTGCTGCTGATTGGGTGGGAGCTGCAGGAGGGGCATGTCTATCAGTCGGAAAGCTGCGACCTGAAGACGTCTGCGCCGAGCGAAAGTGTCCTGATGACGCCGTTGTACAGCCGCGTGCTTGCATTCGCGAAGCTGAAGGATTCGCAACAGGTGAGCATGGTCGCGATAGAGAGCGGCCTCGATCAGATTCAGGCGAATGTGTGCCCCGCAAGGGCGTTTACCGCGGACCTGCTGCAGGCGATTGCGGCGCAGCAACCGGCCGTAATCGCGATCGACAAGTTCTACGGCAAGGGATCGTGCGCTCCCGATGATCCTGATACCGCGAAGCTGCTGGCGACGATCGCCGCGCTGAAGGTGCCGGTCGTGGTGGGCGCATCGACGCATAGTTCCGAGCAGAGCAACACATCCTCGTGCCTTGTGCTGACGCAACAGCTTTTCACGCCCGTCGCGGGTGGCAACGGCTCAACCGCGCAGGCTGGTGGGGCAGTCGTACATACCGGGCTGACAAGGCTGAACGAGGACCCGCTCAAAATTCCACTCGTGTGGCAGGTGTTCGCGAAGGACGGCGACAAGCAAGTCGCGAGTGATCGTTCGGGCGAAAGTTTCGCGCTGGTCACGACCCAGCTGACGAACCCCGCGCTTACGAAGACGAAGAGGTTTCAAAAGCTGATCGGTAGCCCGCAGCAGCCTTATGCGGATGTGACCGATTCGCTGGAGAAACAGACCGCGACGAACCTGCTGTGCACCGCGGGAGCTCCGGATGCGGTGAAGCACTGGGGCCTCAACTGCGCAGGTACGAAGCAGTTCGATCTGAAAGATAAGATTGTGGTCGTCGGAGCGGAAAGCTCGGCGGACAGCTACAGCGTGACGGGACACGAGATGTACGGGTTCGATCTGCAGGCGCACTATGTCGCAGCGCTGCTCGGCGGAGCGTACCTGCGCGACATTTCCGCGGCGTGGTTGTTAGTACCGCTGGCACTGTACTACTGCATCGCGGAGCTGCTGCTGCCGTACATGCAGATCCACAAGCATCCGGTCCGGCCGCTGTGGCACGTGAAGCACGCGATCGTCTGGGAGCTGGGGCTCTTTTGCTTGACAATGCTGATTGCATTCTTTGTGCCGCTGTTGTTCCATCGATTTCCGCCGGTGGCGATCATGCTGGTGATGATGGCGATCTTCGTGCCGCGGATCCTGATTGAATCGTGGGCATTATTGAACGAAGGTCTGGAAGAGAAAGAGGCGGAGAAGGAGCTTTCATCATGAAGGCTGCGTTAGCGCTGATCGTCTTCGCAGGTGTGGCCGTCGCGGCGGCACAGAGCGGAGGCACGCGTTTCACGGGATGCGTGATGACGGACATGGATGGGCACCTGACGTTCTGCGAGCCCGATCATTGTTCGCTGCTTAGCGGCGAGGGAGTGGGTGCAAAGCTGTCAGGGCACACTGTCACCGTCGAAGCAAGCGTGAAGGAGGCCGGCGATGGGCAGCCTCGCCAGGTGGTAGCGACCAGGATTGTCTCGGTCGGTGCAGCGTGCAATCAAAGCTGCGCGTTGTATTCAGTGCATCATCGCGGGATCGGCGGGAAGGACAAGCCGGGCAGCGAGGGCGGCACGCCCGGAGTTACCACCAAGCCGCAGCCGTGATGCCGGCAGAAGTCAGGCGAAATTATTTCGTTTCGACACGACGGTAGACCGTTGGTCCGCGGAACATATCGGTGGGTCCCCCAACTGCTGCCCCTCCTATACCTCCGACGACAGCGCACGCCGCTCGATAAGCGCCGGTTAAGTCAATAAAGCCGCCAGGGTGGCTCGTCCCGACGCCGATGATCGCACCCACGCCCCCGCCGATTGCGGCGCCGCCGAGTGTGGAGATGCCGTAGCGCGTGAGCTTGACGCTCTTGACGTCCGCACGCGGGAAAACGTGCCGCGCTTTGTCGGCGCCGTCCTTATGCCCGCAGGTCAGATTTTGATCGTCTGCGGAGATGAAATAGCAGGTCGCGCCGCCATGATCGGCCGCGACGTGAATGTGCGCGTGCGCCGGAAGTGCCGTCAGATGATTCCAGGTATCCGCGATTGCGGGAGCAGTTGGAGTTGCGGACGACGCGGCTGCGTTCTGCGCAGATGCGGGCAGAATGGATACAGCAATCGCGCCAGAGAGCAGAGCGATTTGAATGGAATGCATGCGCGGAAGCATAGACCGATCGCTCACCGGCATCTAGAAAAAAAGCGCGGCAGACGAGACATTTTGCATCGCAGAACGAGTCTCTAGACCTCAGACGTGTGCGTGCCGGTAAGGCTGCAAAACGACATCCAGCCGTCACGCGAGAGGGAGACGCATCCAAACTCCAGTTTTGAAAATGCATCGGCTCTTCACCATCTCGGAAGACACGACCGCGTTTCCGTGGATCAACCGGACGCCATGGTCCGGCGTGGTTGCCGTGCTTGCGGTCGGCCTCGCGCTGCTTCTGGGCTGGCTGACCGGTCATCGCAGCGCGGGCGCAATCGCGGCCGGCAGCGCCTTCACGGTCGGATTTGCTGTGTTTCACGAGGCGCTGGCGTCGGTGCTCTTGAGTATGGCGGTCACGACGCTGGGCCTTGCGTCGGCAACGCTGGCGGGAAGTCTGGCTGCGCCGTGGACCGTGGTGGTCCTGGCAGTGGTGTTTGTGGCGGCCGTGAACTATGGGTTGCTCGCGGGGCTCGGGCCGACGGAAGGATGGATCGGGCAGCAGAGCGGCGTGTTCGTCATCGTCGCAAGCTACTTCGCGAATGGGCCTCACTATGCCCTGGGCCGCACGGGAATGGTTCTCGCGGGTGGCGCGCTGCAAATTGTGGTGTTCTGGTTGTTCTACCTGCTGCGTCCCAAAAGGCGAGAGCCGGGCGAACAACGAACGCATGAGCGAATACCGCGTCGACTGCGGGAGCTATGGCATTGCCTCCGCGATGAACTGACCCTGCACGGCGATACCGCTGGTTATGTGGCGCGATTGGCGATAGTGCTGCTGACCGGCACCGAGATTTACCGCTACTTTCATGTACGCAACGGCTACTGGATTCCAATGACAGCGTTGCTGGTGCTGAAGCCACAGTGGGCCAACACACTAAGCCGCGGGATTGCGCGCATGCTGGGCACGGTTGCCGGCGCGGGGTTTGCGCTGATGATGGCCAGGTTCATGCCATACCCGGCGTGGGTAATGCCGGCAATGGTGCTCGTGAGCGCGTGGGGATGTTATGCGCTGCAAGCAGTAAATTATGCCGTTTTTTCGTTCTTTATCACGCTCTATATCGTCTTTTTGTTCCGATTCGGCGGATTCTCGGAAACAGCGGCCGCCCATATCCGGCTAGTAAATACGGTGGTGGGCGGCAGTCTCGCGCTGGCGATTGATGCGTTGTGGAAGTTTGCCTTTGCGAAACGCAGGGAGGTTCGCACGGTGGACTCCGTACAATAGAAGGATTGTGACACTAGACTTTTTAGGATCTCTTCAACGCTCGCACCGTTGCGGCGAGCTCGGCGCATCTGACGCCGGCTCGACCGTCACCCTGATGGGATGGGTGAATGGGCGTCGCGACCATGGCGGACTGATCTTTCTCGACCTGCGCGACCGCAGCGGGATTACGCAAGTGGTATTCGATAAGAGCGTATCGGCGGAAGCGCACGCGAAGGCAGAGGCGGCAAGGCCGGAGTATGTTGTTGCCGTCACCGGCAAGGTGCGGATGCGCGGCGCGGGCCTGACGAATCCGAAGATGGCGACCGGAGAGATCGAGGTTGTTGGGCAGGAGCTGTTGCTGCTGAACGACGCGAAAACGCCACCATTTTCGCCTGCAGAAGACGCCATAGCGAACGAAGAGGTGCGGCTGAAGTATCGCTACATCGACCTGCGCCGCGAAGAGATGCAGAAGAATTTCGCCGTTCGCAGCAGGGTCGCGATGGCGATTCGGAATTATCTGGTCGAGCAGGGATTCCTGGAGATCGAGACGCCGTTCATGACACGGTCCACGCCGGAGGGCGCGCGCGATTACCTTGTGCCGAGCCGCGTGCATGCGGGCAGCTTCTACGCGCTGCCGCAGTCCCCGCAGATCTTCAAGCAGATTTTGATGATCTCCGGCTTCGATCGCTACTTCCAGATTGCGCGCTGCTTCCGCGATGAGGACCTGCGCGCGGATAGGCAGCCGGAGTTTACACAGATCGACCTGGAGATGACGTTTCCGCAACAGGAGACGGTGTTTCGCATCGTCGAAGGATTTCTGCGCGCGGCGTTCTCGGCAGCAGGAGTTGAACTGCCGCAAGGATCCTTTGTGCAGATGACCTACGACCAGGCGATCGCGAAGTATGGCATCGACAAGCCGGACATGCGGCTGCCCGCGATGGTGGATTTATCCGACGAGCTGACACCGGAGCTGCGTGAGACGCTGAAGATCGATCCGACGCTGCCGGTGTATGGCTTCACGATTCCGAAGGCCGGTGAGATGAGTGGGACAGCGCGAAAAGCGCTCGTGAACGAAATTCGCGCGAGCCTGGGAGACACTGGGCTGGATTTTCTGGATGTGGCGCGGCTGCGCACGAACGAGGCGTTTGTCCCGCTCGCCGAAGCGATTGCCGCGAAGCTGACGGCGGAGCAGATTGTCTTTTGCGGAGAGAACTTCACGACCGATGATCTGGCCGTCGTGATCACAGCGAAGCCGGGAACGGCAACGACGTGGAATAACGACAGGTTATGGATTCCGAAGCGCGTAGGTGCGCTGCGGCTGGAGCTTGCGAAAAAGTTCGCGGAGAAGCACGGATTATTCGCGCAGACCGGAACGGCGAAAGACTTCCGGTTCCTCTGGGTCACGGACTTCCCGATGTACGAGTGGAACGAAGAGACGAAGCAGTGGGATGCGGCACATCATCCGTTCACCTCTCCGCATGAAGAGGACATCAAGTCCGGTGCACTTTGGAACGACAAGGGCGCGGTGCGGGCGCTGGCGTATGACGTGGTGCTGAATGGGATGGAGCTTGGGTCAGGGTCGATCCGCATTCATCGCAAGGATGTGCAGTCGGAGATATTCCGTACGCTTGGAATGAGTGACGAAGAGGCGCATGAGCGTTTTGGATTTTTCCTGGATGCGCTGGAGTACGGCACACCTCCGCATGGAGGGATTGCGCTGGGACTGGACCGGATTGTGATGCTGTTGGCGGGTGCGTCATCGCTGCGCGAGGTGATTGCGTTTCCAAAGACGGCGAAGGCGATCGATCTGATGGTTGATGCGCCGACGCCGGTGAGCGAGATGCAGTTGCGGGAGTTGAATCTGCGGATCGCACACAGGCCTTAAGAGCTGTTCCACGTGGAACATTCGTTTTTCCGGAGAATTATGGTGGAAAAACGAATATTCCTGTGGATTGCCGCTTTGTGAAGCACGATATTCGGCTAGAAGGCGCTCGCTTCGGTGAGCGCCTTTAGCTGGGCGTCGCTGAGCTTCAGGTCGACCGCGGCGAAAAGTGCTTCGAGTTGCTGTGGGCTGGTTGCGCTGGCGATGGGCGCGGTGATGGTGGGTTGGGCCAGGAGCCACGCGAGAGCAATAGAGGCCTGCTGGGCTCCGGTTTCGCCGGAGACCTGCTTCAGCGCGGCGAGAATCTTCATGCCGCGATCGTTGAAGTACTTTTCTACGCGGGAGCCGCGGTTCTTGCCTTTCGTGTCTTCGAGGCTCTGGTATTTGCCGGTGAGGAAACCGGAGGCGAGCGAGAAGTATGGAATGACGCCGAGGCCGTATTTGGCGGCGACGGGCGCGAGATCGGACTCGTAGTCCTGACGGTCGTACAGGTTGTAGTCGGGCTGGAGCGTCGTGTAGGCGGGAAGGTTGCGCTGCTTTGCGGTTTCCATTGCCTGCGTTAAGCGCTCGCCTTTGTAGTTTGAGGCTCCTATGGCGCGGACTTTGCCGCTTTTGAGCAGCTCGGCGTAGGCCTCGAGAGTCTCTTCGAGCGGTGTGGATTCGTCGTCCTTGTGGGATTGGTAGAGGTCGATGAAGTCGGTCTGCAGCCGCTTAAGCGATTGCTCCACTTCGCGGAGGATGTAGTCCTTGCGCAGACCCTCCCCGACGTTCGGCATCTTCATGCCGACCTTCGTCGCCAGAATTACTTTTTCGCGCTTGCCGGAGTGAGCGAACCAGCGGCCGATGATTGTTTCTGACTCGCCGCCGGTATGGCCGGGGACCCAGTAGGAGTAGACGTCGGCGGTGTCGATGCAGTTGAAGCCGCGGTCGACGAAGGCGTCGAGCACTTTGAAGGATTGGGCTTCGTCGATGGTCCAGCCGAAGACATTGCCGCCGAGAACGAGGGGGACGATCTCGAGGCCTGAGGTGCCGAGTGCGCGAGTCTGCATGGGTACTCCTAGATTGATTGGATTCGCGTGAGGCGGCTTGCGATGGCAGATGGTTGTGGAAGGGCTGTGAATCAGGTCAGTTCATGCGGCGGCGGTCGTCCGGGTCTTCGTCATCAAGGCCAATGTAGCGGCCGCTCGCGTCGATGTTGACGTCCTTGCCTTGCTTGCGCATGTAGACCTGGAACTTTTTGGCGGCGCGTCGACGCTTGGCGCGGTAGTAGCGATTGCGCAGACCGAACAGGCCTTCAGATACGCCGTGTCGAAGACCGCGCGCAGGAGCCATCTGGAGATAAATGCACCCGAAGATGCAGTTGCAGATGGTATTTAGCCCGTCGAAGCGGCGACCGGTGAAGAAGTCGATGACCAGGTAGAAGAGCAGGAATCCGGCTGCGATGTATTTGGCGCGCGCGCGAAAGATGAAGTTGAAGGTCATCGGCTCTTCGGCGTGGATGCGCGCGTAGACCAGCAGCAGAGCGAGGCTGACGGGCCAGAGTCCGTTGCTGCTGCCATTTGTGATGATGGGCAGGGCACGACCCACGGTGAGGCTCAGGAGGGTGGCGAGGATGGCGCCTGCAATCGATGTGAAGAAGAAGAGCTCGGCGAACCAGCGGGTGCCGCGTTCGTCCTCAAGGGCGGAGCCGAAGTACCAGAGCGTGAGGAGAGCGAAGATCAGGCTGAGCAGGCCGTCTCCCACAAAGGGCCATGTGATGAACTGCCAGGGCAGCTTAGGAGCGAGCTCCGGAGTGAGGATCAGCAGCCCAATGATGGTGCCGCCAAGCCTGGGCGAGACGATCCCGAGAATGAAGAAGAACAGGAAGCTCGCGATGGCGAGGATGATGAGCTTCCGCGTGAGGCCGCGAAAGGCGGGTAGCGCGAGAAAAGTTGGGCCACTGGAGCGCATGCGTTGCTATTGTCTCGCCGGAACAGGGGGCACGGGAAGTGAACGATGACCGGCGGCATCGACCGCGCGAACGCCGAAGAGGACGTTGTCCTTACTGACGTCCAGGGTTATGTGCGTTTCCGCGCCGGTGCTGCGGGCGTGCGTCCAGAGCTCGTCTGTGGTGTCGCGCCAGACGACCTCGTAGGTTGTGCCCGGTGGCGCAAAGGCAGATGCGTCCCAGACGAGTTCGGTGTTGTTGTCGAGATTGCGCGTAAGGACGTGCACGTTGCGGGGCTCGCTTGGAGCGGCGGCAAGCGTAGCGAGGACGGCAGCGTTCAGGCGGGCCACGCGTGCGACGTAATCCGTATCGACGAACTTGAGGAGGTCGCCATACTCGACGCCGTTTTCTGTGCGCAGGGTCTGGTGCTGGTGGTTGAAGTTTTCGCGCCATTCGGTAAAGCGGACGGCGGCGAAGCCTGCGTTGTTGAAGCTGGTGTGATCGCCACCGCGAAGGTAGCGGTCGCGGCGAAGCACGAGCACGGGACGGAATGCCGCAGCTTGCGGCTGTTTCGCGCGGCGGCCGGGCTGGAAGTAGGCGGGCGCGAGCTCGGCGATGCTGCGGGCGAGCTCGCGGGAGGGCGAGTCGTTTTCGGCGCCAAGGGAGAGGATCTGGCGCTGCTGCTCGGGCGTGGCGGTGGCAGGAACGGATTCGGAGAAGACGCGAACGACATCCTTGCGCTGCTGGGTTTCGCCAGGAGTGGTGTCACCGCCAACGATGTCGTTATTGAGGGCGGCGACGAGGGGCCAGCCTTCGGACTTTGCGAGCTCGGCAAGATGCTGTGAGCCGTTGAGGCCCTGTTCCTCGCCGGCAACCGTGACGAAGACGATGGTTCCGGTGAGTTTGAGCTTTGAGAGAGAGCGGGCGGACTCGAGCGAGACGGCAACGCCGCTGGCGTCGTCATTGGCGCCGGGAGCGGCGATGTGGGAGTCCATGACGTCGGTGGCGCGCGAATCGTAATGGCCGGTGACGAGGGTCCAGGGTGCATTCTTGTCGGTGGAGGTGCCGTGGAGAATGGCGTAGATGTTGACCAGACGCGTGGGGCCGGCGAAGCGGCTGGGGCGGCCGTTGAAAGAGGTCGGTTGCTGGATGAAGGTGTCGCGCTTGACCTCCAGACAGCCGCCGCAGTTTGCGGAGATGGCGCGGAACTGGGACTCGATCCAGTCGGCGGCCGCGTTGATGCCCTGGCCCGGCGGGAGGTCGGTATCCATGCTGGAGAGCGTGCTGCGGGTGCCGAAGCTGACAAGTTTGGCGATGTCGGCGCGGATGGCGTCCGGCGAGATGGTGCGGAGCGCGGCGGCGATAGCGGGATCGGGCGTGGGAGCGGGGAGGCGGTCGGCCGCGGGTGCCTGGGAGCGGCCAAGGGCGGGCGAGAGGAGGCAGATGGCGGCGGCGCCAAGTGCAAGAAAGCGCTTCATTCGTCGATCTCCGGGTTGTGGCGAGTAACCGCCAAAGATATTGCGGCGTCCCATGTTGACGAGTCGGAGGCGCACCGTTAGAACTAGTGAAGCTGCCCGCGGCGCTCTTTGAACATCGTACAGGGCGGCAGGAACCCAGGTTTAGGAGATCGTTATGTCAGTCGTATGCCCGGAGTGCGACAACCCACTCGATATCGACGTCGATGATGTGGAAGAGGGCGAAGTGATTCAGTGCGAGGAATGTGGAACAGATCTCGAGGTCGTCTCAAGCGATCCTTTGGAACTCGCGCCCGTCGATGAGGAAGGTTATGACGACGAAGATGACGATCCACGCGCCGAGGATGAAGACGAGGACGAGTAGGTTGCGGGCAGGCGCGCGGTTGCTGTGCATCTTTGCACTGGTGGCCGCGATGAATACGGCGGCAGCGTCTGGTATGTGGGCGCCGGGGTCGGCCTCTGAAACCACGAAAGTTCCCAAGCTGCGGACAGTTGAGGGAATGGTGTGCAGCAACGATGGCAAGCCGGTGCAGGGGGCAGTTGTCTACCTGCAGGATTCGAAGTCGCTGGCCGTGAAGAGCTATCTGAGCGACGCGCAGGGGAAGTTTCATTTTCGGGAGCTCTCGATGAGTGCGGACTACGATCTCTGGGCCGAGATGAACGGCAAAAGATCGAAGACGAAGAGCATCAGCCAGTTCAACAGCAAGCCCGATCTGCAATACAGGCTGAAGGTTAAGGTCGCGGAGTAAGTACTTTGCGAACAAACGGCGAATAAAATAGGCGAGAGCCTGAATGGACACCTCGCCTCAGCCCGATCGCTTCGGCTTTCTGCATATTGACCTGAACAGCTTTTTTGCGTCGGTCGAGCAGCAGTTGCACCCGGAGTACAGAGGCAAGCCGACGGCCGTGACCGCCACGATGGCGGATACAGGCACGATCATTGCCGCAAGCTATGAGGCGAAGGCGTTCGGCGTAAAAACCGGGACGAAGGTGGGCGAAGCAAAGCGGCTTTGCCCCGGGATATCGCTGGTTGAAGGAAATCACACAACGTATGCGAAGTATTCGCATGAGATTGCAGCGGCCGTAGAGCGGGTATGCCCGGTTGCGCACACGCCTTCGATTGACGAGATGGTCTGCGAACTTATCGGGCGCGAGCAGGAGCCGCCGCGAGCTCGAGAGATTGCGCTGGCGATCAAGCAGGCGATACGCGACGACGCCGGCGAGACGCTGCGGTGTTCGATTGGCATGGCGCCGAATCGCTATCTTGCGAAGATCGCGAGCGACATGCAGAAGCCGGACGGATTGATTGGACTGCTGCCATCGCAGCTTCCGCGGGCGATTGCGCACCTTGAGCTTCGCGACCTTCCGGGGGTGGGAGCGCGGACGGAAGCGCGGTTGAATGCAAAGGGTATACACACGATGGCGCAGCTGCTGTCGCTCGATCGCAATGGTATGCATGCACTTTGGGATTCGGTGTGGGGAGATCGTTTGTATCACTGGTTGCGCGGCGGCCAGACCGGAGATGATGGCGCACCGGTCGCGAGCGATCTGCAGAAGTCACTGGGACACTCCCATGTGTTGGGGCCGCAACACCGCACGCAGGAGGGCGCGTGGGCTGTGGCGCATAGGCTGCTGCATAAGGCCGCAATGCGGCTGCGGATGGAACACTTTCATACGTCGACACTCGCAGTGACGCTGAAGTTTGCGCTGACCCGCGAAGAGGCTGCGCGAGCGGCGAAGCTGAAGCATCACACGTCGGGCATTAAGCATTCTGGCTGGGCGATGGAGGCAAGATTCCGGCCCTGCCAGGACACGCTGACACTGCTGGATGCTTTAAAGGGCGTATGGCGGGAGCGCCCAAACGGACCGGAGCATCAGCGGCCGTTCTTTGTGGGCGTGACAATGCGGAATCTGCTGCCAGATAGCGAGGTGCCGAAGATGCTGTTTGAAGAGCCAGGACATCGGGATGAGCTCTCCGCGACCATGGACAAGCTGAACCTGAAGTTCGGCCACTCGACTGTGCACTTTGCTGGGATGCTGCCCGCGCGCGACAGTGCGCCTACGCGGATCGCGTTCACGCAGATTCCGGTGCAGTACGGTGTCGAATACATGTAGCTGCTTACGTAACCTCCGGCGATGCATCCAAAGAGACACCCAGGCCGGAGGATCGCGATGTCACCAGCTTCACACTTTTCGAGTCAGAGACGAGTTCCCCTGAAGGGCAGCGCTCGCGAACCGTTCGACGTGTCGCGGGCAGGCGAGTTTATATCGCAGGCGACCGATGAGGAGCAGATCACAGTATCGGTCGTTCTAACGTCAAAGACACCGATCGATCCCAGCGTGAGGCTAACGCGGGAGCAGTTTGCGCAACAACACTGCGCGGATGACACGGCGGAAGAGGTTGTTCGCGGCTTCGCGCAGGAGTTTGGGCTAAATGTAGACGCGCCGAAAGAGCGAGGGCGACGAACGTTGCAACTGACTGGCTCCCGGGATGCAATGGAGCGAGCTTTCGGTGTCACATTCCAGCGACATGTAACGGACGCGGGCACGTTTCGCCTGCGCGAAGGTGAGCTCACGCTTCCGGAGGAATTGTCTCCCCACGTTGTCGCGGTGCTGGGCCTGGACAACAGGCCGCAGGCGAAGTCGCATCATCGGATCGCCACTCCACGCGCCGGAAACGTGAGCTATACACCGGTTCAGGTTGCGCAGTTTTATGGCTTTCCGGCGAATGCCAGTGCGGCTGGTCAGACGATTGCGCTGCTTGAACTTGGCGGCGGATATGAGCAGGCGGACATTACAGCGTATTTCCAGAGCATTGGCGTGCCCGCTCCGAAGGTGACTGCGGTTTTTGTAGACAAAGGAACGAATTCGCCTGGGGATCCGAACGGCGCCGACGGCGAAGTAATGCTGGATATCGAGGTATCGGCGGGAGTGGCGCCGGGAGCGAATGTCGTTGTGTACTTCGCACCGAATACGGATCAGGGGTTCATCGACGCAGTTACAACGGCTGTCCATGATTCGACAAACAAACCGAGCGTACTGTCGATCAGTTGGGGTGGGCCGGAGTCCACGTGGACGCAACAGGCAGTGACTGCGCTGGATCAGGCGTGCCAGGCGGCGGCCGCGGTGGGCGTGACCATCACGGTGGCGTGCGGGGATGACGGCTCGACGGATGGAGTTTCGGGCGGAGGCAATCACGTGGACTTCCCTGCTTCGAGCCCCTTTGTGCTCGCGTGCGGCGGAACGAAGCTCGTGGCCAGCGGGACGACCGTGACGAGCGAGGTCGTGTGGAATGACCTCTCGTCGAACGAGGGCGCGACGGGCGGCGGTGTGAGCGCGTTGTTTGGCCTTCCTACGTGGCAATCGAACAGCAACGTGCCGGCCGCGCCGACGAGTGCCGGAGGGCGTGGCGTGCCGGATGTGGCAGGTGATGCGGACCCTTCCACCGGATATACCGTTCGCGTTGACGGCGAGACAACAACGATTGGAGGCACGAGTGCAGTCGCGCCGCTTTGGGCGGGGTTGATAGCGCTGGCGAACGCGGCGAACGGGCAGGACGTGGGCTTCGCGAATCCAGCGCTCTATGCTGCCAAGAGTGCGTTTCGAGATATTACGAGTGGAAACAATGGTGCGTTCAGCGCAGGTCCGGGCTGGGACGCGTGCACGGGACTGGGCAGCCCGCATGGCGCTTCGGTGATTACGGCGCTTACTTCCAAGTAGCGAGAAAGGCGATTGGCGTCTGGCATCATGAGAGTGCTATGGACGCACGCTATGCAGGCAGGCTGGCGCCCTCTCCGACGGGATTGCTGCATTTGGGGCACGCCCGCACCTTCTGGATTGCGGCGCAACGCGCTCGCGCGGCCGATGGGATCTTGTGGCTGCGCGATGAGGATCTCGACCCGCAGCGATCGCGCGAGGAGTTCGCCGAAGCGATGCGCGAGGACCTGCACTGGCTGGGAATAAGGTGGGACGCTGAGATGCGGCAGAGTGAGCGTCTGCACGTCTACCGCGGCGCCATGGAGCAGCTGGTACGCGGTGGGTTCGTCTACGCGTGCCAGTGTAGCCGTAAGGACTTGCAACAGGCCGTCCAGGCGCCACATGACGACGATGACGAACCTGTTTATAGCGGGCGATGCCGGCCTGCCGCAACCAATGTGGAAACCGAGCTTCGGCCGGACACGAACTACCGGTTTCGCGTGCCGGATGGTGAGGCTATCAGCTTCGTTGATGGCCAGGCGGGGCCGCAAAGCTTCAGGGCCGGGTGTGGAAATGGCGTGGATTTCGGTGACTTTGTGGTGTGGAGAAAGGATGGGCTTCCGAGTTATCAGCTTGCCTGCGTGGTCGATGATGCGGCGATGGGGATTACGGAAGTGGTTCGCGGCCGCGATCTGCTGCGATCGACGGCTCGGCAGATCGTTTTGCAGCGGGCGCTAGGGCTGTCGACGCCGCGCTACTTTCATTGCGAATTGATGCGAGACGAAGCCGGTGTGCGGCTCGCGAAGCGGCATGACGCCCTGAGTCTGCGCGCGCTGCGACAGGCTGGCTACACACCTGCGGAAGTACTTGCACGGTTGAAGTTAGATAGATGAATGCGCGAACAAAATCGATGGAGTGGGGAATAAATGTATGTACCCGGCGGGAAATTTGCCTGCAGTTGGTAACGAATTCAACTCTGCCGCATCTCATGGGAAGGGGTGCAGCATGAGATGTTTTTCGAGCGACGCGGTGCGGTGGGCGGCAGCGTTTTGCGTGGCGCTCCTGCTGCTTGTGAGCTAACCCGGGCGGCTAAAGATTGAAAGGGCAGCCTGCGATTGCCGGCTGCCCTTTCTGTTTAGTTTCCGTTCGGACCGTACATGGCGCGGATCACGTCGTCGTAGCTTTTCATCTGGTAATTTTCAGGCGGGATGCCTCCGGCCAGATAGCGAACGAAGTAGTCCCAGCGCCGGCGCATGATGTACTGCGACTCCTCGCCATAGCCGTGGTGGGCGTTCGGGACCATGAGCATGTCGAAGCTCTTATTCGCGTTCATCAGCGCCTGCACAACCATTAGCGTGTTCGTTGGCGGGACGTTGTCATCCATCGTGCCGTGCACGAGCATCAGATGGCCTTTCAGATTGCCCGCGTAGTTCTGGTTGGCTTGCGCCTCGTAGTTGTCCTCGCCGTTCGGTCCAATGACCTCAAGGCCGGCGTACTTCTCGTCCCAGTCGTCCTCGTAGTCGCGGTTGTCATGGTTACCGCTTTCGGACCAGCCGACCTTGAAGAAGTCGGGGTAGTGGAACATCGCTGAAGCCGTGGCGTTGCCCCCGCCGGAGTGACCCCAGATGCCGACGCGGTTGATATCAATCCAGGGATTTTCGGCTGCGAGTTGCTTGATGCCGGCAACCTGGTCCGGAATGGTGGCCTCGCCCATCTCCGCAGGCGTGTCCGCATGCACGTCGTGGAAGCTCTTGCTGCGGAATGGAGTGCCCATGCCATCGATGCAGACGACGACGAAGCCGAGATCGGCGAGTGCCTGATCGTCGTTGCTCGCAGGCAAGAAGCTGCGCGAACCGCAGGAGCCGATCTGTGGTCCGGGATAGACGTAGTCGACGATCGGATACTTCTTCGAGGCGTCGAAATTGGTTGGCTTCCAGAGGAATCCATAGAGCGGCGTCTTGCCGTCACGCGCGTTCACGGTGATCGGTGTCGGCGGCTTCCAGCCCGCGGCCAATAGCTTCGAGATGTCCTGATGCGCGAGAGTGGCGATGAGCTTCCCGGTATTGTCGCGAAGGACAGCGGTCTCGGGTGTCTCGCGAGTGGAGTAGACGTCGACGAAGGATGCACCGTCGGGAGAGGGTGTAATCGCGTGATCTGCGTTTTCGGGCGTCAGCAGTTGCTGGTTTGAGCCGTCGAAGTTCACGCGATAGTAGTGCGTGAAATATGGATCCTGACCCTTCTCTTTACCGGTTGCGAGGAAGTAGAGGACGCGGTTCTTCTCGTCAACGTTAAGGACTTGCGTAACGGGGCCATCGCCATGCGTGATCTGGTTCTTTAGCTGACCGGTAGTGAGGTCATAGAGATACATCTGGCCCCAATCGCTGCGCTCCGAGTACCAGAGAAATTCATTGGAGGCGGGCAGGTAGAACCAGTTCACTTTGCCCTGACCGGACTCGTAATAGGTGGGCACGTGCTCGTGGTAGATGGTCCGGACTTCGCCGGTTTCGGTATTCGCGACACGGAACCACTCGTCTTTGTGATCGCGCGAGGTGGAGACGAACGCGAGCGTTTTGGTGTCGGGGGAAAACTTCACATCATCCCAGCCGGAGCCGCCGCGACAGCTGACATCGTCGCAGAGTGTGCTGCGGTGTTCGTCGGGCGGCATCTTGAGGCGAACCATCTTGCCGCTGTCCACGTCGATGATGACGCGCTCAATCTTGGTGATGTCCTTGTCGCCGAGGAGCGGATAGCGCCAGGCCTCGAGCGTCGGGTGACGGTTGGTGACGGACACGAGGTACATCATGCCGTCCTTGCGTTGATCCTGTTGAAACGTTGCGATTTTTTTGGAGTCGGGCGACCAGATGAGGATCGGCGCATCGGAATGTGTCCACCCGGCGTTGTCAGTGGCGTAGCCGTAATCCTTCACGCCGTCCGTGGTGAGCTGCCGCTCTTCGCCGGTGGCCTCAACCCGAACCCAGAGATTGTTGTCGCGAATGAACGCCGCGAGCTTCTTGTCAGGGGACACATCAAATGGAGCGCGGCTGCGGCCGGGGCGCGTAGGCCTGGTAGACGTCGCCTGAGGCGGCTTCGGGCGCGCGTTCATCTGCGCGTTCCCGGTTTGCGTGGAACTGACGCCCGCGGGTGGCTGGGCGTTTGGTTTCTGTTCAGGGTGCTGGACGGGCTGCGGAGGAGCTTCCAAAGTGCAGCTCTCTGCGTTGGCGGTGCAATGAAAATTCTGCGAACGCACGGTCACCGCAAATCCTTTTGCCTCGGGTGTGTAATCGTCGATGCGCAGATGGGCGGCGTCGATCTCACGCCCGCTCGCTTTGCTCAGAGCAGCTGCGAGCTTTTTCGTGTCGAAGGCGAGATCTACCTTGCCTGTGCGCGCGTCGGCGATCCGGAAAGCAACGTTGCCAGCAGACGGGTCACGGAAGAAAACGCGCCCGTCGGTGAGATACTTCACGTCGCTCACGGTGTGATCCACCAGCGGGTTCACGTTGTAGCCCATCCAACGCTCGGCCTGCGAATAATCCTGGGCCGTATAGGTTCGCTGTGCGTGGAGGGAAATGGCTGAAGAGACCAACAGAGCGGCGACGAATTTTCTATTCATATCGTTGGCTGAAATGATACTTGGAATCGCCGTCTGTTAGGCATCCGGCTCGGGGTGGGGCGTCTCGGGCTCCCCCGTGCGGCGCAAACGCGCGAGAAGCGCACGCGGGCGCAACGCATTTGGGACGTGCCAGAGCGAACGGAAAAAGCCTCCCCAGGTGTCATGCGAGAGCCGAAGACTCGTCGGCAGGACGTAGGTGTCCATGATGATTTCGGAGAGGATCAAAGACCCCGCAGCCCCGAGCAGGCCGTAGAGGCGTGCCATGAAGTAGGTCACAACGAGCGTGACGCCGGTTGCGGCGATATAGTACGCGGCCAGCTTGCGGTGCTGATTGATGGCTGCGATCAAGGTGGAGCTCGTCGACCAGAGCGAGTAGAAGAGCACGCTGAGCAGTAGCAGGAAAAGCAGCCGTGGGCTTGGTGGGACCTTGTGCGCCGTCCAATGAGTGAGGAACCATGGTCCGATGGTCATCATCGCCATGATCAGAGCCACCGCGATTACAAGAGCCACCTGGCAGGCGCGACGATGGAGCGTGCGCACGAGCTCGAAGTTGCGCGCACCGTAGGAGCTTGAGAGCTCCGGCCAGAATGTGCTGTTGACCATCTGGACCATCTGTAGCGCCACGCGTGAGACAGTTCGTGCGGTGCCGAAGTTGACGACGTCGTCCGGTCCAAGAGCATACTGCACGGCTAGAAGCGTGCCTTGAAGATTGAGTGCGTTGCCGATGGGAAAGCCCATGAATGCCACTGCTGGTGCTGCGAGCCGACGGATCTCGGAGAACTTCGCGTGCGACCAGCCGTACCGCAGCCATGGGATATCGCGGCGCGCCATGATGCAGAGAATGACCGTTCCGGCGGCGTTCGCAACGGCGAACCAGAGTGCGGTCGCGCGTGCTCCGCGCCCCATGATGACGGGCACCAGCATCACGGCGAAGGCAATGAGGGAAAGGCAGCTCTTGATGAATGTGCCGTAGGGATATCGTCCGACGCAGGTGTATGACGACTGGACAAGCTGCTCAAGCTGGCCGAACAAGGTTGCGCAGCCCAGATAGAAGAAGATCCATTTTGCGTCGTCCGGCGTGATGAGGTGCAGCTTCAGCCATTGTCCAATGGGCAGATAGTACAGGGCCGCAGCCAAGGCAATCACTACGATCGAACAGACGCCAATGATGAACCACCAACAGCTTTGAAAGACGCGCAGAGCCTCTTCCTGCTCGCCGCGCGCCATCAGCATGGTCATCTCGTTGCCTGCGACCGAGCCAAAGCCGATGCTGGAGAAGGTGAGGTAACTCGGAATGGCGATGATGATGAGCCACTCGCCATAGAGCGTCTTGTCCCAGAAGTGCAGAAAGACGGGAACCTGGATGAGCTGGATGATGGTGCCGGCGAGGCGGCTGACCCAGTTCGAGATGAAGCCCAACACCAGCCGCCGGCGAGTTCCGCTGTCCATGCGCTTACCGGTTCGCCGCGCTGTGGGCGAGGCGGTGAGCGAGCGGGCGAAGGAGTCCGCGTGCGAAGGACAATATGGTGACCCTGGGACGGATCGACTCGCCGCGCGCGAAACGGTCAACCAGAGGGACTTGGCCATTGGATTTGGCCCAGGACATCAGGTCCGGCACGAGCAGCGCTCGATCTTCCACCGGAAGTTCGCTGCACGCTGCGGCGAGATAGCGTCGAAGGTTGGCGCGGCTTGCGTCCGCAATCCACTTGCGATCCTGCAGCTTCAGACGGTCTGCCGCGAGCGGCATGACTTGACTGAAAATCCGCAGCTCGTCACGGAGCCACATGGGAGCGCGCGCACGAAAGCGATTGCCCTCGTGCCCGACTCGATAACCACTGACGATCTCCGACGTGCGAATGAAGTCTCCGAACGGAGTGAGTTGAAGAAACAGAGCCCAATCTGCCAATGATTCGAGATCACGAGGAATCGGGCCGGATGCAATGTAAGCATCGCGCCGGATTGCGAAAGCCGCAAAGCTGACCTTCGGGCCAAAGCGTTGCGAGAGAAGCGTCGCGGGCGCATGCTGCACTCTCGGGACGCTGAGCAGGTAATCGTGCGAAAGAACGTTCCCCGAGGCATCAATGTTTTGCCATGGTGCTCGGATCAACGCAGCTTCAGGATGCTGCTCGGCGGCCTGCACGAAACACGCACAGAAGTTTGGGAGGGCGAGGTCGTCACTGGAAAGGAGAGTTATCCAGTCGCCCGTCTGCGATGAAAGCGTGAAGTTGTACTGTGCAGTGAGATTCGAGCCAGCAGGCGGCTGGACCACTCGAATGAGGTCCGGATGTTTTGCAGCATATTCCGCGAGGACCGCCGGAGTTTCGTCTGTGCTCTGGTGGTCGGAAACGACGATCTCGTCGGGCGGCCTGGTCTGCGCGAGCAGCGAATCCAGCGTCTGCCGAAGATAGCCAGCCTGATTGCGAGTCGGAATTCCCACCGAAAATCGGATCGGGCTGGCCATGTGAGGATTTTAGCAACCCATTGGTAAAGCTAGGATCGCTGCCTTCGCTCGCGGTCGAGAGCAATCTTCTCCTGCATGAGACGCTGAAGCATCTGCTCGTCGCCACGACGTTGCGCCTCGCTCATAGCGGCGCGCAGCTCGCGGCCGCGCCGATCCCAATAGCGCTCCTGGAGGGTCTGAAGAGCGCCTCGAACTCGCTCGGTAAGGCTTTGGCGGTCGTTATCTGATTCAGGAAGCTCAGAGGATGCGTGGAGCGCGGCGGCCAACAGTGCGCGTGAACTTGCGTCCGGCGCGGCATCGAACGGATTGTCTGGCGGAGGTGCGTTGGTCAGAACCTCGATCACGGGCGCCGTGGAGAGTTCGCTGTACCATCCCGGGTTGGCCGCGAGTGTCTCAGCCGCAAGCGCCCGCGCTGAATCGGCTTCGGGCAGGATGAGCGCGGAAAGCAGAATGCGCTCGACCTCAGTGACGGCGCGCGGCTGAGCCGCACGAACGCTTTCCAGACGCTGCTGCGCGGCCTGTTTCAGCTCCTGCATTACGAGTGAGCTCTCGATGCCGAGCTTCTGCGCGGCGTTGGTCGCGAACTCGTTGCGCACGATCGCGTTCGGAATGCGGCGAATGTGCGGCAGAAGAAAGTTCAGTGCCTTTACCTTCGCTTCAGGTGTTCTCTGCGGAAATTCATTTTGCGCGCGTGTAATCAGGAAGTCAGAGTAACGAGCAGCGCCACGGACAGCCTCGGCGTATGCCTGAATGCCATGTTCACGCACAAATCCATCGGGATCGAGCCCGCCTTCGAGCGTGATCACGCGCACCTCGAACCCGTCTTCTACAAGAAGGCCGAGGGTCTTCTCGGCTGCGTTTTGACCAGCCGAATCAGGGTCGAAGTTGAGCCAGACCTTTTTTGTGAAGCGGGCAAGCATACGCGACTGATGTTCGCCGAAGGCTGTTCCGCTCGTTGCGATGACGTTATCTATTCCCTGCATGAACAACGAGATGCAATCCATCTGGCCTTCGACGAGCAAGGCGGCATCTTTCGCTTTGATTCCAGCCTTCGCTTTGTCCAAATTGAAGAGGACCTGGCTCTTCGTATAGAGCGGAGTCTCAGGTGAGTTCAGATACTTCGGACCGGACTTTTCGTCGGCAGCATCGAGCAATCGGGCGGTAAAGGCAATTGGCTTTCCCTGCTCATTGCAGATCGGGAATGTGATTCGCTTCCGAAAACGCGCGTACAGCGGTCCAGAGGAGCCGTCGTCACGCTCCTTCGAGCTGAAGAGGCCGCTCGCACGCAGCACCTCTTCGCTGAAGAATTTCCCGAGGCGGTCACGCATATCGTTGAAACTCTCGGGGGCATACCCGAGGCGGAAGGTCTTGACCGTCTCCGGCGTAATGCCACGCGAGCTCATGTATTCGCGTGCTCGTGCGGCCTCCGGCGAATGCAGGTTTTGTTGAAAATACTGTGTTGCCGCTTCATGAATTTCGAGAAGCTGTTTGCGCAGGCCTGCCTCACGTGCGTCATGCGCGGAGGAGAACTCGCGCTGAGGCAGCGGGATTCCCATCTTCGTGGCAACTGAGCGCACTGCCTCGGGAAAGCTGACGTTGTCCATCTTCATCACGAAGGTGAAGACATCGCCGTGCTCGTGGCAGCCAAAGCAGTAATAGCTTGCGGTCCCGGGATAGAGGTAGAAGGAGCCGGACTTTTCCTTGTGGAACGGGCATAGGGCGGACCAGTTCGCACCGGACTTCCGCAGCTTGATGTACTCGCCGACGATGCGCACGATGTCTGTCTGCTGCTTGACGGTTTGTGCGAAGTTGTCGGCCATCTATTGCTGTCGTTTCAGTCTATTTGGGTGGTGCGGCGGGGCATTTTGAGGAATTGTGCATACCAGGCAGTTCGGTCGCCTATCGACATTCCCAATCAAGGTTACAGTTTCGCCATTGCCTATGCCCCAAAAGAGACACGTTATTGATCTGCTTCGTGTGAGCAACATAGGCCGGATATCCGGGTATAAGGGGAACGTGTAGGCGTGATCGACGCGATTTGATCCGCTCACGGAGACCAAATGAATACACGCAAGATCGTCTCTAAACTGCTGATGGGGGCCGCACTGGCAATTCCATTTGCAGCCCTGCCCGGAACCAGCGCTCATGCAGCTGTGATTATCTCGGTAAACTTCGCGCCGCCGGCGCTGCCGGTTTACGCTCAACCGATTTGCCCGGGCCCTGGCTATCTTTGGACGCCCGGCTACTGGGCATACGGTCCTGACGGGTATTACTGGGTGCCAGGTGTGTGGGTCCAGCCGCCTGCAGTTGGCGTCCTGTGGACGCCGGCATGGTGGGGCTGGGAGGGTGGCGCGTACGTCTACCACGCTGGTTACTGGGGCCCGCATGTAGGCTTCTACGGCGGCATCAACTACGGCTTCGGCTACACAGGCGTTGGCTTCTTCGGCGGCGAATGGCGCGGAGGCGCGTTCTTCTATAACCGGGCAGTGGCAAACATCGATGTCGTCCATGTCACGAACGTTTATGTCCGGAATGTCGCCGTCGAGAATCATTCGACTGTGGCGTTCAACGGCGGCAGGGGTGGCATACAGGTTCGCCCCACTTCCTTCGAGATGGCTGCGATGCATGAACAACACTTCCAGCCGACCGGCAACCAGCTGAGCCACGAGAGCTTCGCTGCGCAGAATCGCTCGCAATGGGCCAGCTTCAACCATGGACGGCCGACGGTATCGGCTGCGGCTTCAGTGAGCGCGTTCCACGATCATCCGAACAATCCCGGGTTGGCAGCACGTCCGAATCAGCGTGAGGCGAACCAGGACCAGCGCATCGCGAACGGGCTCCGCGACGGGCAGATGACCTCAGGCGAGGCGGCGCGCGCCGAACACACGCAGGCCAATATCGACCAGCAGGTCCATAACGACCGGATGGCGAATGGCGGCACGCTGACGAACCAGGAGCGCCAGCAGATCAACGGTGAGCAGAATGCGGCGTCGCGTCAGATCTATCGCGATAACCACAACGCGAATACCGTCGGCTCGAATGAGGTGAATCAGCGTGAAGCGAACCAGGAGCAGCGGATTGCCAACGGTGAGCGCGACGGACAGATGACCTCCGGCGAAGCGGCACGAGCGCAGGGTTCGCAGGCAAACATAGGCCGCCAGGCTCACAATGACCGCACCGCGAATGGTGGAGGGCTCAACCAGCAGCAACGGCAACAGATGAATCGCGAACAGAATAAGGCCTCCCGACAGATTCATCAGGAGAACCATAACAATAACCGGGACGGCAAGGGACTCTAAACCCTCTCTTCGTCTTAAGACGAGCGGCTGACCTTCGGGTCAGCCGTTCTCTTTATCAGATCGCTCCGCCGCTTGGACGGATGTGCCCATAGACTCACTAGAATCGAAACATGGTTTCGACAGTCATGCGGGCACGATTGACGGTTGGCCTCGTAGGGGCTCGCAATCCATCCAATATCGGCGCAGCCGCACGTGCGATGCGCGACTTCGGCTTCTCCGATCTGCGGTTCGTGAATGAGTATGCGGTCCCGTTCGAGGCCGCTCAGCTTGAGTCAACAAGGTCGGCGGTCGGAGCAGCGGAAATCATGCGAACCGCGCGCGCTTTTGGTTCTGTATCAGAAGCGATCGCCGACTGCACACTTGTCGTCGGAACAACCGCAATCGGTGGACGCCAGGTAGAACGACAAGTGCTTGCGCTTGCCGAGGCGGCGCCTTTGCTTCTGGAGGAGCTGTCGAGCCCGAATGCACGGGTCGCGCTGCTCTTCGGCTCCGAGAAAACTGGCCTGACGAACGATCAACTCAGCCATTGTCAGGTGCTCATTACGATTCCAATGTTCGCTCCTGCAGAGGCCCGACACCTCTCGATGAACCTGGGGCAGTCGGTCGCGGTATGCCTTTACGAGCTGGTGCGCGGTGGCTTCGAGAATGCCAGAGAGCTCCCCGCTATTGGTGAAGCGCGTGTGACGGCAGATACCCGCGAGCGGCTCACCCATCTGCTCATCGAAGCCATGGACCAGACCGGCTATTCGCGGCGGTTTCCGGCCAACGCACGAGAGCACGTGGTACGGCAGCTTGCGATGCATTTAGGCAAAACGCAGGACGAAGCTGCCACATGGATGGGCTTTTTACGGCAAATCCTCCGCAGCGAAAAGAAAGACGCTCCGGGCATCTAGCCTGCGGAGCGCGTTTCAGATTCCAGCTACGTGCAGTTTCCCGATTACCAGAGGCCCCAGGAACGGCTCATGTAATCGCTGAGCGTCATGACGATCAGAGCAAGGAATATGAAGAAACCAGAGGCGATCGTTATCTTGATCAGCCGCGACTGGTACTTTACGTGCATGAAGAACAGGATCACGATGGTTGCCTTAAGGCATGCGATGAACAGCGCAATCACCGGATTCGCCCAGCTCAGATCGATGAACGCCGCGATTACGGTGATTGCGGTAAAGAGAAGCAATGTCCCGAACACCAGCGCATACACGCCCGGAGTGACGATATGGTGCGACCCATGTTCCGGGTTGGTGACGTTTGTCGGATCTTGAGCTTCGGCGTCGTGGTGGTGAGCGGTCTCAGCCATCGAACCTTCCTTCGATCTAGGTGGAGCGGCTTAGTGAAGCGGGTGCCGGTTGATCAGATAAAGCAGCGGGAACAGGAATAGCCAAACGATATCGACGAAGTGCCAATACAGACCGAAATTTTCGATCGGCGCGACATACCCGGCACTGAATTCGCCTCTTCGCGCACGCCAGATAAGCCAAAAGAGCAGGGCAATACCGATGATCATGTGCAGAGCGTGCATGCCCGTCATCCCGAAGTAGAGGAAGAAAAAGATCTGCGTGCGCTGCGCCATATCGGGCGCCAAGGGTTTTTCGTGAATCCCGAAAGCTGCCGGGTTTACATATTCGGAGATGTCATAGTGCGCGCCCGGGATGTGGTGATGTACCCACTCGGCGTGCCACTCAACTCCCTTAATACATATGAACGCAATGCCGAAGACCGTGGTCAGAATCAAGGTCCAAACCAGCATGTCCTTCTTGCGCACCTCAGCACACCACACCGCGAGAGCCATAAAGAAGCCTGACGTGATCAGGATCGCGGTATTGGCGGTACCCAAGGGAATGCTGAGCTGATTCGACGCCGTGAAGAACGCATCGTAGTACCAGTTGCGATAGAGGAGGTACGAAAAGAAGAGGCCTCCGAAGAACATGATTTCGGTAAGCAGGAACAGCCACATCCCAAAGCTTCCCGCCTCGCGCTGCTGCTCGACCGTCTCAAAGTGATGACGGTGCTGCGGCAGCGAGACATGCGCGTGCTCTGCATGGACCGCTGTCTCGTGCGTGTATGGATGCTCGGTCGCGACGATGTTATCCAACGGTCGTCACCTCATTCCTCTGCTTTTGCTCGAGCCACTCATAGTCATAGGCTTCGTGATCCATGATTGGAATCTCGATGAAGTTTTCCGTCAGCGGCGGGGATTGTATCTGCCACTCGAGGCCGGTTGCTTGCCACGGGTTGTCACCCGCGATGGCGCCGTACTTCAGGGACCAGGCGAGGTAGAGGAGAGGCAGCATGTATCCCACTCCGAGCACTGTCGCACCTGCCGTCGAAAGGACGTTGAGCACCTGGTACTCAGGCGGATAGGCATGATAGCGGCGTGGCATGCCGAGATATCCAAGGATGAACTGCGGCATGAAGGTGAGGATGAACCCGATAAAGGTCGTGACTGCCGCAAGCTTGGATAGCGACTCCGGATACATGCGGCCCGTCATCTTCGGCCACCAGAAGTGCACGCCTGCCAGGAATGCCATAAGCATGCCGCCGACCATCACGAAGTGGAAGTGGGCGACGATAAAGTAGGTCTCTGTCAGGTGGATGTCCATGCCCAGCGAGCCGAGAAAGACACCCGTCAGTCCGCCAATGGTGAACAGGCCCAGGAAGCCGAAGGAGTAGAGCATGGGGGTCTCGAAGGTGATCGAGCCCTTCTGCAGGGTGAATGCCCAGTTGAAGACCTTGATCGCCGAGGGCACCGCTACGAGCATCGTCAGCAGTGAAAACACCAGCGCCGAGTAGTTCGAGATCCCCATGATGAACATGTGGTGTGCCCAAACGAAGAACCCGAACAGCGCGATTGCGACCGAGCTGAAGGCGACGGCCGTGTAGCCAAACACGCGCTTTCGGCTGAACGTGGAGATCGTCTCCGAGATAACGCCCATGCCCGGCAAGATCATGATGTACACAGCCGGATGGGAGTAGAACCAGAACAGATGCTGAAACAGCAGCGGATCGCCGCCTTTGGTCGGATCGAAAACGCCGATTCCGAAGACGCGCTCTAGCAGCACGAGAACCAGGGTGATCGCCAGAACCGGCGTACCCAATACCATCAGCAGCGAGGCTGCGTAATTCGACCACACGAAAAGTGGCAGCCGGAACCACGTCATGCCCGGGCAGCGCATGCGGTGGATCGTCACGATGAAGTTCAGACCGGTGAAGATCGAGCTGAACCCAGCCACAAAGATAGCCAGCGCCGCTGTAATGACGTGCGTGTTCAGGTAATGCGTCGAGAGCGGGGTGGTGAAGGTCCAACCGGTATCCACGCCACCGAGCACTAGCGCGGCGAGCAACATGATGCCGCCAACAACATACAAATACCAGCTCAGCAAATTGATCTTCGGAAAGGCAAGGTCTTTCGCTCCGACCATGATCGGGATCAGGAAGTTCCCGATCGTTGCCGGCACCGACGGCACCAGGAACAGGAACACCATGATGATGCCGTGCATCGTGAAGAACTTGTTGTAGGTATCGGCCGCCACGAGATCGGGTTGGGGCGTCAGCAACTCGAGTCGGATCAGGCCGGCAAACGCTCCTCCGATAAAGAAAAAGAAAGTGATCGAGATCAGGTAAAGCATCGCGATCCGCTTATGATCGCCGGTCAGCAGCCAGCTCAACAGGCCGTGCTCTTTGTTGAGATAGCTGACCTTCGGCAGTCTTGCCGTGGCCTGATCGGGTAGAGAGACGATGGTTGCTGTGCTGCTCATGGCTTCACCGAGTCCTGGTTGGTGCCGACTGCGGGCGTAACAGGCGAGGCCTGGTTCGAGTCCGCTGTGACGAAGGTCTGCTGGATGCGGTAGTTGGATTGCAATTGCTTGATGAATTCGACGATATCTATAAGACCGTCTTCACTGATCTGCCCCTGATATGTGGGCATGATCGGAGCGAAACCAGCCGTAACATGCTGCGAGGGATTCAGAATCGCGTCGCGCAGATACGCGTCGTTGACAAGGACTTGGCTCCCATCAGTCAGCGTGAGCTTCGATCCATAGACACCTGCGAGATTCGGGCCGCGGGCCGAAGCATTGCCGGAGTGGCAGGCGTTGCATCCCATGGACGCGAAGAGGCGCTCGCCGTTCTGCGCCAGGCTCATGCCTGAGTTGGACTGGTCCAGCCATTTCTTGTAGTCGCCTGGGTCCATCGCGGTCACTTCACCGATCATGCCCGAGTGCAGGGTTCCGCAATACTGCGTGCAAAAGATGTGATACGTTCCCGGATCCGTGGCCTGAAACCAGACTGTGGAGTAACGGCCCGGGATGACCTCGCGCTTCACGCGAAAGTCCGGGATTGAGAAGCTGTGGAAGACGTCCTGCGAGATCATCGTCAACTGGATCGGCTGTCCAACTGGAATGTGCAATGCATTGATTTCGTGCTGGCCGCCCGGGTGCTCGGCCTTCCACATCCACTGTTTTCCTACCACATAGATGTTCATCGCATTCGGTGGAGGATCGTAGATCCGGAAATACAACAGGCCTCCCCACACGAAGGTGACAAGGAATAACGCCAGCGGAATGATGGTCCATGTAGCTTCGAGGATCGTCGAACCCTCGACTTGAATAGCCACGGGATGCTTGTCGCGGCGATACCGCAGAGAGAAGTAGAAGACCAGGATGGCCACGAAGACCAGCCCGAAAACAGAAATCGCGACCAGGAAGAAATACAGCGCATCCGTATAGGGTGCGATGGTGGATGCTTCGGCCGGAAAGAGCGCCGAGCTATGCAGCCACTTGATCAGAAATTGCCACAGGACTGGACTAATACCCATCGTTTGCCTTATCCGTTCCGCCAGTTGTCATCATGCCAATTTGGCACGCTGCCGAGTTTGCGGCTCAGTTCCTTGTCTCGCCGAAACATCAGAAACATAAATCCGCCGAGGCTCGCAACCGTCACCATGCCGCCCAGCTGAACAACCCGCGCAACGATCAGAGAGTGCCTGTTGATCTGCGGATCGTAGTGATAGCAATAGGTGAGGATATTGGCAACGGGCGAGCCGATCTTGTTATCCGAGGCGTCAATCAATCCCAGAAGGATGTCCTTCGGCGAGTACTCGACGCCAAGGTAGTACTGCGCCACTCGACCTTGAGGTGTCGCCAGCTCGATCGAGCTGGCATGCGCAAATTGAGTGAGCTTACCGTCTGGTCCGGGCACTCGAACGTAGCCAAATCCGATCGCATCGGTAAGAGCTCGGATGCTGGGTTCCTGCCCAACGAGGAAATGCCAGCCGTTCGTGGTCTCCGGTCGACCATAGCGACGGAGGTAGAAGTCCTTTCGCCGCGCTGCCAGCTGCGATGTCTCGGTCGGATCGATACTGATGACAACGACCTGGAAGTCTTTGCCCGGCGTAAGATGCACCATCTCAAGCGAGCTCGTGATGCCGTCTAGCTCCTCCGAGCAGAGCATCGGACAGTTGTAATAAACCGCCGAAAGAAGCACTGGATGTTTGCCATCGAAATACCGGCCGAGGGTGACGGGATTCCCATGATCGTCTGTGAACGTGGCGCCGAGAGGAAGCTGCGCGTTCAGATGTTGCTGAATCTTTGCGCCTTGCAGCACTTTCGGCAGTTGATCGCCTACGTTTGTGCCTTCCGCCTTATCACCATAGCTCGATACCTGTGCACACAACGGTGCAACCGCCAGCCCTAAAGTTAGGGCAACGACAGCCAGCCCCGGGAGGAGGCGGCAGCAGTTGCGGTTTGGGGTAGATCGAATCAAGGGGTCCTCGTGATTAATTCTAAGCGCGCTTACTCGTGGTGCGCCTCAGCGCGGTTAAACTCATTCTTCTGCTCTCGCGCCTCGATGGTGTCGAGCTCATATCCGGTACGCGCGAAACCATCGGTGAGGGGGGCCTGCACTGTGGGTTGTGTCTCACCAGCCATCAGCGGTCCGGGTTGTGCAGCGGACGGCGGCTTGGGAAGTCCTTGCTGCACGACGAGTTGCATGGCCCGCGATATCGGAATTCGAATCGTGCCGGCGGGCAGGTCAGCCGAGCTGCTGTAATAGTTCAGCAACAGATCCTCGCGTGCATGAAGATCTGCGATGTCCTGGTCACCGTCGTCCATCTCAAGGCGGGGAGTCGGGAAGGTCTGTGTCATTTGCGCGAGCTGCCGCTGCTCCATAACAGCATTGGAGGTCAGGTCCTCGCGCTTCTCTCCACGCGGAGTGGCGCCAATCTCGTTCTGGCCGGAATGCCATTTGTCGGCCGGGCCGTCCCGCTTCGCGAGCGTGTAATTAATGGCCTTGCCCATGAAGAAGCAAAAGACAAAGAAGATAACAAGGAAGCCAGAGAGGCCGGCGACAAACGTAATGATGCCGCCAACATTGACGTCTTCGACCTCGTAGCCGGGGTGATCAGGGTCACGCACCGCGGGAACAGGGTGAGGCCCGGTGGGATTCGGGCGGCCCGGATCGTGTCCTTCGTGTCCTCTAGTGGGCATGTTCAGGCTCCAGAAGCTCTTCCGTATGGGGATCGTTCAGGTGGATCAGTGGCCGGCGTGTCAGTTCGGTCAGGTAAACGACCATCCACAACGCCACAACCGCGAGAGGCACAGTGATGTAGGCGAGAATGCCGAAGTTCCCGGCCAGATGCAGGTTCCCCGCTGCGTCCTTGAAGTTCGGCTCAATCAGCCAGAACATATCGATGAAACGGGCGCCAATCATAAACACGCACAGCCAAATCATGCGCCGCTTCGATCGCTTGAAGTCACGCGACAGAAGGATAACGAACGGGATAACCCAGTGGCAGACGACGTCGAGCGTGCAGATCGTCCACCAGCCACCGCGGATCCGATGCAGGTACCAGGGAATCTCATCCGGCACGTTGCCGGAGTAGATGATCAGGAACTCGGCAAAGGTCAAGTAGATATTGAGCATCGTGAACGCGAAGGCCAGTTTGCCTAGATCGTGCTGTTCAGTGATGCGGAACATGGACTTCATCGGCTCATAACGCGACAGCAGGACAAGCGTAAGGATGCCGAGTGCCAGCACTGCATATCCCTGAGCAACGAGGAACTGCAGACCGTAGACCGAGGAGTACCATGTCACGTCCAGCGACTTGACGAACACAATGACGAAATCTGTCATCAGGATCACGTAGAGCATCAAGGACGGCCCGGAGAGATTTTCGAACCGTGTCCGCCAGCGATCGAAGCTCAGGAAGGTGCCGGCCGCCGGATCGCGGTCGCTCTCAAGCGTCCAGCTGTTGACCAGCGTGACCACGATGGCCATGAAACCTAGCACCAAGATCGCCTGCACCCACGCGCTTACAGGGCTCAGCATGGAGTGCTTGAGATTGATGCAGAGCTCCTGCTCCTGCGTAATGAGACCCGACTGGAAAGCGTTCCACGTCTGTGATGGTGTGCTGAAAGCAGCCCACTGATAGAGGTGCTTCATCAGGAAGAGCACTGGGAGCATCATCACGACGATCAGCCAGATTGTACGGGTCATCGCCTCCAGCGGACGGCGGAGGACATGGCCCCACTTGCCTCCCGACAGGTACTGGACCAGCAGCAATGCCAGCGCGCCACCCGTGAAGTTGAAGCACATCATTACGCCCATCAGGTACGAGCGAAGCAGATGATTCCGGCCCTCGGGAGTCCACAGGAAAAGCAGAAGCGATAGCACACCCAGCACGACTGCTGCAATCAGCGCATAGGTGCGCCAGCGCAGGATGATATCCGGCGCGGTCAATACCGATGGCATCTGCCGCGGGTGTGGGTGCGCCACCTCGCCATGGGTGGGGCCGGCTCCGAAATGTTCTTTCTCAAATGCCATCGATCATTCGCCTTCGTGGTCCTGAAACATCGTTCGATCGCTGTTCGTTGCTTCCCTAATGTTGCGGTCCAGCCAACCTGCCCGGCGCCTGCGCGTCCGGTTTTGCAAGCGGAGGCCCAGAAGAGTTTCGAGTCGTGGAAGGCTGCGCCGCTGTACTGTTCCCGTGCGTTTGCGAACCCGCCGGGGCCGTCGTGGTCCCCTGCCCCGGAATGCCGTTGTCCTGGCCGTTGGGTGTTCCGTAGACAGCAGTCGACGGAAGTCCCCACGGGTCTGCAAAGCCAGGAGGCATTCCCTGGTCGTTTGCAATCTGGTGAAGATCTTCGACATGCGCCCCGGCAGGAACGTCCGACTGCTTCGCGTTCTGGCTCAACTGGAGCGCACGGATGTAGGCCGCGATAGCCCAGCGATCCTGCGGCGTAATCTGTGCAGCGTAATCAGGCATGGCGCCATAGCCGTTGGTCATGACCGCGAAGAAGTGGCCGAGTGGTGCGCTGCGGAGCCGGTCCGTATGGAAATCGCCTGCCGGGCGATAACCACGCTGCACGATCATGCCGTCGCCGTTCCCTACGCGTGAGTGACACGGAGTGCAGTAGACATTGAATCGCTCCTGTCCGCGTGCCATCGTGTCCGGCGTCAGGTCGATCGGCAGACCGTCTCCCTCTTTGCCATTGATCAGACCCGTATAAAAATACGAATCCTCGTTCCCCTGGTTGCGCGCGACCGTATTTGCAACCTGCGGTCGCACAGACCGGCCGTCCGGATAGAACGTGGTGCCGCGCTGGGGGAAGAACTTGGGCTCGTCCTGCATATCCTGACGGCAGCCGGCGAGCACCAGCATCGCACCGGTCGACAGGATGATGGCCGTGACTCGTACCGCTCTTTCAATGCCTGAAGCCAGCACTTGGCGTCTCGTCTTTCGCATCTCGAATCTCTGCATTAGTGGTCGACCTCCACAACAGAGACCGGGTTGAACTGCTCGAGAAACACGCGGGTCCCGGCAACCGAGAATCGCGGGTCGTGTGCCTCGAGGCAAAGGAAGAACTTGTCCGTCGTCGCGCCGTCGCGGAAGTTGGGAGCGTTGAACAGCGGATGATAAAGCTGCGGTAGACCATTCAGCGCAATCATCCCGAAGGCAGCCGAGAGACCCGCGAAGAGGATGGTCCACTCGTAGCCGGGAATCACAAAGGCCGGCCAGCTGAATAGTGGCATCGCGCGGATGTTCAGCGGATACCCCCAGACGTTAACCCAGACTTCCATGCCATAGCCCGTTATCAGCCCCATGATGCCGCCGATGAGACAGATGAGCGGAACGCGCGTCTTATGAAAGCGCAGAGCCTCGGCTGCTTCCTCCACCGGGTAGGGTGTATAGCACTCCATGCGGCGATACCCTGCGCGGTGCGCCATCTCCGTCGCGTGCACCAACTCCGACGGCGTGTTGAACTCCGCCAGCAGACCGTAGATTCCTTCACGCACCGGCATCAGAGGGCCTCCTCAACAACGCGGTCCGCGGGCTGCCCGCCGGGCCGCACTTTGGTCTGCGGCAGCATCATCTTGATCTCGCTCATCGGGATCATTGGAGCGAGCCGCGCGAAGAGCAGGAACAAGGTGGTAAAGAAGCCCCACGTGCCGATGAACAGGATGTAGTCCCAGAACGTGGCACGGTAAGTTCCCCAGCTCGATGGCAGGTATTCACGGTAGAGCGAGGTCACGACGATGACGAAGCGCTCGAACCACATGCCTATGTTCACCACAAAGCTCAGGAAGAACAGGTAGCCCGGGCTCACGCGCAGGCGCCTGCTCCACAAGGTCGTTAGCGGAATTGCAATGTTGGTCAGGATGAGCAGCCAGTACGCCCAGCCCATCGGGCCAAACATACGGTTCCACATCATGAAGAACTCCCAGTGGCTCGCCGAGTACCAGCTCATGAAGACTTCCATGCCGTACCCATAGGCGACGATGGAGCCTGTAACCAGCATGACCTTCGCCATGTTGTCGAGATGGCGAAGCGTCACCAGGTCTTCCAGGTGGTAGAACTTCCGAATCGGTATCGCGAGTGTGAGCACCATCGCGAAGCCAGAGTAGACAGCTCCGGCGACGAAATAGGGCGGGAAGATAGTCGTATGCCAACCCGCCATCGCCGCCACAGCGAAGTCGAAGCTGATGGTTGTGTGCACGGACAGCACCAGCGGCGTCGAGAGACCGGCCAGCAGGAGCGAAGCGGACTCATACCGGATCCAATGCCGCGTCGATCCGCGCCAGCCCAGCGACAGCAGACCGTACAAGTACTTCGCAATCGGCGCCTTTGCGCGGTCGCGCAACGTACCGAAGTCCGGCACCATGCCGATATACCAGAACACGACCGAGATCGTGGCGTACGTTGACACCGCGAAGACGTCCCACGCGAGTGGGCTGCGGAACTGCGGCCACACGTTCATCGTGTTCGGATACGGGAAGAGCCAGTATCCAAGCCACGGACGGCCGATATGCAGCAACGGGAACATACCGGCGCAGCACACGGCGAAGATCGTCATCGCCTCGGCGAAGCGGTTGATCGAGTTACGCCAGCCTTGCTTGAAGAGCAACAAAATGGCTGAAATGAGCGTTCCGGCGTGACCGATACCGATCCACCAGACGAAGTTAATGATGGCGAATCCCCAGGCTCCAGGAATCGTGACGCCCCAGATGCCAACGCCCTTCAGGAATAGCCACGTGACGCCGATGACAACTCCGAGCGCAACCGTGGCGGCAAAGAAGAAGCCGCCCCACCATGCCCAGGGCGTGCTCCCGGTGAGCACAATCCCCGCGATTTTCTGGGTGACGCTCCTGAAGTTGTGCCCTGGCGCGATGACCGCATACTCGCCCGTTCGCGGGTCGATCATCGGGTCGTGCACGGTCTCCGGATCGTGAATTGGACCTTGGGTCGCCATGTTAAGCAAGCTCCGGGTTCGGGTTGATAACGCCGGCCGTGTACGTGGTGCGCGGACGGTAGTTCAGATCGGCGAGCACCTGGTAATCGCGCTCTGTCGCCTTTCGCTTCGAGACCTTCGAGTTCGGATCGTTCATATTGCCGAACACGATCGCGTCCGTCGGGCAAGCCTGCTGGCAGGCCGTGATGATCTCTCCATCACGGATCGCACGATTTTCCTTGTCGGCCTCGATCTTCGCCTCCTGGATGCGCTGCACGCAGTAGCTGCACTTTTCCATCACGCCGCGCGAACGCACCGTGACGTCAGGATTGCGCATGAACTTGAGGCTTTCAGTGTCGTAGTCCGAGTACAACAGGAAGTTGAATTTACGCACCTTGTAGATGCAATTGTTCGAGCAGTACCGCGTGCCCACACAGCGGTTGTACACCATTACATTGAGGCCTTCGGGCGAGTGGATCGTCGCACCCACCGGACACACCTGCTCACATCCGGCCGATTCGCAGTGCTGGCAAAGCATTGGCTGGAAGAACGCCTGTGGTGCGTGAAGATCGCCTTCGAAGTACGTATCGATACGAATCCACTGCATGATGCGGCCGATCTTGACCTGCTCACGGCCTACGACGGGAATATTGTTCTCCGCGTAGCAGCTAACGACGCAGGCATTGCAACCGACGCAGGAGTTCAGGTCGATCGACATTCCCCACTTGTTTTGCAGCGCACGCGACGATGGATCCTGATGGTCATACCTCCACGCATCGGGCCAGAAGCTCTCGTCGTGCGGAACCGCTTCACCCTGCGGGTTATAACCGATCTTGTTGACCAGCGTCAGGCCATCCGCAGTCCCGTGATGCGCGTACGCTTCATCCTTCTGAACATCCGCGACGGTGGCATAGCGGATGATCGACCGCTCCTGCGCTTCGTGTCCCGCCAGCGAATAGACGCCCTGCTTGTCGAACTCTTTCCGTTCGAGATCATGCTGCGCAAAATTGCCGCGGTGCTCGATGTTGTGCACCTTGGTGACGCATATGTCGTACGTCCCCTTGCCACGCGTGATCTTCAGACCGGAGTCCCACAGCGGGTTCGTCGACGTGCGCAGGAGGTAAGCATTGACACCCACGCCCGCACCCACGCGACCCGCTTCTGCGCGACGCCCGCCGCCAAGATGCAGCGTGATGCAGTCATTCGGGTGGCCGGGAACCATCAGCACCGGAGCAATGACCTTTCGGCCTTTGAGCTCGAGCTCGATGGCCTCGTTCTCCTCGATGCCGAGCTTGCCCATCGTCTCAAGGCTGATGAGCGCGGCATTGTCCCACGACAGGTTCGTTACCTGCTTTGGCAGCTCCTGCAGCCAGCCGATGTTCGCATAACGGCCGTCATACAACGAGGGATCCGGCAAGAACCTGATTTCGAGTGTGCCGTCGGCCGCCGGCGCCGCAGCCGGCGAATTGGCGGCATTTTGCGCAGCTGCTTTCGGTGCCGAAACGGTCGCAGCTGTGTTCGCTGTGCCGTCAACCCAGCCATCGTGCAGCGCCTTTTTCCAGGCCTTCGCAAAATCGCCATCTTTGATGTACGTCTTGGCGTTCGCCGTCACCGCGTCATAAGAAGACTTAGATGGATCAATCAGAGCCTGCAGAATGTCATGTGCAGACTTGCCGCCATACAGCGGATCGATCATGGGTTGGATGATCGAAATCGTTCCGTCCGCGCTGCGCGCATCGGACCAGCTCTCCAGATAGTGAGCCTGGTTGATATGCCAGGTTGAATAGAAGCCCGTCTCGTCGACGTACTGGCCAAGGTGCACAGAGTTCGGCACCATGTTGAATCCGGCGATGAAGTCGTAATCTACGGGCGCGTTGTACAACGGATTCACGCCGAGCATCACGAGCCACTTCACCTTGCCGGCGTTCATGTCGTCAACGAGCGACTTCAGATCCGCACCTTGCTCGGACGGAATCGGCGCCAGCGGCGTCGAGTAGCTGACCGTCTTACCAACAGCACCCAGCGAGGCATTCAATGCATGCGCGGCGGCATGACACGCCGGTGAAGACTGCGGTCCCGCGATGACAACTGCGCGGCCATTGGCCTTCTTCAGATCATCCAGAACAGCGGTTAGGAACTTTTGCGCTGTGGGATCTGCTACTGAACCACCGCCACCGGCGAGGCTGCTCGCAAACGCTTCAACCTCGCTCGGCTTCAACCGCAGCGCATGATCCGCCTTGAACCCCGTAACCGACGGCATCGTCTCCACGACGTACAGCCGGTTCATGGTCTTGCCTTCCGCGTAGCGACGGCGCTCCGCAAAGGACGCCGCCATTGGCAGGAAGCCCGGGAAGCCAATGCCGCCTAAAAAGTCCGCGTCGAGAGAGAGAATGACGTCGGCATCATCCAGCTTGTACTGCGTGTCGTAATAGTCGCCGAAGGCCGCCTTCGAAGCCGCGCGAGCTGCGTCACCATTCACGGCGTCGTACTGGACCAGCTTGGCCTGGGGATATTTCGCCTGCAGCTGTTTCCACTGCGCCGCAAGCGTTGGAGAGGTAATCGTCTCCGACAGGAAGTACAAGCCCTGACCACCAGAAAGCTGACCGACACCCTTCGCAAACTGCTGCTGGAAATCTCCCCACTCCGCGGCATCACCACGGAAACGCGGATGCTGCGAACGGTCCGGATCATACAGCCCCAGCAGCGTACCCTGTGTGAACGCGTCCGAGCGCCCTTTGGACATAGGGTGCTCCGGGTTGCCGTCGACCTTGATCGGACGGAACGCGTCCGACTTGATCAGCACCGGAACCGCGCCGGTCGGGAATGGATGCGCGCTTGCAAAGTACATCGGACGGCCCAGGACAAGGTCCTCGGGCTGCTTGATGTATGGGAAGATCGGCTCATCGGGCTGCTTGGTGCAACCTGCCAGGCCAGCCAGCGCAAAGCTCGCGCCCATTACCTTCAGAAAGCTCCGGCGCGAAACCGCGTCAATCCACTCGCCCGCACCCGACTGCCGCGGGAACTCCTCCTGCATCAGGTCGTGGAACTCAGGCGTCTCCGCCAGTTCGTCGAGGTTCTTCCAGAACCGCCGCCCGGTCTTGCCGTCGAGCTTCGCCCGAACCTCGGCAAGCGTCATCTTCTTCCGAGGAGCAGGCGCGATCGCCGTTATAACCTGTGCCGTGCTTTCGTTTGCCGCCGAGCCCGCGGCCTTCGCCTCTTGATTCATCATCGTCTCGTTCATCGGTGGCATGTCTCGCAGCTGGAGAGCTCGTTGGCCGTACGGATGTGGTACTTGTCCATCAGGTAATGACCCAGATCAATCTGGCTGGTGAACTTCTGATAGTTTGCAGGCATCGTGATCACCGGCACATCGGAGACCGATCCGGGCTCACTCAGCGGGTGCGGCTGCAGGTTCGTCCCGGACTGCGGCTTACTCTGGCCGATCGGCGTCGGTGGCTCTGCCTGTGCAAGCTCGGGATTCTGTCCAGTAGTCGGATCCGTCGTCGTGCACGAAACCGAGCCGGCCGTCGGGCCCTGCTTGTCTGTCGTTGCACACCAAACCGGCTTAGTGTCGGAGGGCCCCGCCCACGCCATGTTGTAGACCTCAGCCGCAGGCCGCAGGTTTACAGCAGGGTTGCGATGGCAGTTGAGGCACCACTCCATCTGGAGCGTGTTCTCTTCGTACATCAGCGGCATCTCGTCTACGCGACCGTGACAGCTCGCGCACCCGAGGCCCTTATTCACGTGAATCTCGTGATTGAAGTACACGTAGTCGGGAAGATCGTGAACACGGATCCACTGGATCGATTCACCGGTCGCCCAGCTGTTGCGCACCGGCTCCAGCAGTTGCGCGTTCGTCCATATCTCGGAGTGGCAGTTCATGCAGGTCTTCGTCGGTGGAATGCCCGCATAGGAGCTCTTCTCAACCGACGTGTGGCAGTACTGGCATTGCAGTCCCAGACCCTCGACGTGGTGTTTATGGCTAAACGGTACCGGCTGGTCGGGACGCTGGCCCTGACGCGTGACCCAGGGCGACCGTTGCAACTCGTTCAGCGTCACGCCGAGCGCGATGACGATCAGACCCGTCAGCACCAGGCTCAAACGAACCAGTGCATTCGAACTGCGGTCAAAGACTTGCGCCATGAGTGCGTTCCTGCTCTCCGTTCGCCGATATCGTCGGCGTTGGCTCCTGCTACTGCAATTGCATGCTGCTCCCTCGTCCCGCAACGGGACGATTGCAGCACATCATATGGATATCTGTCCGTAGGGGGAAATCCGACGAGACCGACACTGCTTCCGAGAGCCAAAGTATAGCAGCCGATTTGGGGCGGTTTGAAGAGGACTGCTCATGGATTTTGAGCGATGTTCGAAGCATGAAGCGATAATCGAAGAACTAATTGCAGCGCTCCGGCAATGCGACGGGGCAATTCAAAGCATTTCGCACCTTTTCGTTCGTGCGGACCCGCACCTGATCGAATAACTGCGTCCACAACAGTCCGAATTCGTGCCACACTACTCCCGATGCCTCGCTCGCGCTCCGGCCCGACACACAAACCTCCATATGACCCGAATTTTGCAGTCGCGGCGCTCTCTGCCGCCGACCCGAAGCTCGCTCGGCTGATCGAACGTGCCGGGCCCTTCACCCTGCGGCTTCCCTCTCAGCAGTCGCCCTTCGAAGCGCTAGCGGAATCCATCATCTATCAGCAACTCCACGGAAAAGCTGCGGCGACGATCCATGCGCGAATGCTCGCCAGTTTCGAGCCCGTCTGCGGCCTCGGCAAACACCCTTCTCCAGAGCACCTGCTTGACTGCCCGAACGAACAGCTCCGTTCTGCCGGGCTCTCGCACAACAAGATGCTTGCCCTCCGCGATCTCGCTGCCAAAACGCTCGACGGAACCGTCCCCTCACTCAGTGCCATCAAGAAGATGGCTGATGAAGACATCATCGAGCACCTCACACAGGTCCGAGGCATCGGTCGCTGGACCGTCGAGATGCTGCTGATCTTCCGCCTGGGCCGCCCCGACGTCCTGCCTGTCTCCGACTACGGTGTCCGGAAAGGGTTCGCGCTGACCTTCCTTGGGCTGAAACCGTCACAGAAGGTCACGCCCGATCTGCTCGCCACCAGTGACCAGATGGAGCGCCGGGCAAAGAAGTGGGCTCCCTGGCGATCGATAGCGAGCTGGTATATGTGGCGCGCCTGCGATCTCGCCGCAGGCAAGGCGATCCAGCCGCAGTGACCCCAGGCAATCGCCCGAACTCGGCCGGCCGTCGCCCGAGGTGTGCCGCAATCATCCTGCTGTTGATACCTGTCGGCCTGCTCTGCCGCTTCGTTCCTCTCGGCTTGCCCTACATCATCGTGAAGTACGGAGGTTCATTCCTGTGGGCGGCGACCGTCTACTGGTGCATCGCCTTCATGGGCGCACAATCGCGGCCTGAAGTCATCGCCCTTACCGCCGCTGTCGCGACGACGCTTGTTGAGTTCGTCAAGCTCATTCAGTCGCCGGGCCTCGGCACATTCCGAAACACGTTTGCGGGAAAAGTCCTGCTGGGCCGACACTTCTCGTATATCGACATCGCCGTCTACTGCTGCGCGATTCTGTCCTCCCTGTTGATTGACAAGCGTGCCATTCACTTCCAATCTGCGTCCAAGGAATAAGATTTTGACTGATGGCTCGTAGACCTACAACTCCCCCCAAGCCAAACGATTCCACACCTGCTCCCCTGCGATTCGTGTGTGTGCACGGACACTTCTATCAGCCCCCACGCGAGAACCCCTGGCTCGAAACAGTGGAGATGCAGGAGTCCGCGGCGCCCTATCACGACTGGAATGACCGCATCACCTCCGAGTGCTACGCGCCGAACGGCGCTTCGCGCATCCAGAACGAGCAGACCCAGATCATCCGGATCATCAACAACTACGCGCGGATGAGCTTCAACTTCGGCCCAACCTTGTTGAGCTGGCTGGCCGAGTTCGCGCCGCGCACCTATCGCATGATCCTCGATGCGGATTCCGCCAGCATGGAGCGCTACTCCGGCCACGGGTCTGCGCTTGCGCAGGTCTACAACCACATCATCATGCCGCTGGCGAACGAGCGAGACGCTCGCACCCAGATCCGCTGGGGCATCGCAGACTTCGAGCATCGCTTCGGACGCACACCGGAAGGCATGTGGCTGGCCGAAACCGCAGTCTCGCGCAAGGTTCTCGACCTCATGGCGCAGGAGGGCATCCGCTTCACCATTCTTGCCCCGCATCAGTGCGCCCGCATCCGCCCATTGCCCGAATCCGACGCACACGGATCCTCTTCGGCGTCCGGTAATGGCTCCGGTCCCAGCGAAATCGCCTGGACCGAGACCCCCAATGCTTCAGTGGACCCAACTCGCCCATACCTCGTAAAGCTCGACGAAGGACGCTCCATCGCAGTGTTCTTTTACGACGGCCCGGCATCGCGCTCCATTGCCTTTGAAGGCCTGCTGCACTCCGGTCAGGACTTCGCGAAACGCCTCCTCGACGGCTTCAGCGCACAGAAGCCCGCCGACGAACCCCAACTCGTGCACGTTGCCACCGATGGAGAAAGCTACGGACACCATCATCGGCATGGCGAAATGGCCCTAAGCTATGCGATGCACTGGATCGAAGAAAATCGCGACGCCAGGCTGACAAACTACGGTGAGTTCCTTGAGCGCTTTCCACCTCGCTGGGAGGCGGAGGTTTTCGACGACAGTTCATGGAGCTGCGCCCATGGCATCGAGCGCTGGCGTTCCAACTGCGGCTGCAACGGTGGAAAGCCCGGCTGGAATCAGCTATGGCGAGGTCCTCTTCGGGAAGCCCTCGATCTGCTCCGTGACCACTCCGCTACTCTGGCGGAAGAGGTCGCCGCTCCCCTGCTCAAGGACCTCTGGACTGCGCGAGACGCATACATCAGGGTCATCCTGAATCGTAGCCCTGAACATGTTGACCGCTTCTTCGAAGAACACGCGACACACGAGCTCTCACCAGAAGAGCGCATCACGGCTCTCGAGTTGCTTGAGCTCGAGCGCTACACGCAACTGATGTACACCAGCTGCGGCTGGTTCTTCGATGAGATCTCCGGCATTGAGACGGTGCAGATTATCGCCTATGCCGGAAGAGCCCTGCAGCTCGCGGCGAAGCTGTTTGGCGAACCCGGTCGCAAGCTCGAGGAAGACTTCCTGGCCACCCTGCTTCGCGCGCAAAGCAACGTCGCCGAGGTTGGAAACGGAGCTGAGGTCTATCGCCGCTTTGTCACCACCCGCCGCGTGGACATGGAACACGTCGGCGCACACTACGCCATCAGTTCAATGTTCCGAGCCTACCCGTCCTCCGGCCAGCTTTTCTGTTATGACGTCCATCGGAACAGCTACGATCTGCTCACGTCAGGCCACGGGCGCGTCGCGCTTGGCCGCGCAGTCGTTCGCTCCCGAATCACGGAGGAGACCGAAGAAATCTGCTTTGCCGTCCTTCACCTCGGCGACCAGAATCTCTCCGCAGCCGTTAAGCGCTTCTATCCCAGCGATGAGACCAGCTGGAGCACGTTCCTCAAGGGTGCGCGCACGGCCGTCCGCAGAGCCAATCTTCCCGAACTCATTCGCCTCATCGATCCATTCTTTGGGGGAACGCTCTACTCTCTCACTTCGCTCTTCGCCGACGAGCAGCACCGCATCCTGACCAGCATCCTTAATCAGACTCTCGAGCAGGTCGAGAGCTCGCTGATCCGCATCTACGAGGAACACGCGACTTTGTTGCACTTCCTCGGTGAGAGCAACGTGGCTGCGCCGCCTGCGCTCGCCCTGACCGCTACGTTCGCCATCAACGCCAGCCTCCGCCGGACGATTGAATCCGAAAACTTCGACCCTGCGGAGGTCACCCGGCTGCTTCGCCGTGCAGAGATCGATAACGTCACCTTGGAGGCGCCGCTCTTAAGCTATACAGCCGACAAACGGATGAAGCGTGCCATGGTTCGGCTGGAGGACAGCGCAGAAGTTCAGAATCTCGCGGTCCTGCAGGAGACGCTCGCTGTCGCCGAAAGCCTGCGCTCTCTCCCGATGGACGTCAACCTGTGGCAGGCGCAAAACATATGGAATGACATGCTCCGGCGCAGCAATAGCCAATACTGGTCGCGTGAGTGGCGCGAGAATTTTATGAAGCTCGGCACCAGCATGAATATCGCCGTTGAGGAGCTCGTCACGGAAGAGAGCGTCCGGGCCTTTTGAGTCAGTTGCACGACCTATCGACCATATTCCTGGAGCGGATCGGACCTTCGCCGCACAAAAGTGGCTGTAAGCATCTTTAAACCCTTCCACTACCGTCCTTTGTTCCATGCGACGAGCGCAAGGCAAGACGAGGCCGATCTCTCCGGGCGTCCTGACGCTGTCGGTTGTCATCATGGCTGCCGAATGGGTACTGCTGGTCGCCGGATTCAAACGCGACGAGATGATCGTCGGCACACTCGCAGTGGCCTTGGCGGCCATCTTCCTTTGGCGCACCTTGCAGGTCGCCTCAGAACCGCTGGAATTTCGCATCCGAGACATTCTCACGCTTTGGCGTTTGCCCGGGATGATGCTCTCTGACGCCTGGACCGTCACAATCGTCCTCTTGCGCGACCTTGCAGGCATCGAGCCCGCCGGTTCCTTCTACCGCGTCTCCGGCTTCCGCACGGCGCAACATGACCCTCTACTCGTTGCCCGGCGCGTTTTAGCCACCGTCTACACGACCTCTACTCCGAACTCCATTGTCATTGGCACGGATCCTGCGACAAGCCGCATGCTCATCCATCAGCTTCGCCGCGCGCCCACCTCGCCGCTCCAGCGCGATCTCGGAGCGCAGTCGTGAACCTCTGGCTGATCGCTGCGGTCCTCACCTGCTTCGCGCTTATACCTTGCGCGGCCATGTGTCTGCGCGGCTCACCGGAGCGTCGCCTGGTCGGTCTGGAGATGACCAGCATGATCATCATCACTGCCATGGTGATGCTCACGGTCGGCTTCGGCCGCCTCCCGTTCATTGACATGCCACTGGCGCTCGCTATCCTCTCGTTCGGCGGCGGCCTCGTCTTCGCGCGGTTCCTCGAGAGGTATCTATGACCGCTCGGACCATCACGGAGGCGATCCTGCTGGCGATCGTTGTGCTCCTCTGCTGGCTGGGTTGCGCAGGCATGCTTCGCATGCGTGAGCCGACGCAATCGCTGCATTACCTTGCGCTGCCGGCGATGGGAACGGTTGCCCTGACCGCTGCCGTCTTCGTCAGCACCGGGAATTCGAGCGCCGCATGGAAGACGCTCTTCATCTCCATCACACTCCTCGCCATCAATTCCGTCGTTGCACACGCCACCGCACGCGCATTCCGCATCCGGAAGCTCGGACACTGGGAACCTCGCGATGGCGATCGGGTCGAGTTTGTGCGAGACACAAAGGAGTCCGAATGATGATCTGGTTCGGAGCGGGACTTCTTCTTCTCATCGCCGCAACCGGCACCGCCATCGTGCTCACCCGCGATGTCACCAACCAGGTGCTCGCACTCGGCTTCTACGGCCTCTTGCTCGCCCTGATGTTCTTTGTGTTCCAGGCGCCTGACGTCGCTCTTTCGCAGATAACAGTTGGCGCAGTCGCGCTTCCGCTGATGGTGATGCTCGCAATCGCACGCATGAAGTTCCGCGATCGCGCCCATTCTGCAGCCAGTGCCTCGAGCTCAAAAGAGAGTCACCATGACTGAACGCGCCCGCAACACGTTGTTCTTCATCGCGGGTGCGGTGCTCCTCTTCCTGTATGCCTACTCCGCCCTCAACATGCCTCCGTGGGGCAGCTATCGCGGTCCTTACGGCGATGCGATCGCGCGCGTCGCTGTTTACGAGCGGCACACGACCGATATCGTCAACGCCATCAACTACGACTATCGCGGCTTCGACACTCTCGGCGAGGAGTTCATTCTCTTCACCGCCGTACTCGGTGTCTCCATGCTGTTGCGCAAGGAAGAAGGTGCATTCAAACGGCCGGCAGGCAAGCTGGAAGACGATCGCGGCCTCAGCGCTGCCGTACGTGCGGTCAATCTCCCTGCTCTTCTCGTGACGACAGTCTTCGGCCTCTACATCGGTCTGCACGGGCAACTCACTCCGGGGGGCGGCTTTCAGGCAGGTGTCATTCTCGCCACCGGCGTTGTGCTGGTCTATGTCTGTGAGAACACCGGCGCGTTCCGCCGCATCACATCCCACGCCATGGTAGAGGTAACGGAATCGCTCGGCGCCGGCGGCTACGCCATCATTGGCATCGCTCCGTTGCTCGCCGGACTTCCGTTTCTTTGCAACTTCATTCCACTTGGCACCACGGGAGACGTCTTCTCTTCGGGAACCATCGCGCTCATCAGCGCCTGTGTCGGCGTCGAGGTGACCGCTTCCTTCCTGCTCGTCGTCTACATCTATTTGCAAGAGATCATCACCGGTGCTTTTCCGGAGGAGAACTAGATGCCCGGAATCCTGCATTCACTGCCCTACTTCGTTTCCGCCTGGCTACTGCTCTGCGGTCTCTACGGCCTCGTCACCAGCAAGCATCTCGTCCACGCCGTCGTCTGTCTCGCGATTCTGCAGAGTTCAACCTACATGCTTCTGCTTGCGATCGGTTACCGCGTAGGTGGCTCCGCCCCAATCTTCGCCGACATCTCCACAAGCAAGCTGGTCGTCGACCCCGTCGTCCAGGCACTCATGCTGACCGATGTTGTTGTGGAAGCCGTCGTCGTCGCGCTGCTGCTCGCCATGGTCGTCAAAGCGCACGAAAAATCCGGCAGCGTCTCCCCTAACGATCTTCGAACCTTGCGCGGATAATCAATTTGCCAAACCCGCCTAATCCACTCATCTCTCCAGCGCTCGCCGTCGCCGTTCCTCTTCTCAGCGCGGCAATTCTGGCTGCCATCCGCAAATGGCTTTCACGCGTCGCGATGGACATTCTCGGGCTGCTCGTCTCGCTCGGCACACTTGCCATCACGGTCGCCCTCCTCTATGGCGCTGTGCATCACGGCGCCAGTGTCTATTGGCTCGGCGGATGGTGGCCGCGTGGCTCTATGGCACTCGGCATCGGCATGGTGATTGAGCCTATCGGCGCTGGCCTCGCCGTCCTTGCAGCCCTGCTGACTTCGCTGGCCCTGCTTTTTTCCTGGCGCTTCGTCGACTCCGGACAGAAGCATCTTCATCCGCTCATGCTCATCTTTCTCGCCGCCATGTGTGGCTTCTCGCTCACCGGCGACCTATTCAACCTCTTCGTCTTCTTCGAGCTGATGAGCATCGCCGCCTTTTCGCTCTGCGGATTGAAAATCGAAGAGCCTGCTCCTCTGCAGGGCTCCTTCAACTTCGCCATCACCAACAGCGTCGCCGGATTCATCGTGCTCACCGGCATCGCGCTTCTCTACTCCGTAACAGGCGCACTGAATATGGCGCAGATCGGGTTGTCCATCGGACAACGCCATGACCCGCTCGCCCTTTTCGGCTGCACGCTGCTCTTCTGCGGGTTTCTCACCAAGGCAGCCATTACGCCGTTTCACCTCTGGCTTCCCGACGCCCACGCCGTCGCTCCGACCCCTGTCTGCGTACTCTTCTCAGGGCTAATGGTCGAGCTCGGACTGTACGCAGTTGCGCGGATCTACTACGTGATCTTTGCGCAATCCTTCGCTCCTCACGCCTACGCTTTGCACTGCATACTCTTCGCGTTCGCAGTAGCAACGGTCCTCCTCGCCGCATTCATGTGCTACGCCGAACATCACCTCAAGCGCATGCTTGCGTTCTCCACGGTCTGCCACTCCGGCCTGATGCTTGCCGCCCTCGCCGCAGGAGGCCCGCTCGGCCTCGCCGCAATGATGGCCTATCTAGTCGCACACGCATTCGTCAAAGGCGGCCTCTTCTTTCTCTCAGGCGTACTCCTGCATAACCAGCGCTCCATCACCGAGCGAGAACTCTTCGCCGCAGGTCGTCATCTGCCCTGGGCCGCAGCGCTCTGGATGCTCGGAGCACTCGGCCTGGCAGCAGCTCCACCACTCGCATTGTTGTTCGGTGAAGCCGCCGCTGAGCACGCCGCCGAATTGAGCCATCTTCACGGGCTCTCTGCCATCTTCATCATTGGAGGTGCGCTCACCTCAGCCGCTGTCCTGCGGGTTGGAATCCACACCTTCTTCGGCTGGGGCGACGGCGCACTCAGCGACCGCGCGGCCGAGATCGGCGAGCTTCCCGAAACAGATCCAGAGCACCGCAGACTTCGCGTCTATCATCTCGTGCCTCCGGCCGTCTGCATGCTCCTTGCAATCGCTCTCTTCGTTGACCCCCATTGGCTCCGCGTGCTGCGAGACGCCGCTGCCGCAATGGCCAGCCAGGCTGCGTACCTGCATACGTCTTACACCGGTCAACACGTCCCACTCACGCAACCGTCCTGGCGCGAAGCTATCCCCGGCGCCATCGTACGCAGTGTGCTGGCACTCGTCCTTGGGCTGCTCCTGGCGCTTTCATCGGTCTTTCGCAACCGCCTGCCACGCCAACTGCGCATCGGCGCGTTCCTCGAACGCGGCTTCCATCCGCTGCGTGAGATGCAGAGCGGTCACCCCGGCGATTACGTTCTGTGGATGACGGTTGGGATTGCCACTTTCGGATCTGCTTTCATGCTACTTCTGCGTCGCTAGCGCTGAGAGATCCCGCTTGAAAACACTCCAGCGATCAACTGCCGCCCTGCGTAGACCATCACTGCGGTCGCTGCCACCGTGCCCATGCACCAGCTACAAATCTTGCCGAATCGCATTACCTGTCGTGACGTGTTGAACATCGCGGCTCCGCCGTCGAGCAACAATTTTGCGCCAAGAACTTTGCGAGCCGCGCTGCATCCAGGCGCGCTTCGAATCAACAGCAAAGTCGTCCCATAGCTCGCAATTCCAAGCAGCGCGTCTGGAATTCCTAAAGGATGTGCCATAGCCGAGCCCGTGATCCCGTCTGAATCGAACACACTCGACGGCGGATCGGGCAGATGACTCACCACGCCGAGCTGATGAAGAGCCACAGGAACCAGTGTTACGAGTGCCGCAACATTTGCTCCGACCAATAACTTATGGCTCTCTGTCGCAGACGAACTCTGGCCCATCATGATCACCTTGTTTATCCGTTCCGTTTAGCCAGAAGTGTTCCGCCTGCCGCAAGCACCAGCGCAGCCGCAGCGACAAACCAGTTGCGATGAAGCGTGACAAACACCTCTGCACTCGTCCGTTTCGAGCGGCCGTCGAACTTCCCTCGCGCGCTGTGCACGCCCGGAACATAGTTGTATAGATCGTTGGGTGCATTCGGATCGCGCGGCTCTCCCTTGATCTGTTGCGAATCGTAACCTGTCTTGCCCAGATAACGATCCAGCAAGCCAGGCACAAACTTCTGTCCCACGATCGCTGCAACCGTCGGCGCTCCAACCCAATACTCCCGCCGCGGCCGTTTGGACATTCCCGCAGCGACGACCACCTTCGCCGTAACCTCGGGTTCATAAATCGGCGGCACCGGCTGCGCGTCGTTCGGCATCCGGTTCTTCACCCAGTTGAACTGTGTCGTATTCATCGCGGGCATATGAACGGACGTAATCTGCACATTGCTGCCGTCGTGAATCAGTTCGCACCGCAGCGAATCAGTAAATCCATTGATCGCGTGTTTCGCCGCGCAGTACGCCGATTGCAATGGGATTGACCGGTACGCCAGCGCTGAGCCGATCTGGATGATCGTTCCCTTTCCCTTGCCATTTTCGCGCCTCATCATGCGCTTCAGCGCGGCCAGTGTTCCGTGTACGAACCCCAGGTACAGCACGTCCGTAACACGCTTGTAGTCCTCCGGCTCCATCTCTTTCACCGGAGAGAAGACGCTGACCATCGCATCATTCACCCACACGTCGATCGGCCCGAACGCCTCTTCAACCTTGCTCGCCGCAGCCTCCACCTCAGCCGCGATCGAAACGTCTGTCGGAACAACCAGGCCTTGCCCTCCGAGCACCTCGCACTCCTGCCTGCACGCTTCCAACGCTTCCGGATTTCGCGCGAGCAGCCCAACGCGCGCTCCTTGTCGTGCAAACCCATGTGCAATTGCGCGCCCTAAACCCGCAGACGCGCCTGTCACGACCACAACCAAACTATCGGACATTCGTGTTCCTCTATTCGTCTCCGTTTTTTCTCTCTCGTGTCGTCTCGTCTGATCCTGCAGCGGCGGTAACTAACTCATGAAGCGCCTGCGTTACTGCGGCATGCACTTCCTCACGCATCGCCTCGCGCACACCTTCCACTACTTCCTTGGGCTCAAGCTGCACATTGTCCCTCTTGTCCATCGCCCGGTCGAGAGCCTGCTCAACCGCCGGGCCAAGATTCAGCTCCTTCACTACCTTCTTGGCGACCTTCTTCGCCGGCACATTGATCAGGCCGCTGACCTCGGTAGCTTGTTGCGCCGGCATTGCACCGCTCCAATCAGAATCGAACGTACTGATCATCTGCTTGGCGATCTTCGGATCATGAACAATGACGCCGATCTCTCGCCTTGCTTCGAGCTCCAGCTTCCGAAGACTTTGACTGCCCAGAAACACCGACTTCCCATCGCGCATGATGGCGCGAGCATGAAGCCTCATCGGCAGCTTGCGCCCGGGTATCGTGCTGCCCTTATTGCTTGTGCTTCCAATCACCCGCACATCCACGCCCTGCGAGATCTTCTCATTCAGCAACGTCACAAACTCGTTATCGCTGATCTTCATCTCGTACATCAGAAGCTGTTTCTTGGCTCCGCGTATAAAGGCCGTCAATTGCTCACGCGCATTCACCGGGCTCACAACGAAATCTTTGTTCCCCGCTGTATACGGCGTGCGCTTGGCGTCGCAATCAAACAGCCTGACCGCTTCCTGCACTAACCCTTTGTTCGAAGTGCTGATCGCGAAAGACCGGCTCAGCGTAATGTCCAGATGCGTGAAGTTGAACGCCAGCAGCAGCAGCTCTTTGCCGTCGACGATCATCATCTTGCCGTGATAACGCACCAAATCGTCCGCCGTCCGCGTCACCGTAATTCCGCGCTCCAGGGCACGCATCTCGAAACGCCGCAGCACCTTATCCCCGCCACGATTCGTATACGCAACCAGCGCTTGAACGGTAACCCCGCGCTCTACTGCTTCCACGAGCGCCTTTTCGATCTCCGGCCGGTCCAGGCGAAATATCAGGATCTGGATACACTTCTTCGCCCTGCGTATCGCAGAGAGCAACGGTTCTAGTCCTGCGTCGGGCTGCACATATAGCTTCACGGTTGATCCTTGCCGAGGCACACCGATACGCCCTCAACGCGACGCGCGACGTTCTCTCGAAGAGGGATGCGCCAGAAGCCTTCCGGGATGTTTTTCTGCGCCCCCCAGATAGCCACAAAGCCGCTCAACTGCTTCTAACCAGATGAGTTTTATAAGCGTTGCTTCCCGGAGATCGACCCCATGCTTCACCTTGTACGACGACTCGCGATTCTTTCAGCCATCTGCGTGGCCTTTCACAGCGCACCTTTCTCCGCGCAATCACAGCCCGCGCAATCTCAACCCAGTTCTCCGCGCTCAACCGATCAGTCGACGCCGCAGAATCCGGCCGCGATCCCACAGACCACGCCGCCGCCCTCGTCCGCGGCGCCACCGCAACCTGCGCAACAACCCGGCACCGTACCGGAGCAGGCAGCCCCGCCCTCCTCGACCGCACCTCAGGAGGTCCCAGCCCCTGCAGACCAAGCGACTCCCGCGCAGCCTCCGAGTACGCCCGCGACATCCGCTCCCGACAGCAACTCCGCACCTCCGGCGAAGCACCCGAAAGCGGCGAAAAAAGACAACGACAAGCCCATCGCCCAGGCCGACATCCACAACGCGTCTCTCTGGCGTGACCCCGGCAGCATCGCCGACAAAGACATGTTCTACGGCGCAGGCGGCAAAGACGGTCAGCCGGTGCCTCCATTCAAGTTTCTCGAAGAGGACATGAATGGCACGAATCCCAAGGCAGATGTCGAAGACGCCAATGGTAAGAAATGGCGCATGAAGCTCGGCGAAGAGGCGCGCCCGGAGGTCGTCGCCTCGCGCCTTCTCTGGGCAGTCGGATACTACGTCAACGACGACTACCTCATCCACGTGGCCACCGTCCAGGGGCTCGACAACATGAAGCGCGGCGCCAAGCGCATTCACAACGGCGAACAGGTCATCGACGCTCGCTTCGCCCGCAAGCCTGGCAAAGATACAAAAGTTGGGATCTGGGAATGGAAGAACAACCCCTTCCGCGACACTCGCGAATTCAACGGTCTCCGCGTCATGATGGCAGTCCTGAACAGCTGGGATCTCAAAGATGTAAACAACGCCGTCTACACGAACAAGAAGACCGGTCGTCAGATCTTTCTTGTCAGTGACATCGGCGCCACCTTCGCCACCAACACTCTCGAGACCCATCGCTCCCAGGACAAAGGCAACGTGAAGAACTACGTCGACTCGAAGTTCATCACCAAAACCACCGCAACGACCGTCGACTTCGGGACACCCGGCGCTCCAACCGGCGCTCTGATCAAAAGCGGCGGCATCCTCGCTGCCGATTACGTGAAGCGTAAGGGCTTCGAATGGATCGGCCAGAACATCCCACGCGAAGACGCGCGCTGGGTCGGGTCCATGCTCGGCCAGCTCAGCCATCAGCAACTCGTCGACGCCTTCCGCGCCGGTAACTTCCAGCCCGAATCCATCGACCAGTACGTCTCTGTTTTAGAAAGCCGTATCGCGCAGCTCAAAGCGCTTTAGCGGCCCAAAGGAATTCGAATGATTCGCCGGCTAATGATGGTGTGTTCAGTTTGCCTCGCGGCAATCGGGTTCTCGCGCGCACAGAATCCACCCGAGCCACCCGCGGCGCAACAGGCCTCGGCGCCCTCTGCCGGCAACAACACCGACAAAGGCAGTACCTGCGCCAGGACGGCTACGAATGGATCGGTCGCAATATCCCCCGCGCCGATGCACACTGGACCGGCTCACTCCTCGGCCAACTCAGCCATCAGCAACTCGTCGACGCATTTCGCGCGGGAAGTTTCACGTCCGAAGAAACGAACGAGTATGTCGCAGTTCTCGAGCAGCGCATCGCACGACTGAAGGAGCTCTAACTCCGAACTGCCACCGCGGCGTCTGCGCTCTCGGGCGTCTCTTGAAACTGGATATCGTGTAGCTGCCGATAAACTCCATCGCGCGCGATGAGTTCGTCATGCGTGCCCTGCTCCACAATCCGGCCGTCCTTCACCACGTAAATGCAGCTTGCCTTGCGAATCGTCGCGAGTCTGTGCGCGATCACAATCGACGTCTTGTTCTCCATTAGCCGGTCCAGCGCCTCAAACACCAGTTGCTCGCTGGCCGCATCAAGCCCCGAGCTCGGCTCATCGAGAATCAGGATCGGGCTGTTGCGAACGATCGCCCGGGCGATCGCAATTCGCTGCCGCTGCCCGCCCGACAGTGTAAGGCCGCGCTCACCGACCACTGTGTCGTACTTGTGCGGCAGCTTGTCGATGAACTCACTCGCATTAGCCGCCTGCGCAGCGCGCACAATCTCCGCATAACCCGCCTCCGGCCTGCCATACGCAATGTTGTCCCAGATCGTTCCGCTGAACAGCAGCGTATCCTGCATCACCAGGCTGATCTGCTCGCGCAACGAACGCTGCTTCAACGTCCGCACATCGATTCCATCTACCTTCACCACACCGCTCGTCACGTCATAGAAACGCGGAATCAGGTTGACCAGCGTCGTCTTTCCCGAACCCGTCGGTCCCACGATCGCAATCGTGCTGCCCGCCTTCACGTGCATATTGATATCGCTCAGAATCGGGCGGTCGTTGTTGTAGCAGAAGTTCACATTCTCCATGTCGATATCGCCGCGCAGCTTCGGCGCATTGCGCGCATCCGGCGCGTCACGCAACTCGTCCTCAACCTCGATTACCTCTTTGATCCGCTCATACCCGACGTCCGCCTTCGAGTAGGAATCCATGATCTTCGAGATGTCCTGCATCGGCTTGTACATGTTCTTGATGTAAGCGAGAAACACCACGATCGTTCCACCGCCCGCATCCACCACCACATTCGTCAACGCATGCATGCCGCCGAAATACAGCACCAGCGCCGTTCCGACTCCCGTCACGATACTCACCAGCGGAACCAGCCGCGCCTTCAGTCTGCGCGCCTTCAGAGCTGCTTCTACCGTCTCCAGGCTCTCGCCTTCCAGCCGCTGGATCTCATAGTTCTCGCGCGCGAACGCCTTCACTACTCGAATGGAGCCAAGCACCTCCTGCACGACGGAGATCATCTTGCCTTCCTGCTTGCGCACCGCACGCGAATACTTCTTCACCTTCCGCGTATACACATAAACAATCGTGAACAGAACCGGCACGACGGTCATCGCAATCAGCGTGAGCCGCCAGCTCAGATAAAACATCACGCCGATCATGCCGACGATTGTCGCAATATCCACCACGATGCTTAGCAACCCGGAAACAATAAACGTCTGAATCGCGTCAATGTCATCCGTCACTCTGCTGATCAGATCGCCCGTCTTCGACTGATCGTGGTACGCCAGCGAAAGGCGTTGCACACGCGCATACAGCGCGCGACGAAGATCATGCGTCACCCACTGCCCTACCGTTGTTGTCACCCACTTCTCGCCGTACGTGCACACCGCATCCAGTAATGCGATGACCAGCACTGCCACGCAGGCCGCCACCAGGATGTGCATCGGGTTCATTCCGACAGTGCGGTGCAGGGTCCGCGTTAGCCAGCCGTGCTCGCCCTTATGCACGATGACATCATCCAGCACTACCTTCAGTGGCCACGGCTGCAAAACATCCGCAACGCTCTCACCCGCAATCGCCAGCAGGCCGAGCCACAACGCTTTCCTGTGGGGGCGCAGCAGGCCCATCACGGTAATTGTCCGGCGTGGCGAATTCGCTTCCGTGGGCATTCCCCTGTTGGACGCGTCCAAGTGTCACAAAAGACGCCCGTTCAGGCGCACTTCAGCCCTCCGGACGTGCACTCATTAGTAACAGGATCGCCATCCGGGCGAGGTTTTGGCTTTTGCCTTTGCTTTTCTTTCTGTCATTCCCGAAGCGGGGTCCCCGGCGAACTCGCTCGCTGGGGTGCAAGGGAATCTGCTGTCCTAGTCGCGGTCGTCCAACCCATCCTTGGCAGGAGTCACCCGCTTCGTCGACGTAGCGCTCTCCGCAGCCACTTCGTCCACCGCAACCGCGCCGCCCGAACCACCATTCTTCGCCTTCACAGGCTCGGCCGAAGCTCCTCGCAACAACTTCTCCAGCTCGAACCCCGCCGCCTTGCCCTTTGCCGTCAACACTCCAAGACGACCTTCCAGGCTCTGCAGCTCTTCTTCCGGCGCTGCGCTCTCGGCGACTTTCAGCAGCACGGGCAGCGCCATCCATGCCAGAAGTTCGTCCGTCGCCTCCTGGTTGAAGTACGTCTTCCCGCCCGATTCATTCACCCCGGCCAGCCAGCGAACATCAGGCTCATTCCAGAAGCGTCGCGAGAACGCCACTGTTTCAAGCGGCTGATCGCCATATGCGAGCAACACACGCACGCGCGCCGCCGCCCGCCACACATCCTCGCCTTCCAATCCACTGGTCGAGAAAATCGCCCCCAGCGTCTCGCGCACCTCAAGCTGATCGAACAACTCCTCCGGCCGTCCTCCACCCGGAAGGCTGCGCAGGAGAGCCCATGCCAGCACAGGAGCCCAGGTGCGCTCCGGCGATGTTCCCGGCTCCCAGCTTGGCAGCATCATCCGCACATTTCCTGGCCACACCGTCGAGAACTTCCGCTCCAGCAGCGGCAACCTCAACGCCGCTCCGATCAGCGGAACGATCTCTTCGCGAAACTTCCGCACAAACTCTTCCGCCGGATCGGCGCGCAGAATCTCAGCCGCTCTCCACGCGAACGCATCCACCGAGCCCAGCCAGTCTCCCAGCCGCAACTGCTCGCGCGCAGAGAGCTGCACACGCGACACACTCTGCTTTACCTCGGCCTGTTTCTTCGCCGGGACAGCGCTTTCCTTCTGCGGCTCTTCCACTGCGGCCGGCTTCACCTGCGACTCCTTCAACAGGTCACGCCCCAGCTCCGCCAGAACCCGCAGCGCGCCCGGATGCAGCGCATGCTCCAGCGCTTCATGCAACGGCCGCAACCGCAGCAACGACAGCGCGCGATCCAGGCTGTGCGTTCCCGCTCCCGCCAGCGAATCGCACAGCCGGTCCCATGGATGCTCCGCCGTCGAGTGCAGCTCTTGCCAATCCAGCAGCACCGCGTACTGATACCCGCGAAGATCAATCGTCAGCCCCTGCCGATGAATGTCCGTCGCCCGCCGCAAATACTCCAGCCCTCTCGCATGATCGCGATAGCGAAGGATCAGCGACTCATCCCAGCCAACGTCCAGCCCTTCCGCCAGGCTCCGCTGCCGCATCTCTCCCGAACCCTTGTCCATCGATGCTGCAGAGATATGAATCGTTCCATGCGTCGACCCGTAGCTGTTGTTGTAGAGCACAATCGAGCGCTCGCTGCCATTCCGGTTCGAGTACGCAAACACGTTCTCATCAACCGTCCCGTAGCCGGTCCAGAAGTCGTACAGCACAAAATTCGCGCTCTCTGCAAAGATCCGCCGCCGCTTCAGCAGCGGCGCAATCTCATGCATGTGCCGCGCCACGAGCGCCTCATTCGGCCACTCATCCATCTTGGCCTGCTTGTACTCCATTCCGTAGCGCTCGGTGTAACCCTCCACCTGCCCATGCGCAAACATCGGCAGCCCCGGCAGCGTCGCCATCAGCGTCGCTACGCCGAAGCACTTATCCCCCGTTCCAAACTGGTCGATCGCCGTCCTCTCGTCCGGGTTCGACATGAAGTTCACGTACCGCTTCAAAATGTCCGGGTCGAACTCGATCGTCTTCTTCAGGTAGCTGCGATACTTCGCGTTCTCCTCATCGCGCAGCATAATCATGAACGCCGAGTTGTACACGCGATGCATGCCCAGCGTGCGCACAAAGTATCCCTCGAGCATCCAGAACGCCTCCGCCAGCAGCAGCGTCCCCGGAACCTCCGCAGCCACGCGGTCCACCACCTCGCGCCAGAACTCGTGCGGCATCAGCGCATCAAATTCTTCCTGGCTCATCGCGTTCTCAGCGCGTGACGGAATGGACCCTCCCGCCCCCGGCAGCGGGAACCACAATCGCTGCACATGCCGCTTGGCCAGCACCATCGCCGCATCGAAACGAATAATCGGAAACAGCCGCGCCACGTGCAGGATGGCTTGAATCACCTGCTCCCGCACAAACGCCTTCGAGTAATCGATCTGCGCCGTATCGTTCCACGCAAACGTCGTCCCATCGTTGCCGTGGTAAACGTACCGCGTCGTCCCATCATGATGATGCCGCAGCCGAAACACCACCGCCGCATCCGACTGATCGTAGTAATGGTCCTCGATCTTAATCTCGACCCGCGAATCCGTTGACAGGTCCGGCCCATTGAAGCTGTAGCTTGGAAACGGGCTCTCCCACCGGTACAAAAACCAGTCCGGATGCTCGATCACCCAATCCGAATCGATGCCCATGTGGTTCGGCACCATGTCGCTCGCCAGCCGCACCCCATACCGCGCCGCGCGATTCCGCAAATTCTCGTACGCGTAGTTCCCGCCCAGATCTTCCGCGATGTCATACCGCTTCAGCGAGTACGCGCTCGCCACCGCATCATGATGTCCGCGCAGCCGCTTGATCGTCCGCGACGCCACGCTGCGCTCCCACAACCCAATCAGCCACAGCGCCGTCATTCCTCGATCGGCCATGATCTGCAGCTCTTCATCCGGAATATGATCCAGGCGATGAATGTGCCGCCCGTACTTCTTCGATAGCTGTTCGAGCCACACATACGTGCTCTTCGCAACCATCACCACGTTCGGCATCCACGCCTGGTCCGCCGAAAACGCCTCGTACTCGTTCAGCGGCGCCTGGTAGTCCGTCGCATATCGCCGCCTGCGCTTGCCCTCGGCGTCGATGTACCACTGGTCCTCAAATCCGATGTACTCATCCCCGACAAATCCTTCGCCGCCACGCCCCGGGGCTCCATGCCTGTGCCAGTCCGGCCCCGGCGGATGAAACAACATCCAGATCGCGAGCTCTTCCTCACGCACCGTGTCGATCGCCAGCAGCAGCTTCTTCAGGTCCGCGTCGAGATACGGCGTCCAGTGTGCGCGAATGAAATCCAGCTGCCCCGTCAGCGACTCCGGCGACGCCTTCATCGGCGCCTGCAGCGCATCCAGCAGACTCCCAACCTCCGGCGCCAGCTTCGGCCGTGTCTTGAAATACTCCGGCAGCGTCTCCGTCGCCTTGGCATAAACCGTCTTCTCACGCAGCGGCGCATCCGAGTACAGCTCACGAAAAGCCTTGAACGCCGGATTGATGTTCGCCAGCCACAACAGCAGCAGCTCCTCGACAGCCGCCTCGCGATTCGGCATCCCTTCCGTGGCCTTCGTCAGCCACTCCGCCGCGCTCAGCTTGCCGCTGTAAATCGCAGTGTTCGGAAATTTCTCCGTAAACGTCTGCAGCAGCTTCTCCACCTGCTCCGGGCTCGCATGCTGCGTCAGCCATTGAACGGCCGCGCTCAGCACCTCCGGGTCCTTCTCCTTGCGGAACCGCGCAATCAGCGCGTGGTTCAGCTCGTCGATCATCCCCATCGCATACAGCGCGCCCGCATGAATCGTCCGCTCCGGGTCAAGCTTCCCGCCCGCCTCGGCCTCCCGCACTTTGTTCAGAGCCTGCGCCATCTTCCGCGCCGCCGCCACATTGGCAAACACGACGTTCCCGGTGTAGCTGAACAGCACCTCGTCCAGCTCGAGCCGGTCGCGGATCTCGCGGCTGATGTGAAATTCCATGCAGAAGACTCTTTTTGTGGAGACGAAAAACGCACCAGTGCGCAACCGTGCGGCACTGAACTCTAAATCCTGTGAAGCAGACTCAGCCCGATTAGATGCCTTGCCGTTCAGTACTACACGCCTCTGGCGAACGCGCTACAAACTTAAGCGACTGTTCTTAGGGTGCCCCATTCGTCGGCAGCTTCATGGCCGATGAGTGGGCTTCCGAATGCGGGTGCCCCATTCATCGGCGGCTACTTCGCCGATGAATGGTTGAATGCCCCGGAACGCAGAAGAGCCTAACTCTTTTTGCGCCCTGCCAGCTTCTTCGTCGGCGTGCGTTTCGCCGGCTTTTTACTGGCGCCGCTCTTCTTCGCCGCAGCCTTCTTCGCTTCGGATTTCTTGGCCACAGCCTTTTTCGCCCCAGCCTTGCCATCGCCAGCGGGAGCCGCCGCTGCCTCGGAGATCTTCGCCAGCTTCGCCGCATGGCTCTCCAGGAGCTTCTCCAGTTGCCGGATCAGCACCGGCGTCTGCATCGGTTTCACCAGCATCCGGTCCGCGCCCATCTCCATCCAGTCGTCCTGCTCCACCGGGAATGCCGTCAGCAACGCCACCGCCGGATGGTACGGCGCGGTCCGCGCAGCCTGGATCACCTCGCGGCCGGCTGCATCCGACTCCATCCGCATGTCCGTGATCACCATCTGGTACTCGCGCGTCCGGATCTTCGTCCGCCCGTCGTGCGCGGAGGTCGCCGTATCCACTTCGAAACCCGATATTTCGAGCACCGCCTTCATCGTCAGCAGCACAGCCACTTCGTCATCCACCAGCAACACACGGCGTTTCGCCAAGTCAATCCTCCTCGGGTCCCCGGTCAGCTTGCTGGGTCATCCCATGCTGTACTGCAGTCCGCAGCCGCACTTCTTCAGCACTCAAATCCAGGGTGCCTGTATCCGCCCCATATTCTCAGCTTCGCCAGACGCACGCAAGCGCAAGGCCTCACAGCTCCCTGACTTGCACCGCCCGCGGCAGGCTGCCTGCCTCATTCAACTCTCGCCGATTTGCGGTCACGAATCTTTGGAACTGGTGGTTTCATCCGATGCGAAGGAGTTACATTCCTTTTACATCGCATCTCATGAGAGGGTGAGGTTGGATGCTACACTTAAACCCTCCCAGGACCCACGCGCCAGCTCTCGAAGGCGCATCCAACACCAATACAAAAGCCGCCTAGCCGGCGCGCTGGAGAACGCACTATCCCGCCACTCGATAAACGCTCGCAGAAGTCCTTCATTCGCACCAACGACCGTATCCGCGCCCGCGAAATTCGCGTTATCGATGAGAACGGCGAACAGCTCGGTGTTATGGCGCCGTTTGACGCGCTCAAGATCGCTCGCGAGCGCTCCCTGGACCTCGTCGAGATCTCCCCCAACGCGACCCCTCCTGTCTGCAAGATCCAGGATTACGGAAAGTTCCTCTACGAGAAGGACAAGAGTGACCGCGCCGCCCGCAAGAAGCAGAAGGTCATCGTCATCAAGGAAGTCAAGTTCTCCGTCACCGTCGACGAGCACGACTACCAGACAAAGAAGAACCAGGCCGTGCGCTTCCTCTCGGACGGCGACAAGGTCAAGGCAAGCCTCCGCTTCAAAGGTCGCCAGATGTCGCATCGCGACCTTGGCTACAAGATCATCAACCGCCTCATCGGCGACATAGGCGAAGCCGGCATTGTTGAGTTCATGCCCCGCATGGAAGGCACCACGCTCCACGCCATCCTCGCTCCGTCCAAGAAGGCGGAAGCCCAGCCGAAGCCGAAGCCCGCCGCTCCGCAGCCCCCGGCTGCCGCTTCCGGCGCAACGGCATAAACGCCCGCAGCGGCCTTGGAACCTGAAGAAAAGCCGCGCTCCGCGCGGCTTTTCGCCCCTTAATGAGACCGTGGGGCGGTGAGAAAAAAAGTGCCCCCCACCCGCTAACTCGCGTGAATCGAAGAGTTTAGCCGTAAGTAACTGAATCCAGATACTTTGCCAAAAAGTCCAAGGGTAAACCACCTCTTTTGAAGACTTTGCGCAAAAGCGGGGGGGAGGGGGGCAGGTCTACCCCCAATCATCCAGCGCCGCTATCGCTGCATTGAACCCGCACATCCCATGTACGCCACCGCCTGGTGGCGTCGACGCGCTACAGAGATAAATTCTCCGGCTCGACGTCCGATACGCCTTCAGCGTGGGCCTGGCTAGAATCTGCGCGAACGTCATTGCGCCGCCCGAAATATCCCCCGCCCGCAGATTCGGATTCATTCGCTCCAGCGCCGTCGCATTCCATGTTCTCCGCGCCAGGACACAATCCCGAAATCCTGGCGCAAACCGCTCCAATTGCGCCTCGATCACCGCCGTCCGGTCCTCATCCGACCAGCTCGGAACGTGACAGTAGGCCCACGCCGTATGCTGCGCTCTGCCCTCTTCACAGGCCGGCGCCCGCGATGGATCGAACAAGCTCGGCTGCACGACCAGCACAAACGGCCTGTCGTTGTGCCGCCCATTGAACGCATCGTCTTCCGACGCCACGATCTCCTCGAGCGATCCTCCCAGGTGCACCGTTCCGGCTCTCCAGCACTCGATCGCACTCCACGGAATTGGCTCGCTCAGCGCATAGTCGATCTTGAAAACACCCGGTCCGCGCTTAAAGTGCCGCAGCTTCGCACGATAACCCGGTGACAGCGCCTCACCCGCAATCGCATCCAGCGCGGCGACTGAGGTATCGAACAGCGTCACATCCGCCGAGCTCACCCGTCGCAACTCCTCAAGGCTGTTCACCTCAAAGTCGACGATGATCCTTCCACCCAGCGACCGCAGATAAGCGGCCAGCGCACCTGTGATCGACTGCGCTCCGCCCGCAGCGACTGGCCACCCGGTCGTATGGCCCGCCGTTCCCAGCACCATACCGGTCGCCGCACTCGCCAGTTCTGTCAGCGGAATTACCGCATGAGCCGCGAGCCCGCCAAACAGCGCTCGTGCCCGCTCTCCACTGAAGGCCGACCGAGCCAGCCACCGAGCCGGCAAGCCTGCAACAACCCCAAACATTGCTAGCGTCGCCGGATGCCGCGGCGCTCCAGCCAGCGGCTCCATGAACGCCTCAACCAGCCGGGGCCAGTCACGCACCGACGGCCCGAAGAGATTCCGCCAGGCTCTTGCATCGTGCTGCCCAAACTGCGCGGCTGTCTCATCCAGACCGTGCTCCAGCATTACGGCGGTCCCATCATCCAGCGGATGCGCGAGCGGCGCGGGCGGCTCGATCCACTCCAATCCAAAATCCTCAAGCGGAAGCGACTGGAACAAGGGCGAGGCTACGCCCATCGGGAAGCAGGACGACCCCACATCGTTGCGAAACCCCGGTAGTGTCAGCTCCGCGGTCGAGCACGCTCCGCCAATGCTCTCGTTGCGCTCAAAGACAGTCACCGCAACGCCGGACAGCGCCAGCGTTACGGCAGCCGCCAGCCCATTCGGCCCCGACCCTACAATGTTCGCAGTTCTCATTGGCATGGTCGTTGGATGCAACGCGCCGAATCAGACTACTCCGAAACGAAAAGCGTACCGGCTCGACGCCCGTCAGGCCCGGACCACCATCCTGTGGGCCTTCAGGTCCGAAAAAATCGGCAGCATGGTCGGTGCGGCCAGCAGTGCCGCCAACGGCAGCAGAAGCAGGAATCCCACACGCTGGAACGTCAGCGCACTCAAAATTCCACCTGCAAAAAACAGCAGAACCAGTGTCGACAGTTGCACCAGTCGCCGGCGATGCGCCAGCACCGGAACGTGCCCTGAGCTGCGATTCCAGTAGATCAGTTTGCCCAGTTCGATGCCAACATCGGTCACCATGCCGGTCACGTGCGTCGTGCGAATCTCCTTATGCGAGATCTTCGTGATGATCGCGTTCTGCAGGCCCATGCAGAATCCCATCAGCATCAACGTCGCGAACAGATGATTAACCCCGGCGAAAGTCGGAATCACCGCCAGCAGCACAGCCTCAAGGAACACGGGGACAGCAAACAGGCTCTCGCGATCACGCCTCCGCTCCCAGTTCACGAGTACGGCGCAGAAGGCCGCTCCCGCAATGAAGGATGCCAGGATCGCTGCTGGCCGCAGCAGCAGAATCGCGTACCCCTTTGTGCCGGCCTCCGCCGCGAGCGTCGCCACAATGCCCGACATATGCGACGTAAACTGCCGCAGCCCCAGATATCCGACCACATCCACCGCGCCTGCATTGAAGGCGAGCAGCGCCGCAAGCTGCCAGTTCGCGGCCTCCGTGCGTTCTCGCGCGGTCATGCGGCGCAGAGGCATGTCAGATCTCCCACTTCACCCGCACGGCCCGCTTACCAAGACGGAGTACTGGCGCGTCTCCCAGCGCCTCGCGCGAGATCGTGCGCTCAACAAACTTCTCTCCGTTTACCGAGACGGCGTTCTCCGCAAGCTTACGCTGCGCCTCGCCGGAGGACGCAGCCAATCCTGCGAGCACCAGAAGCTTCGGCAGCCGAACCATGCCGTCGGCGATGAGGCCCTCCGCGCTTTCCGCGATCGGTACCTCCGGTAGATCTTCGGCAACGCCGCGCTGCTGAAACTGCGTCGACCATCCCTGCGCAGCCTGCTCCGCTGTCTGAACACCATGGAATCCCGCAGTAATCGTCAGCGCGAGCTGCTTCTTGACGTCCATGGGATGCAGCGCACCGTCCTTGACGCGCTGGCGCATCGTGTCAATCTCCGACTGCCGCACGTCCGTCAAGAACGTCCAGTACTTCCACATCAATTCATCGGAGATGGACATCAGCTTGCCGTACACCTCGGCCGGCGATTCCTGAATGCCGATCGCATTGTTGAGCGACTTCGACATCTTCTGCACGCCGTCCAGGCCTTCCAGGATCGGCGTCATCAGGATGACCTGCGGCTTCTGGCCGAAGTGGCGCTGCAGATCGCGGCCGCGCATCAGGTTGAACTTCTGGTCTGTTCCGCCCAGCTCGACATCGCATTCCAGCGCGACTGAGTCATAGCCCTGCGCGATCGGGTAAATCATCTCGTGCAACGAGATCGGCTGTTCCTCCTGGAAGCGCTTATGAAAGTCTTCGCGCTCGAGCATCTGCGAGACGGTGAACTGCGCCAGCAGCTTCACCATGTCGTAGTAGCCCAGCTTGTCCAGCCACTCGGAGTTGAAGCGTACTTCAGTCTTTACCGGGTCGAGGATCCTGAACACCTGCTCGGTATACGTCTGTGCATTCACAAGAATCTCTTCGCGCGTGAGCGGCTTGCGCGTGACGTTGCGTCCCGTCGGGTCGCCGATAAGCGCCGTCGAATCGCCAATGAGAAAGATCACTGTGTGCCCTAGCTGCTGGAAGTGGTGCAGTTTGCGCATCAGTACGGTGTGACCGAGGTGCAGGTCCGGTGCTGTCGGGTCGAAGCCTGCCTTGATCCGCAGCGGCTTCCCCGTTTTGCGCGATTCTTCAAGCCGCGTCCGCAGAGCATCGACAGCTGCGCTGCTCGTGGCAGGAATCAGCTCCGCCGCGCCCTTGGTAATCAGGTCAAGCTGTTCGTCGACAGACGCGAATACGTGGAGATGCGGTTTGGGGTTCTCGATAGACATGTTTCTTCAAAGTATATGAGCGGTGGGCGGGGAAAGGCTTTGACGCCAAGGCCGCGACGGTGCGCAAAGGGACGCCAAGGCAGGCGACGGTCCCGTTCAGTTTCCTGACATGCGGTGTCAGGAGGCACGACCTATACTCCTCCGCATGGATGCCGAGCGAGCCCGAGCGTTTCTCCTCACGCTGCCGCACGTGGCCGAGACCCTGCAGTGGGGCGACAATCTTGTCTTCTGGGTGGGCGATAAATCCATAGGCGGCAAGATGTTCGCGGTCCTTAATCTTGCCGCGGACGCGCATGGCGTCATCTCGTTCGCCTCAACACCGGAGCGCTTTGCGGAACTGGTAGAGCAGGAAGGATTGAAGCCTGCTCCCTACCTTGCGCGGGCGCACTGGGTGGCCGCGGACAACTGGACTTGCCTGCGGCCGGCCGTGTGGGAAGCAGAGCTCCGCGATGCGAACGCAGTCATCTTTGCGAGGCTGCCGAAGCGGACTCGCGACACACTCCTGAGCACGCCGGCAAAGAAATCGCAGAAGCCGCTGAAGAAGCGTCGCGCGCTCTGATTAAAGCGTCGGCGTCGCCTTCGTGGTCCACACACTAGCGAACGATCCGCGATACGCGTACAGCAGCACAATTTCGAGGATGGTGACAACGATCGGGGCGATGATCATTGACGGAGCAACAGCGTGGAACAGGATATGGAACAGAAGAATGTTCACCGTAATCGGGCAGAGGATGCAAAGCCCGAACGGCGCCGTTCCGCCGAACAACACCAGCAGACCGCCGATCACCTGTAGCGCGGCCACAACCTGCGACCAGCCGACCTCGTGGAAGATGTTTACGAGATCGCCCAGCGGTGTGCCGCGCGGCGGCAGGGTCGGATGCATGAACAGCCCCATGCAACCAAAGAAGACGAAAACCAGGCCCAGCAAGATGCGGCAGACAAGTACGAGCACTTTCATCTGTTCACAACGCTCCTGTTCGAGATCTGACAGCATGGCCCGGGACTCTGCTGAGATGCGCGGCCGGCGCTAAAGTTGAGGCGCCTTTGCTTCTGGATTCGGATGCAGCACTGACGCAAAGCTTCGCCAGTAGACCGCGAGGAGAAACAGCTCAAGTATCAGCGCCAGAATCCCGAGCGCGTACCCGTGCGGCCACAGCAGCGCGTGATAGAGCAGGATGTTGACGATCACTGGCGCCAGCAGCGTCAGGCCCAGCGGGACGAACCGGCCCACCAGCAGTAGAATCGCGCCGACCAACTGCACGACCGCGACGAAGTTCATCCAGTGATGCGTGGCCATGATGCCGAACCAGGTGAGCGCATCGCCGGTGGGCAGCGGTGGATTGTAGAAGTGCAGCAGACCATTGAGGCCGAAGATCAGGAAGATCAATCCCTCGAGGATGCGCGCGCCGAGAATGACATATCGCATCGGCATCTCCTTCCGGCTGTGCTTTGTTGCTAGCCACTATAGCGAGATTCGTCGGCTATCGCACAAATATTGCAGCTGCGGCTTGTGGTTGCACGTGCGCGTGCAAACCGATAGTTTGGCCGACATGGGAACATCTGCATCGGGGCTCAATCTGTCGCTGACCGGGAAGGTTGCGCTGGTCACCGGCGGGTCGCGCGGTATCGGCGCGGCGACTGTGCGTTTGCTCAGGCAGGCCGGGGCGCGCGTGATCTTCAGCTACCGATCTGCTGAGGAACGTGCCCGCGCGCTCGTCGCGGAGTGCGGTGGCGAAGAATTCTGCCGGGCGATCCAGCAGGAGCTTGCCACGATCGAGGACGGGCAGGCACTCGTTCGTGCCTCGATTCCGGTTTTCGGCCGGCTGGACATCCTGGTGGTGAATCATGGCGTGTGGCCCGCCCATGATCAGGCTATCGAGGCGATGACTGACGAACAGTGGTTGAGCACGCTCGGGATCAACCTCGACAGCGTCTTCGGGCTGGTGAAGTCGGCTACGGCGCAGATGCTCGGGCAGCAGGCTTTGAACGGGGTCCGGGGCCATATCATCCTGGTGGCCTCCACGGCCGCCCAGCGCGGCGAGGCCTTCCACGCCGACTATGCGTCCAGCAAGGGCGCGCTGCTTTCGCTGACAAAGAGCCTGTCGTCGGAGCTCGCACCCCGGGGGATTTTGTGCAACTGCATCGCGCCGGGCTGGGTGCGGACGGAGATGTCGGCTGGAACCCTCGGCGATCCAATCGCGTCCAAGAAAGCGCTGGATCTTATTCCGCTCGGGCGTGCGGCCGAACCGGAGGAGATCGCCGGGCCCATCGTCTTTTTGTGTACGCGTTGGGCCGGCTTCATCTCCGGTGAGATCTGGAATATCAATGGTGGAGCAGTCCTAGTTGGATAGAGCTGAGTAGTCCTGGTCGGATAAAACAATGATGAATCGCAATCGCACGCTCGCTTTCTTCGTTCTCACACTTTGCTGGGTCGCATCGACACAGGCCCACGCGCAGGCCTCCGCGATCCCGAGCGCGCAGTCGTCACCGGACACGAGCGACCCGCAGGCCGGGCGCAAGCTGCTCGACAAGATGGTGGAGGCGCTGGGCGGGCAGGCGTGGCTGGACCGCACAGACTACTCGGCTACCGGCCAGACGGGTACCTTTTACAAGGGGAGCGCCAACCCGTATGTCACGCAGTTCGAGCGCTACGTGCGGCTGCAGCCGTTCGGCGAACGAACCATAATCGTGTCAAAGCAGGGCGTGTTCATCCCGACGACGAAGCGCGACGTGGCGGTCATCTGGACCACCGACAAGGGCTACGAGGTCACGTACAAGGGCAAAAAAGAGCTGCCCGAAAAGGAGATCAACGAATTCTTTCTGTACGAGAACCACTCGCTGGATAAGGTGATGCTTGACTGGCTGAAGCAGCCGGGCGTGCTCATCACCTACGAAGGCACGGAGTTGATCGAACGCAAGGTGGCTGACAAGGTGTCGATTCTCACGACGACGAACGACGGTGTCACGCTCGACCTGGACGAGTTCACGCACCTGCCGATCAGCCTGACGTTTCAGTGGCGCGACCCGACGTATAAGGACTTCAACACCGAGGTCCAGCAGTACAACGACTATCATCCGATCGAAGGCGTGATGACGCCGCTGACGCTGACCCGCCTGCATAACGGAGACATGACAAGCGAGGTCTTTCTGAAGGAGGTGCACTATAACGTGCACTTCCCGCCGGATCTGCTGGACCCGGACCGGCCGCTTGCGAAGAGTGCGAAGAAGTAGCCTCGAAACCCCGCAGGCTGGAACTTGATATCCTGACCCTCGCCATGAGTGATTCCCCCACACCAAACGAGGGCAAGCCCCAGCCAGCGCCTCACCACACGATGGACATCGTTGAGATCATGTCCATCCTTCCGCATCGCTACCCGTTTCTGCTCATCGACCGTGTGATCGAGATGGAGCGCAAGACGCGGATCGTCGCGATCAAGAATGTCACGGCGAATGAGCCGCAGTTCACCGGGCACTTTCCCGACTACCCGATCATGCCTGGCGTGATGACCATCGAGGCCATGGCGCAGGCCGGCGGCGCGCTGCTGCTGACCGAGATCCCTGACCGCGAAGACAAGCTGATGGTCTTCACCGGCATCGACGAGGCGCGCTTCCGCAAGGCAATCGTGCCCGGCGACCAGCTCCGCATTGAGGTGACGGTCGTGAACTGGCGCTCGCGGGCCGTGAAGATGCAGGGCGTCTGCACGGTGGACGGGAAGGTCGCCGCCGAAGCGACGATCACCTGCCAGCTTGTGCCGCGACCGGGCAGGAAAAAGCACGCTGAGCCGGCGACGACGCAGGCGCCTCAATAACGCATGGCCATCCATCTCAGCTCGATCATCGCGGAAGGCGCGGTCATTCCGGCGTCGTGCACCGTCGGCCCTTTCTGCACGATCGGGGCGAACGTCGTGCTCGGCGAAAACTGCGAGCTCATTTCACATGTCGTTCTCGATGGCCACACGAAGATTGGCGACCGCGTGCGCATCTTCTCCTTCGCATGTGTCGGCATTGCTCCCCAGGATCTGAAGTACAAGGGCGAGCCTACCGCGTGCGAGATCGGCGCGGATACCGTCATCCGCGAATCGGTGACTATTTCGCGGGGGACGGAAGGCGGCGGTGGCATAACGCGCGTCGGCTCCGGCTGCCTGATCATGGCGTATACGCACATTGGCCACGACTCGCAGATTGGGAATCACTGCATTCTCGCGAACGGAACCACGCTTGCGGGGCATGTCACGATCGAAGACTACGTCACCACCAGCGCCATGGGGCCGGTGCATCAGTACTGCACCATCGGGGCTTATGCGTATATCGGCGGCGGCACGACGATCACGCAGGACGTCCTGCCGTACTCGCTTACCTCCATCGAGCGCAACAATCACGCGTACGGGATCAACAAGGTTGGGCTGGAGCGGAAAGGGTTCACGCGTGAGGAGCTCAAGCAGCTCCGCGCCGCCTACCGGATCCTGCAGCACTCGAAGCTGAATACCGGCGAGGCTCTCGCCGCCATCCAAGCGAAGATCACGTCCGGTGAGTTCGGCGAAAAGGTCGCCTACCTCGTCGATTTCATCGCGAAGAGCGAGCGGGGCGTCATCAAGTAAGCTGGAGGGCCATGAGAAAACGTCTGGCTCTTCTGATCTTCGCGACGAGCGCTCTCTTCGCTGCGCATCTTCCAGCGCAGGTTCAAACCGAGGTCCCCGCGGTTGTGCCCGGCGCGAAACCCGTGACAGTCGAGCACATCAAGGTTCACGGCGCTTCACTTGAAGGCAATCTCGAAGGAGACGCGGTCGATCGCGACGTGTTCGTCTTCCTTCCACCCAGCTACGCGAAGGACAAGCACCGCCGGTATCCGGTCGTCTATGCCCTGCACGGGTACTCGATCGGCGCCGAGCAGTGGACGCACGAGATCCACGTTCCGCAGACGATTGAAGGCGCCTTTGCGCAGGGCGCGCGGGAGATGATCGTCGTTCAGCCCGACTGCAAGACTGTGCACAACGGCTGCATGTACTCGAGCTCGATCACGACCGGCGACTTCGAACGATTCATCTCGCACGACCTGGTCGCCTACATTGACGGGCACTACCGGACGATTCCTGACCGCATGAGTCGCGGCCTCGTCGGTCACTCGATGGGCGGATATGGCGCCACACGCATTGGCATGAAGCACCCTGACGTGTTCGGCAGCCTCTACATCATGAGCCCCTGCTGCCTCTCGGCACGCCCCGCGCACGCCGATGCCGTACTGGAGAAAACTCTCGCGGCGGTTAAAACGCCAGAGGACTCTGCGAAGCTCCCCTTCTTCGCTCGCGCCCAGCTTGCCAGCGCCGCAGCGTGGTCACCTGACCCGAAGAACCCGCCGCTGTACCTCGATCTGCCGGTGAAGGACGGCGTGGTCCAGGATGACGTTGTAGCCAAGTGGGCCGCGAATGCACCACTCGTCTTTATCGATCAGTACATCGACAACCTGAAGCGGTACCGCGCGATTGCGATCGACGTAGGCGACCAGGACAATCTGCGCACGGACACAGCGAAACTGCATGACGTCCTCTATACCTACGGCATCACGCACAGCTTCGAGCTGTACCACGGCACGCATACCAGCGCTGTCGCGGATCGATTCCAAAATCACGTCATGCCCTTCTTCAGCCAGAACCTGTGCTTTGAAGCGGGATGCACCGACAAACCATGAGGCGTGCGCGAGCCACTCCCATCAACCCCTCCAGGACCCTGCGAATGATCTCGATCCGTGTGCTCCTCGCTCTTGCGCTTCTGCCTGTGTTCAGCGCCTCTGCCCAGACAGCGCCTATCCGTGTTGCCATCGTCGGCCTTGTCCACGGACACGTCGACGGCTTCCTGCATGACCTGCCATCGCATTTCAACATCACGCTTGTCGGCGTGTCGGAGCCGGATGCCGCCCTTCGCGAGCGATACATCCAGCGCACGCATCTTCCCGCGAGCCTGTTCTTTTCGTCGGAGGCCGCGATGCTCCGGGCCACGCATCCGCAGGCCATCCTGGTCTACACCTCGACTGCCGGACATCTCGCCGCCATCCAACAGGCCGCGCCGCTGCACATCGCCGCGATGGTCGAGAAGCCGCTCGCCACCACCTATGCCGACGCGCTTGTCATCCAGCAACTCTCGGAGCGCTATCAAGTGCCCGTCCTCACCAATTACGAGACCACCTGGTACGCTTCCGATACCGCCGCGTACAACACGCTCGCGAGCGGCCAGATCGGCGACCTTCGCAAGCTCGTCATCCGCGATGGCCACAACGGCCCGAAAGAAATTGGCGTTCAACCCGAATTCCTCAACTGGCTCACCGACCCGCAACAGAACGGCGCCGGCGCACTCTTCGACTTCGGCTGCTACGGTGTCGATCTCGCCACATGGTTCATGCATGGTCAACTTCCGCTCACCGTCACGGCCATCACGCTTCACATCAAGCCTGACATGTATCCACGCGTCGACGATGACAGCACTATCCTGCTCACCTATCCGCACGCGCAGGCCATCATTCAGGGCTCATGGAACTGGCCGTTCAACGTCAAGGACATGCAGGTCTACGGCGCAAAGGGCTACGTCGACACTGTCTACCTGGACAAAGATCACGGGAACACCATCCGCCTTCGCCTGGAACACGACGCTACCGATCACACCGCGACTGCACCGCCGCTGGCCGCGCCGTTGGACAACTCGCTCGATTACCTCGCTGCCGTTCTCAATGGCACATTGCAGCCGCACAGCGACCTCACCTCGCTCGACACCAATGTCACGGTCGTGCGCATCCTCGACGCGGCACGCCAGTCGGCGCAGACAGGCCGTACCATCCGCCTTGCACACGAAACCCGCGCTCACTGAACATGCCTCAACCATGACCTCTACGGAGTTTCCGCTAAAGTGACCCTGCTATCGAAGCTCGCCTTTGTCGTCGCAGCCCTGCTCGCCTCAACTCCCTGTGTCTTCGCACAGACAAGCATCACGCCGCCGCTCCACACCAGCGGCACGCAGATCCTCGACAGCCGCAATCGTCCCGTCCAACTGCGCTCCGTCAACTGGTATGGATTCGACGAGAAGGAGTTTGTTGCCGGAGGCCTCGACCACGCGTCACTAAACAGCCTTGCGGACCTCGTGGCGCAGATGGGCTTCAACTCCGTGCGCCTTCCGTGGGCCAATGAAACCATCGAGCGCAATCCCATCGTCGCGGACTCGGCGGTCTCGGCGAATCCGCAGCTCCGCGGCAAACACAGTCTCGACATCCTGGACGCTGTCATCGCCGCGCTCACTCGCCGTCACATCATGGTCATCCTCGATGACCACATGAGCGACGCGGACTGGTGCTGCAGCGAGACCGACGATAATGGCCTCTGGTACAACGCTCGCTACCCTGAATCCGCCTGGCTAGCCGACTGGAAGTTGATGGCGCAGCGCTACAAGCAGAACCCATGGGTCATCGGCGCAGACCTCCGCAACGAGCTCCGTGCCGGCGCCGCCTGGGGTGGTCCCGATCCAAAGCTGGACTGGCACGCCGCCGCAGAGCGCGGAGGCGACGCCGTTCTCTCGGCAAATCCCAAACTGCTTATCTTCATCGAAGGCCCGCACTACTCCACGCGCTTCGACGCCTTCCCCAACCTGCCGGTCAACCTTGGCCTTCCAGACCGCGTCGTCATCTCACCGCACGCCTACTCCATTGGCCACACTTACAAGAGCTACGACGAAGCCGCGGCTGCCCTCGACCGCGAGTTCTCTCCGCTTCTAAGAGCCGAGCATCCTCTGCCCATCTGGGTCGGCGAGTTCGGCCACTGCACCATGAGCGCCTGCCAGGCCTACGGCAGCGAATGGCTCAAATGGTTCGCGCGCTGGGCCAACGAGCATCACATCGCCAACACAAGCTGGTGGGCCCTCAACGCTACTGAGTCCTCCGGCCGGAGCCGCACGCTCGGCGAGCCTGAAACGTACGGCCTCCTCACACTCGACTGGAAGCACGTCCGCTCGCCCGAAACGATCACCCTTATCCAGTCCATCCGTCCTTAGCGAGTCGTCATCTCATCAACTAATTCGGCAGATGCGCGAGGAAAAAGTTGGCCATGATGTGGTTCGCCTCGATCGACTCCGGTAGTTCGGGGTGGTACCAGAAGGCATGCGGGAGCGCGTCGAAGACCGCCAGCCGTGCATCGACGCCTGCCCGCAGATAGGCTCGATGCAGGTTCGTCGTGCTGCTCAGCAAGGCATCGCGACCGCTTGTAATGAAGAGCGTCGGCGGCAGCCCGTGCAGGTCGGCGTAGATCGGTGACAGCACCGGGTCCTTCAGATCGGTAGAGCCGACGTAATACGGATCGTGTGGAACGCGTTCAGGCGGCACGAGGTGTCCCGCCAATCCGGTCAGCGTGTACATCGCATAGGAGTCGCCCAAGTCCGAAAAATCGCTTACTGTGCTGAAGATTCCAAGCGCCGCTGGCATGGGCAACGCAAGCTGCCTCAGTTTCACCGCGACCTCGGCGGTCAGCGTCGCCCCGGCAGAAGTGCCATAGACGACGATGCGATCCGGCTTGTAGGTCTTCAGCAGATCCTTGTACACGGCGATCGCGTCGTCCACTCCCGCGGGAAACGGATGCTCCGGAGCGAGCCGGTACAGCACCGCGACCACCTTGATGCCGGTATAGCTCGCGATCGGAATCGACTCCGTATACGAGCCGGAGTCGCCATTGAAGCCGCCGCCGTGCAGGTTGATCAGTACTTTGTCGCGATTGCTCGCAGGCATGTTCTCGGGGGTCACTACATGGACCGGAACTCCGGCAATCCTCGTTTCCTCAATCTGGTTCGGACAGATTTTGCTCCACTCCGCGCGCGAGCGGACCTCCCAGGCATCCAGTCCCTTTCGGCGCTCGGCGAGGGGCCGCTCCGGAGCATTATCCGGAAGCTGATGGCTGATGAACGCCCGTGCCTGCGGGCTCAGGTCCTGCGGCACGGGAATCACGCGCGTGATGTGCGCCGTTCCGTTGGCATCGATGTAGCTGGAGTCGCGGCTGGCAGCCTCTGCTGCGGTGGTCGGTTGCCCTGTGGGCTGCTGCGCCAAGGCGACCGAAGATAGCAGATAAACACAGGCGAGACACGCAACGCGCAGCATCAGCAAACCTCCATCGTCGGAAGCGTCCACCATACCAGAGCACCTCGCTGCTGCCGATGAGTTCACGATGCTTTAGAGTGAGGAACGGATGGACACCCTCGGCCTCATCGCCGGCAACGGCCGCTTCCCGTTCTTGCTCCTCGACGCCGCACGGGCACACAATCTCCGCGTGGTCGTCGCCGCCATCAAGGAAGAGACGTCGTCCGAGATGAACGACCGCGCCGCTGCGGACGCGAATATCACGGTCCACTGGCTCTCGCTGGGCGAGCTTTCCCGGCTGATCGAAACCTTTCAGCGCGAGGGCGTCACGCGCGCCGTGATGGCGGGTCAGGTGAAGCACAAGCAAATCTTCTCGTCGATCCGGCCCGACTGGCGGCTGGCCAAGCTGCTGCTCAACCTGCGCACGCGCAATACGGACATGCTGCTCGGCGCGGTCGCGAAAGTGCTCGACGACGAAGGCATTCACCTTATCTCGTCCACTGCATTTTTGGAGCCGCTGCTCGCGCCCGTCGGCATTCTGACCTCGCGTGCACCTGATGAGAACGAGCGCGCGGACATTGACTATGGGCTTTCCGTGGCGCGCGGCATCGCCGGCTTTGACCTCGGACAGACCGTCGTCATCGCGGCGCGGGCGTGCGTCGCCGTGGAAGCAATGGAGGGCACGGACGCGGCGATCCTGCGCGCGGGCGAACTCATGCGGACGCTTCACGCCGATGACGATCCTACTGACCCCGAGACAACGCTCGCGCGGCGCCTCACCGTGGTCAAGGTCGCGAAGCCTGACCAGGATCTTCGCTTCGATGTGCCCGTCGTTGGCGTTCCTACGATCGAGACGATGCACCGCGCCGGCGCAACCTGCCTGTGCGTGGAAGCGGGGCGCACCTTGCTCTTCGACCGCGAGGCAATGATTGCGGCCGCGACAGCAGCTGGAATCGCAGTCGTCGCTGAAGAAATTCCGGCGCGGTGAGCTGCGCGGTCGTTACATATGCATGACAATTTCGCTCGCATCAACGGCGTAAGATGTTCTGCACGGGTGCCCGGCCCCTCATCTACGCGCCCACAGGAGACCGCCTCATGCTCGCACCGAGATTCCGCACGGCCGCACTCACCCTCGCCGCCTGCCTGCTTCCGATCGCGCCCGCCTTCGCCGCCGACCTCGCCCCGGTCGGCTCCAGCGCACCAAACTTCACCCTGCCAAACCAGGAGAACCAGCCGATTTCGCTCGCCGATTACAAGGGCAAGTGGGTCGTCCTCTACTTCTATCCCAAGGACCAGACCTCGGGCTGCTCGATGGAAGCTCACAACTTCCAGCGCGACCTGCCCAAGTATGAGGCTCTCAACGCCGTCGTACTCGGCGTCTCGATGGACACGGTGGAGAGCCATAAGACCTGGTGCACCAAGGACGGCTTCTCGTTCAAGATGCTCGCCGACCCCGAGCACAAGGTCGTCGATCAGTACGGCGTGCCGGTGAAGACGGTCACCACACCCGCCGGGCCTATGACCATCGCCCTGCGCGACACCTTCCTCATCTCTCCGGACGGCAAGATCGTCAAGGAGTGGGAGGTCAAGGACATCCCCAACCACTCCGCAGAGGTCCTCGCTGCCATCCAGGCGGGTGGCAAGTAGCCCACCGCCTTTCTTCACTATTGATTGTCTATAGACGCAAAAACGCCCGGCTCTCGCGAGAGCTGCCGGGCGCTTTTGCTTGCCTGTTAGGTTGAGTTACTTCTTCTTGGCGGCCTTCTTAGTCGCCTTCTTTGCGGACTTCTTCGCCGCTTTCTTTGCAGGAGCCTTCTTGGTTGCCTTCTTTGCTGCTTTCTTAGTTGCCAAGGTTTTACCTCTCATAGATTGGTTTTTGTTGCGCGTGCCCCTGTTGCCTGCTGCCTTTTTAGGGGCAGCCTTCCCGCCGCGCCGGGCACCCTTCGACTTCTTCGCGGCAGAACCTGAAACCTTCTTACCCGCAGCCTTCTTGGCGGGTGCTTTCTTCGCAGCCTTCTTGGGCGCGGCTTTCTTGGCGGCCTTCTTCGGCGCAGCCTTCTTCGCAGCTTTCTTGGGAGCCGCTTTCTTGGCGGCCTTCTTCGGGGTAGCTTTCTTCGCGGGCGCCGCAGAACTCGCCGACGGGGCAGCCTTGGGCTGGGCCGAACGCCGCTGCGCTGGCTGATAAGGCTCTACCGGCGTGGACGGCGCGGCAAACATATCGGCTTCTTCCGCATGCGTGCTGGTCCGGGCAGGCGCCTCGTAGTCGGCATCCTCCAGCGTCAGATCGTCGCTGTCGCTGAACGACTCCTCTTCCTCTTCTTCGTCCTCGACGTACTGCGAATCCTCGGCATCGAGGTCGCGATCGTCGTTGTCTTGCGCAGCCGCATACAGCTTGAAGGTCACGTCGTCCTCAAACATCGTCGTTCTCCCTGACCGCTCTTTCTGCCACTGTCTTCTTTCGCGCTGTCATTGTCATGCACAAAAAGAAACGCACGCAGCTCTCGCGCGAATAGTAGCAACAGGATTACGCTCTGCGCAACGAAATAGCAAGCACCTTTTTTGGTGCATGCCTTCTTTCACCTTTGCGTGAGATGCTTTCTGACCCGTTTCAGTACTTCTTCATTACAGAAGTACCTCGTTCAGCTCAGCGGCCCTTGCTGGAATGCTTGTGCGTTGATGCCGTCGTCTTGTGCGATACGGCGGGTGTTGTGTGAGCATGCGATGCCTCATGCGTCTTGTGGCCATGCGCCACAGCCGTGCGTTCGTGCGACGCTGTCTTGCGTGCCGTGGGCGCCAGTCGCACCGGCTCGGCTACATAAAGCGTGCGGCCCGGCTCCAGCCTGTTAGACGAGAGATGGTTCCAGGCGCGCAGGTCTTCCACCGAAACGCCGAAGCGGTCGGCCACCGTGACCAGCGTGTCGCCGCGCCGCGTCCTGTAGCGCTGCTGCCCCGTGCTCGTCGTTTCAGGAATCACGAGTTCATCACCCGGCTTGGGCGGATCGCCCTGGGGAATCTCATTCACCGTCGCGATCTCAGACGGGCGCGCGTGCATCTCCGTCGCAATCTCGTCCAGCGTCTCTCCGTTCTTGACCACATGGAAGCGCCAGCTTGCGCGGTTCGCCTCCGGGATGTCCTTCACCCTGTCCAGGTACATCTGCTTCGATCCGGCCGGCAGATGCAGGTCGTAAGGAATGTCGCGCGGGGTCGAAAGCCGCAGCAGCGCCGGGTTCAGCGCCACAATCTCCTGCACCGAGGAGTTCGTCACATCCGCCACCAGCGGCAGGCTGATCGAATACTCCGTCGTCACCATGTCCGACTTCACCGGAGCATCCGCCACCACGTCCGTCAGTCCATACTGCTTCGGGTTCTTGGCCATGATGACCGCCGCGAGAATACCCGGAACATAATTCTTCGTTTCGCCCGGCAATGCATTATGCCGGTAGAGCTGCCAGAAGTCCGCGTAGCCGGTCCTAGCAACGGCGCGCTGCACATTGCCCGCGCCCCAGTCGTACGCCGCCATGGCGAGATACCAGTCGCCGAACTGCTCGTACAGGTACTTCATGTACTTCGCATACGCTATGGTCGACTTCTCCGGATCGAACCGCTCGTCAAAGTAGCCGTTGCGTTCCAGGCCATACGCTCCGGCAAAGGGCATGAACTGCCACATGCCACCCGCACCCGAACGCCGGTTCAGCGCCTGCGGCTGGAAGCCCGACTCCGCGACTGCCTGGTAGATCAAATCCTGCGGAACGCCGTACTGCTTGAGCGTCTTCAGGATCATCTCCTTGTACTTGCCCGCGCGCTCCAGCGACGCCCGCAGATGGGCGTGCCCGGCCGGAGAGTTCGAAAAGTAATTGATGAAGCCGGCGACATAGTCGTTCACGACCAGCGGCAGATCCGACTTGGTCGTCTGCAACTCCGCGCTGATGCGGCCCAACAGCTCCGGGTCCGGCGGGAACGTCACCTCGTTCATCGCCTCGTCCAGCGGAGCCGGCTCGACCTTCGGCGAAAATCCATTGCCTTGCTTCAGCGCGACGAGTTCGAGCGAGTTGATGCGGTCTACCAGGTGCTCGAATTCATCCGAGAGCTGCGGATCGCTCTTCAGATCCAGCCCACTGGAAAGCATCGCGTCCACGGCGCTGTCGAAGTCCGCTCGCGCCGCGTCCAGCCGATTCGCGTTGTAATTCGCCACGCCTGAGTTGTAGCTGTTCTCCGCCCGCCCGATCAGCGCCTGTATCTTCTGCGAGCGCGCCATCGCGTCGGCCTGTTGCTGCGGAGTGAGGCCGGTCTGGGGCGCCGGAGCCGCAGCCTGCTGCGATTCGGCAACAGCCGGAGTAACCTGGTTCGGTTGTTCTCTATGCTGCGCGGCGGCCACACCCACGCCCGCGCAGACCACCCCCGGCACCAGCGCCGCGCTCAGCGCAACTCGCACTCTCCGGCGAAGCTGCCGTGCCTTACTGATCGAAATCATCAACCTCTTTATTGTACGGAAATCGCCCGAAAGAAATGCCCCGCACGCGCGCAAACGACCCTAAATGGTCAGGGGAGACGCGCCTGACAGCCCCACCGCTACAATCTCCCTTGATGTCCACGCGCGTTCGCTCCTTCTGCAAGATCAATCTCGGCCTCGCGATCGGCCCCGCGCGGCCTGACGGCTTTCACGCGCTCGCGACGCTCTACCAGACCCTTGCGCTCCATGACGTCGTTACTATTAGCGCCCGTGCCGCCGCCGAGACCTCCATTACCCTGACCGCCGACCACCGCGGCGTCCCGCGCACGGAGGCCGGCAACGCCGAGCGCAACACCGCCTTCCGCATCGTTGAACTGGCGCTGGGTCAACTCGGTGTCTCCGCCGAGGTCACGATTGACATCGAGAAGCACCTTCCCGTCCAGGGCGGCCTCGGAGCCGGATCGGCCAACGCAGCCGCAGCATTAATAGGAGTGGAGCGTGAGCTCAACCTGACCCTGCCCGGCGCGGACCGTCTCGCGCTCGCCGCCCAGATCGGCTCCGACGTCCCACTGTTCGTCCTGGGTGGTTCGGTCCTTGGCCTCTCCCGCGGCGAAGAGGTCTATCCCCTTCCAGATCTGCCAGTTACGCCATGCGTGGTGGCGGTTCCTTCGCTCGGCGTGTCAACCGCCGCGGCGTTCCGGGCCTTGGACGCCCGCAAACTCCCGGAACAGACTGCCGAATCGTTGACCTCAGCCGCAAATCCAAGTAAACTGGAACAGTTGAGCCGTGCTCTGTCTGCCGCCTGGTCACCCAGCGGCGCCGATCTTGGAACCAGTTCCCAGATATCTGAGCCGAGCCCTTCCGGTATCACCCGCTTAGCGAGTGATCGGGCTGAGAATCCTCTTCTCACGCTTGTCCGCACCGGGATCGAAAACGACTTTGAAGAGGTCGTCTTTCAAGAGCATCCCTCCTTGCGTTCAACCAAGCGTGATTTAGTGGGAGACTCCACCGTCCCGGAAGACAGCCGTGCGATTTATGCGGCACTCTCGGGCTCTGGTTCGGCGCTGTTTGGACTTTACCGGTCCACGGCAGACGCTCGCGCCGCTCAACAGCGTGTCCAGGCTTCCGGCACGCAGGCTCTCCTGACCGAGACCCTGCCCCGCGCGGATTACTGGAACACGATGCTGGAGATTTAGCGCGGCCGTATGGGCGGAATGGCTCTGCGGATGGCGCAAAAAGTTCGCTGAAGTTGCTCCTGCCACGCGACAATGGCAGCAGGAGACTGGGCGATCGACTAACGGTAGGTCAAGTGCCTTTGACGCACTCAGTCCAGGTTCGAATCCTGGTCGCCCAACCAAAGTCGTTCGCCACTACCGAGGCCCCGGCAGAACAAGGGAAGCTTTGAGTCTTTCGCGGCACAACCGCCGCCAGGATTTTTGTAAGACCCGTCGCGCAGAACTTGAATCGCGCGGGTGACAGTACAGAAGAAGTTTCTGGGCGCGCAGCGATTTTGAACCACCTTCGCGGCGTCCACAATGAGACCGAGGCACTGTTCAGACAGGAATCAGCTCCGCGAGAAACAGCGCAGGGCCCTTTAAGAGCAGTACCTGGGAATGCAGCACGAAACATCAATAGGTCAACCAGCCTGGAGGAGTTTCTCAACGTGAGCGAACAAGACACGACTGCGGTCTCAATCCCGAATTCACCATCTGGCACCGAGAACGGTTCCGCCGCAACATCCGTTGCAACAGCGGAGCCGTCTCGCGTCTCTCCGGACGGCGCTTCCCCAAAGGCCGCCTCCGCACCGCGAAAGCCATCCAAACTCTCCGAAGACAAGCGCTTCAAGATCTTCTCGGGCTCGGCCAACCGCGCGCTCACCGACGAGATCTGCAAATTCCTCGGCGTTCCGCTCGGCGAAGCCAAGTTTCAGCGCTTCTCTGACGGCGAAATTCATTTCCAGCTTCTCGAGAACGTGCGCGGCGCCGACGTCTTCCTCGTGCAGCCCACCTGCTTCCCCACCAACGAGCACCTGATCGAGCTGCTCATTATGGAGGACGCGCTTCGCCGCGCCTCCGCCGGCCGCATCACCGCAGTCGTTCCCTATTACGGCTATGCTCGCCAGGACCGCAAGGACCGGCCGCGCGTCGCGATCACCTCCAAGCTCGTGGCTGACCTGCTCGTCACCGCCGGCGCCAATCGTGCACTGTTCGTCGACCTGCATGCAGCGCAGATCCAGGGCTTCTTCAACATACCGGTCGATCATCTGTTCGCTTCGCCGGTCCTCGTCAGCTACTTTTCGAATCTCGACCTGCCGAACCTCACCGTCGTCAGCCCGGATGCCGGCGGCGTGGAGCGTGCGCGCTTCTTCGCCAAGAAGCTTGAGGTGCCGCTGGCCATCGTCGACAAGCGCCGCACCGACATCAACGTCACCGAAGTGATGAACGTCATCGGCGACGTGCGCGGACGCACCTGCCTCATCCTCGACGATATCGTCGACACCGCCGGCACGCTGGTTAAAACCGCCGAAGCTCTCATCGAGCAGGGCGCCGAAAAGGTTTACGCCTGCGCTTCACACGCCGTGCTCTCGGGTCCGGCGGTCGAGCGCATCGCCAACTCCCCGCTCGAAGAGCTGGTGGTCACCAACACGATTCCTCTGCGCGAAGACGCGCAGAAGGTCGCCAAGATCAAGGTCCTCTCCATCGCCGGCCTTCTGGGCCGCGCCATTGAGAGCATTCACATGGAGACGTCGGTTTCGACGCTCTTCAACTAACACGCGGCTTCAGCCGCAAAGGGAGCGAGGCTCAACCTCGTGCCCGAAAGGAAAACATGGCAAACAACACCACCATTTCGACCGTCACCGCCAAGCCGCGCACCGGCAAGTTCAACAAGAACCACGCCCGCCGCGTTCGCCGCGAAGGCCTCATCCCCGCCGTCATCTACGGTGCGGGCGAGCCCTCGGTTGCGGTTGCGGTCGATCCCAAGATCATCACCCGCATTCTGCACTCCGATGCCGGCCATAATTCCATCTTCGATCTTTCGATCGAGGGCGGCGCCACCGGCAAGGCGATGATCGTCGACTGGCAGAACGAACCCATCAAGGGCCACCTGCTCCACATCGACCTCAAGCGCATCGCGATGGACAAGAAGATGCGCGTGTCGGTTCCTGTCCAGCTTGTCGGCACGGCTGCTGGCGTCAAGAACTCGGGCGGCATCCTCTTACACGCTCTGCACGAGGTCGAAATCGAGTGCCTGCCCGGTGACATCCCGTCGCACATCGACCTCGACGTCTCGAACCTTGAGATGAACCAGTCGCTCCACATCTCGGACCTTCCGCACTCGGACAAGATCGAGTACCTGGGCGAAGAGGACGCAGTCGTCGCGAGCGTCACCTACGTCAAGGCCGAGGCGGAGCCGGAAGCCGCAACCACCGAGACGCCGGCCGAGCCCGAAGTCGCCAAGAAGGGCAAGCAGGAGACTGCTGAGGGCGAAGCGAAGCCGGAGGCAAAGAAGTAAGGCAGTAGTTAGTCGGAAGTGGTTAGTGGTTAGTCAAAACTCACTAACCACTAACTACTAACCACTAACCACTCGCCTATGAAGCTCATCGTCGGTCTCGGAAATCCTGGCATGGAGTACCTGCTTACGCCGCACAACGCAGGCTTCATGGCGATCGATCGCATCGCAGGCATCTGCGATGTGCAGGTAACGAATCGGCGGGGCAAGGCCCAGACCGCTCGCGCAAGGCTGGCAGGACACGATGTCCTGCTCGCCAAGCCCGAGACCTTCATGAACCTGAGCGGGCTTTCGGTCGTTGCCCTGCTCGACGAGTTGGAGCTCGAAGACAAGGACATGATTGTCCTGTACGACGAGCTGGCATTCCCGCTGGGCACGATTCGGCTCGCCGAACGCGGCTCAGCAAACGGGCACAACGGAGCGAAGTCCGTCTCCGGTGCGCTTGGAAGTGAAGAGTGGATGCGCGTCCGCATCGGAGTAGGCAAAGGGCCAACCGAGAACGGACGCGAGGTAAATGCAGGCGGCACTGATTATCTGCTCGCGCCGATGCGCAAAGCAGACCTGGTGACGCTGGAAGATGGTCTCGACCTCGCCGTACGCGCTGTCGAGAAGTGGCTGACAGCAGGAGCGTCAGCCGCTATGAATGAGTTCAACCGGAAGGACGTGAAGTAGTTGGTGTTCAGTAGTTAGCCTTAGTGAAAAACATCACTGCCTTTACTACTGACTAACCACTAACTACTAACCACCTGCCTTCCCACAACAGCCAAACTCACCCAATCCATCGGGGAGTGCGGGCAGAACCCGCAGAAAGAAGTATTCATGAATCGCAGCTACGAAATCATGTTCATCGTCCGGCCCGACATTGAAGAGGCCGAGATCGATAAGATCGTCGAGACCTTCTCGGGGTACGTCACGCAGGGTGGCGGCGCCGTGAAGCAGGTCGAGAAGATGGGCCGCCGCCGGCTCGCCTACACGGTCCGCAAGTTCAACGACGGCTTCTACGTCCTGCTCATCGTCGACTCTCCGGCATCGCTGATCCACGAGATCGAGCGCCGTCTCCGCGTCTCCGAACAGGTGATCAAGTTCATCACCGTGCGCACGGATGAGGAAGAGAAGCGCGTTGCCAAAATCAAGAAGCACCGCGATGCTCACGTGAAGCGCAGCGCACAGCCGCAGCCCGGCGCTGAAGTCGAGCAGCCCGAGGCCACCGAGGCTCCTGCTGCCGAAGCCACGCCCGAGCCCGCCGCCACCGAGGCGTAAGGGTCAGCACTTTTTAGAGGACATCGATCAACGCGGCTTCATCGCTTCCGAATAATCCAAAGGCTCCAATGCGAGTCTGGAGCGAGAGCAGCCCGAACCGGCTCCCATTTGAGGAGCGACAAAGGAAACCAACATGGCTGACGAGAATCAGAATCAACCAGCATCTACTCCCGCGCCTGCAGGCGATCGTCCGCAGAGCGACCGTCCGCAGAGTGACCGTCCGCAAGGTGAGCGCTCGCAAGGTGGTCCAGGCGGCGACCGTGGTCCCCGTCCTGGCGGACCGCGTGGTCCCCGTCCCGGCGGTGGTCCCGGCGGCCCGGGTGGTCCTGGCGGACGCAAGTTCTTCCGCCGCAAGAAGGTCTGCAAGTTCACGGTGGAGAAGATCGACTCGATCTCCTATCGCGACGTGCGCCTGCTGCAGCAGTTCGTCTCGGACCGCGGCAAGATCATTCCGCGCCGCCTCACCGGCACCTCGGCTCCCTTCCAGCGCAAGCTGACGAAGGCGATCAAACAGGCCCGCGCCATCGCGCTGCTGCCCTACGCCGCCAAGTACTAAAGCTGGCGCTCACAAGATCGGAGAAGATCAATGGAAGTCATTCTGAAAGAAGATGTGCAGAAGCTCGGCCACCGCGGCGACGTGGTTAAGGTCGCCGACGGCTACGGGCGCAACTACCTGCTGCCGGAGAAGCTGGCGATCGAGGCGACCTCAGCGAACAAGGCAGTCATCGAGCAGATGAAGGCCTCGGCGCTGCGCAAGTCAGCGAAGGAGAAGGCCGGCGCGGAGGAGCTCTCAACCCGGCTCAACGAGGTGGTCCTTAACTTCGAGCGCAAAGCCGGCGAGCACGAGCAGCTGTTCGGCTCGGTCACCGCGGCGGATATCGCCAAGGAGCTGGAGGCCAAGGGCTACGAGGTTGACCGTCGCAAGATCCACCTGGACGAGCCGCTGAAGACTGTCGGCGAGTTCCACGTGCCGATCCGTCTGCATCGCGAGGTCACCGCGCACGTGCAGGTGAACATCAAGTCCGACAAGCCGGAAGCTCCGGCCGCGGCGGTCGAGACTGCTAACGAGGAGACCGAGGTCGAGGCGTAAGCTCGGCTCGGATTCTGAAAGCAGAACGGCGCTCCGCGAGGAGCGCCGTTCTGCTTTTCGGGGTACCCCCCCCCCCCGTACTTCTTTGCGCAAAATCTTCATCCCATTGAGGTTAGGGGTGGACCTTGGCGCAGTCTTCGTCGCCCGTGCGTGCTCGGTTTGTGCAACATCGCGTGGCTGGAGCTGCGGCTTGTCAAGCCTTTGAGCTTACTCGTACTTGAGGGTGGTGACGGGGTCGAGGCGGGCGGCGCGCTGGGCCGGGAGGGTGCCGAAGGCGACGCCGACCAGCACCGAGGTGACGAGCGCGATGACGGCGCTCCAGGGCGAGACCGGGATCTTGACGGGGCTGAACAGACGAAGGCTGAGCGGGAGTGCGAGGCCAATGATCGTTCCGACCAGGCCTCCCGAAAGCGACATGAAGATCGATTCAGTGAGGAACTGCATGAGAATCTCGCGCCTGGTGGCGCCGAGAGCCTTGCGGATGCCGATTTCCTTGATGCGGGCCTGCACATTGGCCAACATGGAATTCATGATGCCGACGCCGGAGACGATGAGGGTGATGGCGGAGGCCAGCGTAAGCACGACGGTGAGCATCGTAGCGATCTGACTCATGACACGCAGCACAGCCGTCAGGGTGAAGGCGTTATAGACGCTCGAGGGCCGGTGGCGCGAGCGGATTATTTCCAGGATGTGCTCGGCGGCGGGTTCAACCTGCTGCGGATTGTCGACGGCGAAGAAGATCTGCTTTACGGTGTTCGTTCCGGTGAAGTACCGCGCGACCGGATAGGGGATGAGGATGGTCTGGTCGTTGACCTCGCTCTGGCCGAAGGTCTCGACGCTTTCTTTGAAGACGCCGATGATGGTGAACGGAATGCCTTTGACGGAGATGCTCTGGTCGATGGCGTTGGCGTAGCTGCCGTAAAGTGCTTCGGCGAGGGGCGCGATGAGGACGGCGACCTTGGCGTGGGTATTGGCGTCCTGGTCGTCAAAGAAGCGGCCGGCCAATACCTTGAGATTGCGGACGTCTTTGTACTGCGGGCTGACGCCGAGGAACATGGCGTCCTTGGTGACGCCGCTGCCCATGCCGATGCGGTCGTGGTACTCAAGCATGGGCGAGCTGTAGCGGATACCCGGGACCTGATCGACGACGGTGTTCATGTCCTCGATGGTCATGGAGTCCGGCGTGGTTGTGTTGTCCGGGCCGGTGACGTTGCCGCCGACGTACTGCATCTCGATCATGTTGGGCCCGATGGACGCGATCATATTGAGCGCATACTGGCGGCCGGTGAGGCCAAGGGTGGCCACGAGAATGATGGAGGCCGAACCGATGACCATGCCGAGCATGGTGAGGAGGAAGCGGGCCTTGCTGGCGCAAAAGCTGTCAATCGCGAGACTTACGGTCTCGCGAAAGGCGACCGTGGTGCGCGCGCTGGCCAGCGTACTGTGAAAGGCCTCAGTTGTGGTTGCCAAAAGAAACGCTCCTCCCGAGCAATTCGGGATCCTATTGCAGCAGTGTATTCCTCTGCCGAGGGTGAATCTGTCTGTGAATTCGACGAGGTTTGGAGGGTGGGGGATTCCTAAACATTGCGGACGTGAAGGGCCCTCAGCGGCTAAAGCCCCCTTTCCCTATGGGCGCGATCTGCGGCACGGCTAAAGCCATGCCCTTAACGGACCTGACTGGATTCTGAGAATGCTTAGATCCTGCGAACCCAGAATCAAGACGCGGGGCACCCTGCGAAAGCCGAAGATGGGGTACCCGAAGGCTGCCTGGGTTGTGCCTCGGTGGCCGGAGTTGGCTTGGGGCGTGTAGAGTTTTGGTGGGTTTAGTTTCGACTTTGGAGAATGTCCGAATGAGTGAGATCTCGCGTCGTACGTTTCTGGACGGTTTGGCCGTCACGGTTGCCGGAACAGCGCTGGCCGCGCCGGCGCGCAGCTATGCACAGATTGTGGGTGCGAACGATCGCGTGAACTTCGCGACCGCGGGACTGAATGGCCGCGGGCAAGCTCATCTTTCAGCGATTGCAAACAACAGCAAGAACGCGCGCATGACGCACTGCTGCGACGTGGACAAGAATGTGCTGGCGAAGTTTGGGCCGAAGGCGGAGAAGACGCTGGGCTATGCGCCGACGGCCAACCAGGATTTTCGCAAGGCATTGGAGTCCAAGGATGTCGACGCAATCACGATTGCGACGCCCGATCACTGGCATGCGCCGATGGCGGTGTTGGGGCTGCGCGCGGGCAAGCATGTGTATGTAGAGAAACCGAGCAGCCACAATCCGCGCGAGGGCGAGTTGTTGATCGAGGCGCGAAACAAGCATGGGAAGCTGGTGCAGGTGGGCGACCAGCAGCGGTCGTCAGACCACACGATCAAGATCATCAACGACCTTCGCAACGGGCGGATCGGGACACCGTACTATGCGAAGGCCTGGTATGTGAACACGCGGAAGTCGATGGGGATTGGCAAGCCGGTGCCTGTGCCGGAGAACCTGGACTGGGATCTGTGGCAGGGGCCGGCGCCGCGCAGCGAGTACAAGGACAACATTCATCCGTACAACTGGCACTGGCTGACGCGCTACGGCACGGGCGAGACGCTGAACAACGGAACGCACGAGGTGGATGTGGCACGCTGGGCGCTGGGGCTGGAATGGCCGGAGCGGGTGAACATTTCGGGCGGCCGGTACGCGTACAGGGATGACTGGCAGTTCCCGGACACGATTGTGACGAACTTTGAGTATCCGGAGCACATGATCAGCTGGGAATGCCGGTGCTCGAATGGGATGAAGGTTTACGGGCGCGACCGTGGCGTGACGGTGCATGGAACGACTGGAAGCATATTGGTAGACCGCCAGGGATATGAGGTTTACAACCTGGATGGAAAGAAGACGGACGAGTATGTGGCGTCGAAGGACAGGTTTGTGAGCACGGACGTGATTGGGCGCGACTCGATGACGGATGCGCACTTTGCGAACTTCATTGCGGGTATTCAGAAGGGCGAGCCGCTGCATTCGCCGATCGAGATCGCGAATGTCAGCGTGACGATGCTGCAGGTGTCGAATATTGCGTGGAACTTGAAGCGTGAGCTGACGCTGGATACGGCCAACGGACACATCAAGGACGCAGAGGCGATGAAGCAGTGGGATCGCAAGTATGAGCCGGGGTGGGAGGTTAAGGTTTAGGCCCACTCGAACTTGTGAGTTGTTCAGGCCACGCTCCGCATCGAAGATGAGAACGAGATTCTCTCTTTGGTGTGGAGCGTGAACTGTGTCGTGGCTCTTCTGGGCGGTTCTTTCGGCGGTGTTTGCGGCGGCGACGGCGCTGCTGGCGAAGGCGGGTGTGTCGCATGTGGACCCGAATTTAGCGACAGCGATTCGAACGACTGTCGTTGTGGTGTTCGCGTGGTTGATTGCGATTGCGCTCGGCGGACATCATGAGATCGCGACGGTGGACAGGCGGAGCTGGATGCTGCTGTCGCTGAGCGGGCTGGCGACAGGGATGTCGTGGATCTGCTACTTCAGGGCGTTGTCGCTGGGCCAGGCGTCGAAGGTTGCTCCGATCGATAAGCTGAGCGTGGTGCTGGTGATTTTGCTGGCGTGGCCGATTTTGGGCGAGAGGCTGACGCCGGCAAAGATCGCGGGCGGGTTGTTGATTACGGCGGGCGCGGTGGTACTGGCGTTGTTTTAGATTTGTTGGCGAGGACAGGAGAGCATACCTCAGGCGCTAAAGCCCCATTTCTGTAAGCGTCGTAAGAGACCCGAGCCTGGAGGCTCGGGGTACCTGGAGACCGGTCGCGGCTGACGGGGCGGGGTGCCTGGAAGCCGGGGCCTCTCGCATCTTCGAAGCTCAGGTTGCGGGCGGAAGAGTGAAGTAGAAGGTTGCGCCTTTTTCGATAGCGCCTTCGGCCCAGATTTCGCCGCCGTGGCGGGCGAGGATGCGTTGCACCGTGGCGAGACCGACGCCGGTGCCGGCGAACTGGGCCTTGCTATGCAGGCGATGGAAGGGTTCGAAGAGTTCAGTGGTGCGCGCGGGGTCGAAGCCGGCGCCGTCGTCTCGAACGAAATAGACAGTACGGCCATCGATAGTCTTTGCACCGAATTCGATGCAGGCGCGGGGGTGGTGCGAGGTGTACTTCCAGGCGTTGCGCAGAAGGTTGTCCAACGCAATGCGGACGAGACCGGCATCGGCTTCGACGGGCGGAAGAGTGGCGATCTGGAGGTCGACCTGGCGCGTGGGGTCGTTACGCTGAAGGTCGGCGACGATCTTGTGCGCCATCTCGCTGAGGTCGACGCGATCACGTTTGACGGGCGTTGTAGAGGCGCGCGCGAAGTTGAGGAGATCATCGATCAGCGCCGCCATGTTGCGCGTTGACTCCTGCAGGCGCTGCACCATCTCACGGCTGTTTTGATCGAGCTGCGCGGGGCCGCCGGAGAGCAGATAGCCGATGCCGGCGATGGAATCGAGCGGACCACGGAGGTCGTGCGCGACGGTGTAGGAAAAGGCTTCGAGCTCGCGGTTGGCAGCGCTGAGCTCGGCGGTGCGCTCTTCGACGCGCTGCTCGAGTTCGTCGCGCGATTGACGGAGTGCGGCTTCGCTCTGCTGAATCTGCTGCAGCATGTCATTGAATGCATGCGTGAGGACGGACATTTCAATGCTATCGGCGGACTCCGTGGCGCGCACGGAGTAGTCGTGCTCGCGCGAGATGGAGCGGGCGGTCTCTGCAAGCGAAGCAATGGGTTGAGCGATGAGCCGGCGAGATAAGGCGCTGATGAGCAACGCGGCAAGCATGCAGAGAACCAGGATGAGGCCGGCGATAACCAGATAGTGGCGGGCACGCTGGCCGATCTCGGTCAAGCTGGCGGAGATGTAGACGACGCCTTGCGGCGATCCCTCGAAGATGATGCGGTGAGCGACGAGCAGACGCCGTCCGTTGAGCCAGTGGTGCTCGTTCTCGTTGTCAGCAAGTGCGTGCCGGGCGGTGAGATTGGTTTCGTTGGGCGGGCCGTAGGTCGCAAAGACAGAACCATCCTGTTTGGTGAGCACGGCGGAGATGACGTCGGGAGAGCGGTTGAGGCCTTGCAGCGTGGAGGCGGCGCTGGCGGGGTCGTCGAACATTAGCGCAGAGACGCTGTTGGCGCCAATGATCTGTGCCTCAGAGCGGAGATTGTTGATGAGGCTCTGGCGGAAGGAGAGCATGTCATAGGAAAAGAACGCCAGCACAGCGAGAATCAGCACAGAGCCGCTGACGAGCAGGTTCATGCGTGTGATTCTGCCGGAGATGCTGGGGGCGCGATGCTGGGGTTTCACTCTGCGCCTCCTTCCGGCATCTTTCCTTTGACGCTGAGCGCCACCTTGAGCAGCTCGGAGCTCATGCCGAGATGCGCACGGTTGACCGCATTCAGGTTGATGGAAAATCGCACACGCTTTTCGACGAGCTGAAACTGGATCATGCCGCCGTGGCTGAGGAAGTCCGGCGTGTCGCTGACGGTGAGAGTGGGTCTGGTGGCGACCGCCTGGAGGAGTTCGTCGAGGTGGGCGTGCTCCGTGGCTTCAATGAAGAGGATGGCGCAGCCCGCCTCATCGCCAGGGTGCATCAGGAGACGAACGTCGAGTGGACGGCTACCGATGGTCTCGTTGGATACAGTCTTGCGGAGCGCGGCGGCAAAGGCGTCAGTGCCCGCGATACAGATCCGGAGAGGGCCCTGATCAGCGCCAGCGGGCCAGCGGACAAATTTGCCAAAGTCGAACAGGTAAACCGCTTCGACATCTGACTGCGAGGGCTGGCCAGCGGCAGCGAAGGTGTCCCGCGCGGACGCGAGAATCGTTGAGCAAAGAAGCAGAACCGCGGAGAGCGGACGGATGCGACGAACGAGATGAGATCGCGTGGTGCGCATTTACCACGTCCAGTCGACGGAACCGAAGAAGTTGCGCCGGATCCCGACGGCGTTTCCGTTGTTGCCGGTGAACTCCTGATGATGGGGCTGGAGAATGTTGCGGCCGTTCGCCGAAAGCGTGACGTGCTCCCTGAGGTGATACGCGAGGTTGAAATCAGCGGTCTGATAGCGTGGCACCTGCAGTGCGGTAAGTGCGCTGACGAAGCGGTAGTCAGTGGTGAGCTCGACATCATGCGGGAACGAGAGGATGGCCTGGACAGAGGCCTGATGCTCGGGACTGGAGCCCTCGTAGGTGGTGGCGTAGCTGGCCTGGCTGAATCCGGGTTTGGAGTGCAGGTTGATGCTGAGGTGAGAGTAGTTACCGCGCAGATCGAGCCAATGGACGGGCTTCCAGTCGGGCGCGACTTCGACACCGTTCGAGACACCGCGAAGTCCGTTATCGAACGGCTCGACCAGGAGATAGTGAGTATATGGCGTCGTGGGAGAGCTTAGACGAGCCGTCCCGTAGCTTTCGATGTTGTCGTGCTGATTGTGGAAAGCTGCGATGTCGACGAAGAACCGCTTAGCGAGGAGCTGCCGGTAGCCGTATTCCCAACCGATGAGGACCTCAGGTTTGAAGTTCGGATTGCCGGCGATCTCGGCAAAGAGCGGCGGATTATATCCGGGGAAGTAGCCAATGACGGTGACGTCGCGGTCGACTCGTCCCGGCGTGCGCAGAGCGCGTGAGACCGCGCCCCATAACGTAACGTGCTGCTTTGGCGTCCACAGGAGGCGAGCCGTGGGCTGCCATCCCCAGCCGCTGTAATTGTTGTTCTCGAGCTTCGTGCCCGCTGTGAAGGTGAGCTTATTGGGGACAAGCTGGATCGCGTCCTGAGCGAAGAGGCTGTAGACGTAGTTGTTGATCTGGTGCGGCTGGAAGTCCACCGTGGGAACGACCTGCGTGATGTTGCTGGGGCTTTCGCGCAGGCCACCGCCGACGATGATGTTGTTCCTCTTTACAGTGGCGAGGTTGTAGATGAAGTCGGCGTCGAAGGTATTGCGGGTCTCCGTGAACTGCGAGGTCGCGCGATCGGTGCGGTCGAAGTAGCCCTGGACGAAGAAGCTGGAGCCGCCGGCGAGCTGACGGTCCCAACGCAGCATGAGATCTCCGCCGGTGACCATCTGTTGGCCATCGACGCTGAGCTGCGCGGGAGGAGTGTACTGCCCGATTGCGACCTGGTTGCCGGTGGCGCCGCCGTAGGCCATGAACTGCGCGCTGAAGCTATCTTTTGTGCTGGGCTGCCAATCGAGGCGGAGGCCGCCACGGGCCTGGTGCCAGCGGTCGTATGGGTCGCCACCGGGGTTGGACTCGGGGCCGCGATTGAATCCCTTGGCGAAGAGGCGGAACTGCAGATTGGCCAGCGGACTAGCGCCCCAGCGAACCTGGCCGATGAAGCGATCCACGGAGCCACCGGCGGCGACATCTACAAATCCGCCCTGGGTATCGCGAGCCTTCCTGGTGATGATGTTGATGACGCCGTTCACGGCGTTGGCTCCCCAGACTGTGCCGCCTGGCCCGCGGATGACTTCAATGCGATCGATGTCCGCGAGCACGAGATCCTGCACGTCCCAGTAGACGCCTTCAAACAGCGGCGTGTAGACGCTGCGGCCATCGATGAGAACGAGGAGACCCTTGGAGAACTGGCTGTTGAAGCCGCGAACCGCGACTGCCCACTGATCGCTCTGCTCACGCGCGACGTTGACACCGGGAATAAGCCGCAGAAGCTCAGGGATGCTGGTTGCGCCGGAGTGGCGAATGTCGTCCTGGGTGATGACGGCGATGGCAGCCGGCGTCTGCCAGACCTCTTCAGGCTCCTTTGAGACCGTCGTGACTTCGACGTCTCCAAGCTGTGCGAGCGAGAGTTGTTTGAGCTGCTGCTCGGCCGCGGGCTGATATGGCGCCGCGAAGGCCGTGCGCCAAACGAGTGCAAGCGCAATCAGAGTGGCTGCTCCGCGGAGCGTCAACCGATTGTGTTCTCCTCTGTGCGTCACGTATTTTCCCTTCGCAGTAGCTACTGCGATCCATTAGCAGCGCCATTTAGCCTTTGTGACACGGTCTCGACGAGCCGCGCAGGATCACCCTTGCGGATGAAGCCGTCGACAAAGGGGGCAATATCGTCCGGCATCATAAGAGCGTCCGAGAGGACGAAAATCGGGGCGTTCGGATACCTCTCGCGCAGTTGCAGAGCGATTTCGGTTGCCGTCCCTCTGGCGTTGAGATGGTAGTCGAGAAGAACGAGATCGATTTGCGTTTCAGGCAGATCGAGCGTATCCAGGCTCACGAGAGCGGGGCATGACTCGAAGCCTGCGGACTGCATAATCCACCCGTAGATGCGCAGGTGCGACGGATCATCATCAATGATCAGGACGGCTGGTTTCTTCATAGATTCTGATCCGGTTTAGGCTGGAGATGCAGCACCAACGGACCCTCCAAATATAAAGGCAATCAGAAGAGATATCGCATGCTGCAAGGAAATTTCGGCGATGCAAATTTGAGTGAGCAGGTTGCCTGAGACAAAGTTTCAACGGTGTGGCGCATATGAATTCGCGAGGTGAACAGCGATGCAGGAAATGGTGTTTTCGATCATCGAGGGCGCTCCGGAAACCGGCGATGGAGTCCGCTTTCGTGCAGTCGACCCCTCAACGGGAGGAGAGATCGAGCCCGAGTTCGTGTCGGCGAGTTTGGATGAAGTAGCGCGCGCGGCAGAGGTGGCGTCTGCGGCGGCGCCTGTGTTTGCTGCGATCAGCGCACGGGAGCGCGCGCAGTTTCTGCGTGCGATTGCGGAGGAGTTGACGGCGGATGGTGCGGCGATCATCGCACGCGCGCAGCAGGAGACAGGATTGCCGCGGCCGCGACTGGAGGGCGAACTCGCGCGCACCACGGGACAGCTTCGGTTGTTTGCGGATGTGGTGGAGGAGGGCTCGTGGGTGGACGCGCGGATTGATGAGGCGATGCCTGAGCGCAAACCGCTGCCGCGTCCGGATGTGCGCTCGATGCTGCGGCCGATGGGGCCAGTGGCGGTGTTTGGAGCGAGCAACTTTCCGCTGGCGTTTTCGGTTGCGGGAGGAGATACGGCCTCGGCGCTGGCGGCAGGCAATCCGGTGATCGTGAAAGCGCACCCGGCGCATCCGGGGACAAGCGAGCTTGCGGGGCGAGCGGTTGTGCGTGCGATAGAGAAGAGCAAGCTGCCGGCCGGAGTGTTTGCGCTGCTGTTCGATAGCGGCATTGAAGTTGGTACGGCGCTGGTGAAACATCCTGCGGTGCAGGCGGTGGCGTTTACGGGCTCGGCGAGCGGCGGACAGGCGCTGATGAAACTTGCTGCGACGAGGCCGCAACCGATTCCCTGCTATGCAGAGATGGGCAGCACGAATCCGCTGTTTGTGCTGCCGGGCGCGCTGCGGGAGCGCGGAGCAGAGCTGGCGAAGGGGTTGCAGACGTCGTTCACGCTGGGCTCCGGGCAGTTCTGCACGAAGCCGGGGCTGGTGTTTGTGCCGCAGCGGGATGCAGATGAATTTTTGGGCACGTTGCGCGGCGGTGTTGATGCACTGGGCGCGCATGGGATGCTGACGCCGTCGATTGCGGAGCGCTATAACTCCGCGATAACGCGGCGGCGTAGCGCAGGACAGGCGGAATGGGTTGCGGGCTTCGAAGGCGAAGCGGCCGGCGATGGAGCGGCGCGAGGAGCGGCGGTGTTCAGTGTGCCACTCGCGAAGTTTGCGGCGAGTCAGGAGCTCGAGGAAGAGATCTTCGGGCCGACGACACTGCTGGTTCACTACGACCAGACGAGCGATCTCGTCGACGTTGCGAAGCGATTGCACGGACATCTAACCGCGACGATTCACGGTACGGAAGACGATCTGCGCGAGGCGTCGGAGCTGGTGCGCGTCCTGGAGACGAAGGTGGGACGGATACTCTTCAACGGCTATCCGACGGGCGTGGAAGTCTGTCACGCGATGGTGCATGGGGGACCGTTCCCAGCGACTTCGGACAGCCGCACGACATCCGTCGGCACGCGCGCGATCACGCGATTTGCGCGGCCGGTATGCTACCAGGACTTTCCTGATACGGCACTGCCGATGGAGTTGCGACGGGGCAATTCGCTGGGGATTCAGCGCATGGTGAACGGGAAGTCGATACGCGAGTAAAGCGCCGGAATTGCATCAAGCAACGCGGTTTTCGAGCGTGCCGATGCCGTCGATGGAGATGCGAATGAGATCTCCGTGCGCGAGCGTGAAGTCGTCGCCGGGAACGATGCCCGTACCGGTCATAAGGAATGCACCGTCGGGAAACGTGTTGTCGCGGAAGAGATAATTCGCGAGCTCGGCGGGTTCGCGCTTGAGTTCGGCGAGTGTGGTTGTGCCGTCAAAGGCTGTGCTGCCGTTGCGAATGATTTCTATGCGGATGCTGGTGGATTTCGGCAAGGGCTCGCGGCTGAGCAGGACGCAGGGACCGATTGCGCAGCTTCCGTCATAGACCTTGGCTTGTGGCAAGTAGAGCGGGTTCTCGCCTTCGATGTCGCGCGAGCTCATGTCATTGCCGATGGTGTAGCCGATGATCTCGCCGCGGGGGTTGATGAGCAGCGTGAGCTCGGGTTCGGGAACGGACCAGTGGGCGTCGGAACGGATGCGAACGCTGGCGCCATGACCGACGACGCGGCGTGCGGTGGCTTTGAAAAAGAGCTCCGGACGAGCAGCGGAGTATACGCGATCGTAGAAGCTGCCACCGCCTGCGTCTTTCGACTCCTCCATGCGAGCGCTGCGGCTGCGGAAGTAGGTGACGCCAGCGGCCCAGACTTCCTGCGAGCCGATGGGCGCGAGGATCTCGCTGGCGTTTGGCGCTGCGACGGCAGGGGAGTTGAATGCGTTCTGCGCCAGAGAGAACGGATGACTGCTGCGTACCAGGTCATCGAAGCTCGCGTTGAGGGCATGAATGTTTCCGTGTTCTTCAACGAGAAGGCCATGCGTTGTTCTGTAAATCTTCATGACTGCTTTCCTTGCGAATTTTGTGCACCGCGCGCGAGTCGGCCGACGATGGCGTCGGTGTCATAGATGCATCCTCCCCATACGCCGCCGCTGGCTTCCACGAGGGCGGCCCAGAGGCGTGTGTCGGCGGGCAGAGCCGGGTGTGGTGCGAGGTCGGGACGGGGTTCACGTGCAGCAAGCCGACGCACACCTTCATCGGCGGTAAATCTCTCGTCGCCTTCGCCGATGAGATTGACACGTCCGTGCAGCGCGTTGCGATCGACGGCGATTTCGATCCAGTCGCCATCGCGCAAGCGGCCTATGGGGCCGCCGGCGAGCGCTTCGGGAGAGATGTGACCGATACAGGCGCCTGTGGAGACACCGCTGAAGCGAGCGTCGGTGAGCACGGCGACGTGCTTGCAGAATGGCAGTGCCTTGAGCGCGGAGGTGATCTGGTAGATCTCCTGCATTCCTGCGCCAAGCGGGCCGCTGCAGATGAGGACGAGGACGTCACCATGGGCAATCTCGCCGCGTTTGATGGCGGAGATTGCGGCTGCCTCGGTGATGAAGACCTTCGCGGGGCCTTCGTGGCGGAATGAGTTGTCTGCGTCGATGAGCGATGGATCGATGGACGTGCTTTTGATGACGCTTCCTTCGGGCGCGAGATTCCCAACAGGAAAGCAGACGGTTGAGGTGAGGCCGCGCGAGCGTGCGCGGTCGGGCGAGAGGATCACGTCGTCGGCGTCGACGCCGTCGATCTCGCGAAGGCGTTGCTTCATTGCGCGGCGGCGTTCGCTCTGCTCCCACCAGTCGAGCGAGTGCGCGAGCGTGTCGCCGCTTGCGGTGAGGACGCTGGTATCGAGCAGGCCGGCGCGCCGCAAGTGCAGCATGACCTCGGGAACTGCGCCCGCGAGAAAGACCTGCACGGTGGCGAAGTTGCGCGGGCCGTTCGGGAGTGCATCGACCAGGCGTGGGACCTCGCGATTGGCGGACTCCCAGTCGGCGCGTGTGGGACGGCGCAAGCTTGCAGCGTGTGCGATTGCAGGAATGTGCAGCAGGAGATTCGTCGACCCGCCAAACGCTGCGTAGACGACCATGGCATTGCGGATTGCAGCGTCTGTCAGGATGTCGCGCGTGCCAAGTCCGAGTTGCGCGAGCCGCAGCAAGGCGCGCGCCGAGCGTGTCGCGGCCTCCTGCCAGATGGGTTGGCCCGATGGCGCGAGCGCAGTATGTGGAAGCGAGAAACCAAGCGCTTCACCGACGACCTGCGAGGTCGCCGCAGTGCCGAGAAACTGGCAGCCGCCGCCTGGGCTCGCGCAGGCGCGGCAACCCATCTCGGCGGCGTACTCCTCGGTGATCTCGCCTTGTGCGAAGCGCGCGCCGATGGTTTGCACGCGGCCGGCGTCTTCGCCTTCGTCGGGCAGCAGCGTGACGCCGCCGGGTACGAGCACACTGGGCAGTGCGCCGCCGGAAGCAATCGCCATCATCATCGCGGGAAGGCCCTTGTCGCAGGTGGCGATGCCGAGCACGCCACGGCGCTGCGGAAGCGAGCGCATGAGTCGGCGAAGAACCATCGCGGCATCATTGCGGTAGGGCAGCGAGTCGAGCATGCCCTCGGTGCCTTGGGTCCGGCCATCGCAGGGGTCCGTGCAGGCGCCGGCGAAGGGTATTGCGTGCAGTCGTCGAAACTCGCGCGCGGCTTCCGCGACTAGAAGACCGACCTCCCAGTGGCCGGTGTGAAAGCCGAGTGCGATGGGCGTTCCGTCAGCCGCGCGCACGCCACCGTGAGTGCTCAGGATGAGGAATTCCGGATCGAGCAGCCGCGCGGGCTCCCAGCCCATGCCAGCGTCCTGCGAGAGCCCGAAGAGATTGCCGGAGGGTTGCGTGAGAAGCATCTCCGGCGTGATGGGTAGGATGCCTTCGGGGCCTTTGGCGTGTGTGCGGACGTCGGCGAAAAGCGACGGGTCGTTTTCGAGCACGTCCCGCAGAGGCAGCGGCTCAGGCATTCGCGGCCTCCTTCAGCGGATTGACTTGCGGCGGCTTTGGAAGCCAGATGATGAGCAGCGCGGAGATCACCAGAAAGAGTGACATAACGAGATATCCCGGGCGCTCACTGCCGGTAAATGCTCGCAGCCAGCCAACGACGTAGACGCCTGCGAACGCTCCCAATCCTCCGGCGCTGTTGACCAATGCCATGACTTCGCCAACGCGATTCTGCGGAATACGCTCCGGCATGATGGCGAAGAACGGACCATAGGGTGCGTACATTCCGCCACCTGCGATTAACAGACAGATATAGGCGCCGAGAAAGCCGTGGGGTTGCAGCAGGAATGATCCCAGCAATGCGATGCCGGAGATCAACAGAGGTGGCCAGACGAAGCGCCGCCTGTGCAGCGAGCGATCCGAGAATTGCGCGACGATGAGCATCAGCGTAATCGCAACGAGATAGGGTGCGGCGGACACCAGGCCGGTGCGTCCCATGGTGAGCGAGGCTCCCTCGCGCACAATCGTTGGTAGCCAGAGGACAAAGCCGTATACGCCGAGGCTCCAACAGAAGTATTGAATCGAGAGCACGATGACATCTTTGCGCAGAAGAGCTGTGCGGAGTGTCTGGGTCGTGGCATGCGCGGAGGCAGGAAGCTCGCGCTGCTCGGTTGCGAGCTGCGCTGTGAGTCGCTCCGCCTCGTCTGCCGGAAGCCAGCGAGCGTCCGTGGGATGCTCCCGAACGAAGAGCATCCAGATGAGGGCCCAAAGAATTGAAGGCACGCCCTCGAAGATGAAGGTACGCTGCCACCCGAAGCGTTGTATGAGAAAGCCGGTGATGGCGGACATCCAGAGCACTGTGACGGGATTGCCAAGCATCAGCAGCGTATTGACGCGGGAGCGGTCTGCGCGTGTGAACCAGCGTGTGAGGATGAGCAGGAGCGCGGGAAAGATGATGCTCTCGGCGACGCCGAGGAGAAAGCGATCGATCGCCAGCATCCAGAAGATGCGGAGCACGCCAGTCAGTGCAGCAAGTGCTCCCCAGAGAACAAGTGAGAAACCGACGAGCCGTGTGCAACTGAATCGGCGCGCGGCGACGATCCCGGGAACCTGGAAGAAGAAATAGCCCAGGAAAAAGAGCGCGCCGAGGAGAGAGTTCTTGCCGCCGGTGATGTGCAGTGTCTCTGCCATACCTGCGGCAGCGCCGAAGCCATAGTTGGCGCGGTCGAGATAAGCGAGGCTGTAGGTGATAAACACGGCGACCAACAGCCAGCGACGGCGTCCCCAGCGCGTGGGCTCAGCGGCAGGCGCTGCCGCGTGGATTACTGGAACATCGCGAGTTCGCAGGACGGCACACACGCACAGGAAGTATACGCAGCCGGATCGAGAGCAGACGCGGTGTACATTTCTTCGCCGCGCAGTGTGAATTTGGGTAGTGTATTGAGTGCAACCTGACATTCTTCGCGGCAATGTTTGAGCGGCGGCTCCGCGTTTACGCGAGCTGGATGCGAAAGGAAAGCGCCTTCGATGAGCGTGACGAGACGGGATTTTCTCCTGAGGGTTGGCGCTGCTGGTGGCTATAGCGCGACGTTCCTTGCGATGCAGGGACTGGGGCTTATGCAGCCAAGCCGAGCAGTTGCCGTTCCGCTTGCCGCGCCAGGCTCGGGCAAAGGTGTGCGTGTCGTGGTGCTCGGCGGTGGGATCGCAGGGCTTGTCGCGGCCTATGAATTGCGTGCGCTGGGCTATGACTGCACACTGCTGGAGGCGCGCGGGCGCCCAGGTGGACGGAACTGGACTGTGCGCAGCGGTGATGTGGTCGAGTTAACCGATGGATCGAAGCAGCGCTGCGAGTGGGACGCGGGCAATTACCAGAACTTTGGTCCAGCCCGACTGCCGTCGATTCATCCGACGATGCTCGGCTACTGCAAAAAGCTTGGCGTCGAGATGCAGGTCGAGGTGAACATGAGCCGCTCCGCGATGTTGCAGAACGACAACGCCAACGGCGGCAAGCCCGTTGTCATGCGGCAGGCGGAGAATGACACGCGCGGCTTTGTGAGCGAGTTGCTTGCCAAATGTGTTGCGAGAGGCGCGCTCGATCAGGAGCTCTCGAGCGATGACCGCGATCGCATGCTGTCGTTCCTGCGCATCTACGGCCCGCTGGACGATGCAGGCAAGTACACGGGCAGCGATCGCGCGGGGTATCTGCGCACACCGGCCGTTGAGGATTCGGGTGTGCTGAGTCAACCTATCGACTTACACACGCTGCTGCTTGAGGACTTCTGGCAGGGCATCCTGTTTGACGAAGTATTCGACATGCAGGCGACAATGTTTCAGCCCGTCGGCGGCATGGATCGGATTCCGTATGCGTTTGCGAAGTCGCTCGGATCGATTGTGCGTTACAACTCGCCTGTGACCGAGCTGCGCAAGACGAGCAACGGTGTGCGCGTCGGCTATTTGCGTGATGGTGCGCCTGCAAGCATCGAAGCAGACTACTGCGTGTGCACGATCCCGCTCACAATCCTTCGCAAGATTCCGAACGGTTTGAGCGTGCCTTACAAGAAGGTGATCGACGAATGCACGTACGCCGCCGCGTTCAAAATTGCGTGGGAGAGCCGGCGCTTCTGGGAGCAGGACTACAACATCTATGGCGGGCTGGAGTTCTGCAACATTGGGCTGAGCCCTGTGTGGCTGCCTTCGGCGGGCATGTTCTCGGATCGCGGCGTGCTGGTCAGCGGATACGGCTTCGACACCCCGCCGGAGTTCGGCGCTCTGAGCTTTCAGCAAAAGCTGGCAGAGAGCCGCAAGTCCGTTGAGCGGCTGCATCCGGGGCACGGCAAGGAGCTAACAAAGCCGCTGTACGTGAACTGGGGTTCGTTCCGTGCAACGAGGGCGCGTGGATTAGCAGCTATGGACCGATGCAGGATGAGTGGATCAATGACGAGCCAGCGCGACAAGACGGCGCTGCACGCGCAAATGTGGCCGGCTATCAGACTCTGCTGCAGCCCGATGGAGCCATCTACTTCGCGGGCGACCACGTGAGCCACATCGTGGGATGGCAGGAGGGTGCAGCACTGAGCGGCCTGCGTGCGGTGCGCGAGATCTCGGAGCGCACAAAGGCTGCTCGCCTGGCGTCGCGGTCCCCTGCTGCCGGTTGATCGGCGTTACGAAGATTGCCGATATCGCACGCCGTCACGGTGCAGACGGAGCGGTTCTGCAGTGGCGCTCTCAACCGGCGGCGCGTCCATCACCTGTTTGAACGCAGTACGGAACTTCGCCATCTCCTCGGGTGTGCCGACGGTGATGCGCACGGCATTTGGCCACACTGGCCACGTGCGGCCGATGTAGACATTCTTTGCACGCATCGCGTCCATCACACCGCGGCCGTTGCGGCCGGTGTCGATCATGAAGCAGTTCGAGATTGGATCGCCGATGACCTTGTAGCCGTGCAGCTTTAGCCACGCTAGCGTTTCATTGCGGTTATCGGTGAGGATTTTCTTGCGCGCAGCGACGAGGTTCGCATCAAGCAAAGACGCGTTTGCAGCGCCGGAACCCGTGACGGGCATCGGATTCTCGCCATACAGCGAAAGTTTGTCAAGCAGATCAGGACGCGCGAGGGCAAATCCGCAGCGCAGCCCTGCCATGCCGTAGATCTTCGAGAAGGTGCGGAGCACGACGATATCCTTGCCTGCGATGACCTGATCGATGACGTCGGGCGCATCGGCAAAGTGAATGTACGCTTCGTCGACTAGCAGCACTGACCCCTTCGGTTTGTTCTCGAGCGCCCACAGGATGTCCTTCTTGCTCGTGAGCGTACCCGTAGGGTTGTTTGGATTGCAGATGTAGATCACACCGGCGTTCGGATCGGCGGCGACCATTGCCTTGATGTCATGCGCATAGTCCGCCGTGAGAGGAACCTTGTGAATCTTTGCGCCGGAATAATTTGCGGCGGCCATCGGCGCTTCATACGAGGGGTCGGCGATGACGAGGCTGCGCGTAGGTGAGGTGAAGGCCAGCACGGTGTAATGCAGCGGCTCTGACGAGCCCGCATAGACCGCGATGGAATCCTCGCTGAGGTTGTGCTGCGAAGCGAAGGTCTTCACCAGCTTGTCGGTCTCGCCATAAAAATCGTACCTGCCGCCGGTGGGAACAAGCTGGGCGATCGCTTCGCGTGCCGCCTGGCAGGGGCCAAGCGGGTTCTCGTTCGCGTTGATCAGAACGGCGTCGGGAGGTGGATTGAGGAAGAAGTCGTGGCGGCCTCCTGCCGGGGCAGCTTTGGCAATTGCCTGCTGCGCTGCGCGGGCGAAGTGCGCTTCGGTGAGGATGGGCGTCGCTGCGGCGATTGCGGCATAGCGGAGAAAGCTGCGGCGGCTCGGCGCCGAGATGGTGGAGATTGCAGAATCCTCGGAGTGCTGTCTCATGAGAAGCTCCTCTCTTGGGGACGTGCCAAGGTCAACCGCGTAAAACGATGGCGAGGGGAAATCGTGAGTTGACTCTATCCCAAAATCTGCCCGGCGTGCAGATTTTACGCCCGGCAGTCGATTCGAGGCTCCAACAAAGAAGTGCCGCCGTTGTGGCAGCACCTTTCGTCGGAAGCTTTGGATTTCAAGCCAATTTTAGCGGCCAGCCTCGTCGGCTGCTGCAGCGGCGGCGGCATTCGCAGCAAAATGGTGCCGGACGTCCGCTCCGCTGACCCAGAAGATCACGTCTTCGGCAATGTTCGTGGCATGATCGCCGACGCGCTCCAGGTTACGGGAGATCACAAGAGCGTTGAGCGCCTCCGGCGTGCGCTCCGGGTGCTGCTGAATGAGCGCGCCGAGCGTACTGAAAGCATCCCTGTTCAGCTCGTCGACCTGATCGTCCAGCAGAAGGACGCTCTGAGCCATTTCCGTGTCTGCTTCGATAAACGATTGCAGCGCCTTGCGAATCATCGCTGTAGAAAGCTGGGCGAGCTTGGGAATGTCAACCGGAAGCTCCTGCGCAGAGAGCCCGCTGAGGTCCTTGCATCGGTTGGCGATGTTCACGGCCTGATCGCCCACTCGCTCGAGGTCCGCATTGATGCGAATGACGGCGAGGATGAAGCGCAGGTCGACGGCCATGGGCTGCTCCATGGCGAGCAGGTCGAGCGCGAGCTGATCAATCTCATGCTCCATGCGATTGATCGCCGGCTCGGAGAGCGAAACCAGCTCGCACAGATCCATGTCGCGGGAGGAGTACGCCTCGGTCGCGCGCTGGATGGCCTGCTCTACAAGGCCGGCCATGACGAGCAGGCGTTCCTTCAATTCATCGAGTTTCTGCTGGAATTTGATGCGCATCAGCCAAACCTCCCCGTGATGTAATCCTCCGTCCGCTTGTCGGAAGGGTTGGTAAAGAGCTTATCCGTTGCATCGAACTCCACCAGACGGCCCATAAGGAAGAATCCAGTCCGTTCTGCCACGCGCGCTGCCTGCTGCATGTTGTGCGTGACGATGACGATCGTGTACTGGCTCTTCAGCTCAAAGATCAGGTCTTCAATTTTAGCCGTAGAAACGGGGTCAAGCGCGCTCGCCGGCTCATCCATCAAGAGCACCTCGGGGTCGACCGCGAGAGCGCGCGCGATGCAGAGGCGCTGCTGCTGTCCGCCGGAGAGGCTCGCGCCGGACTTCTTCTTCAGGTCGTCCTTCACCTCGTCCCACAAGGCGGCCTGCTTCAGCGAGCGCTCAACGACCTCATCGAGCACGCGCTTTTTGCGGTAGCCATTCAGCTTCAGTCCGCTCGCAACGTTGTCGTAGATGGTCATCGACGGAAACGGGTTCGGCCGCTGGAAGACCATGCCGACGCGGCGGCGGATCTCGACCGGCGTGGCGTCCTGATAGATGTCGACTTCTCCCATACGCACGGAGCCTTCGGCGCGAGCGATGGGGTTCGTCTCATGCATGCGGTTCAGGCAGCGCACGAAGGTAGACTTGCCACAGCCCGATGGCCCGATCAGCGCGGTGCACTGGTTGGCCCGGATGTGCAGGGTCACGTCTTTGAGCGTGTGCACCTGCCCGTACCAGGCGTTGAGATTTTCGACGCGAATGTCGACACCCACCCTAATGTCCTCCCTTGATTGTGCCGCGATTCGCGTAGAGACGCACGAGCGTCACTGAAGCCATGATGAGAGCGATCAGCACCAGCGCACCAGCCCACGCAAGGCGGTGCCACTCATCGTATGGCGAGAGCGCGTAGACGTAAATCTGCAGCGGCAACGCAGCGATCGGCTGCGTCAGGCTGAAGCTCCAGAAATTGTTGCCGAATGCCGTAAAGAGCAGCGGCGCGGTCTCTCCGGCAACACGAGCGAACGCGAGCATGCAACCGGTGATGATGCCTGGCATTGCGGTGCGCAAACTCACGGACAAAATCGTGCGCCACTTGGGGATGCCGAGGCCGAGCGCGGCTTCACGCAGCATGTGCGGCACGGTTGCGAGCATCTCCTCGGTCGTCCGCGTGATCGTGGGCACCATCATGATGGCGAGCGCCACGCCGCCGGCGAGCGCCGAGAACTTGAAGTGCACAACGATGAGCCCATAGGCGGCGATGCCCATGACAATCGACGGAACGCCGTTCAGCACATCGGCGGTGAAGCGGATGAGGTTGCCCAGAAGACCGCCGCGGCCGTATTCCGCGAGGTACACACCGCCGGCAATTCCGAGAGGAATGCCGATCGCGCTCGCCACAGCGAGAATGATGCCGGACCCGACGATGGCATTCGCCATGCCGCCGCCTGTCTCGCCAACAGGCGCGGGAACCTTGGTGAAGAAATTCAGGTTCAGTGAGCTTGCGCCCTTGTAGATGAGATACCCGAGGATTGCGACAAGCGGGACAAGCACAATCACGGTGCTAATGATCGCCAGTCCTGTCACCAGGTGATTGGTCAGCGTGCGGCGAACGCGTATGATGCGCTCAATCTGCGAGGAACGCTCTGGAAGTGCGCTGATCATGCGGTCCTCGTTGACTCGCCGCGCGTGACCGCCCAGACGAGAAGCCGCGCGATCGCGTTCACCACAATCGTGACCAGGAAGAGCGCCAGGCCAATCTCAATGAGCGCGCTGATGTAGAGATCGCCAGTGGCCTCGGTGAACTCATTCGCAATGACGCTGGCGAGCGTATACGCCGGATTGAAGAGATTTTTGGCGATGTCAGGATGGTTGCCGATGACCATCGTGACTGCGATCGTTTCGCCCAGTGCGCGGCCGAGGCCAAGGATGACGGCGCCGACGATACCAAGCCTGGCATTGCGCAGTACCGCGATTCGCAGCATCTCCCACCGCGTGGCGCCCAGCGCCAGAGCAGCTTCGCGCTGGTGAATCGGCACTGCTTTCATCACGTCGCGGCTGATCGAGCAGATGATCGGAAAGATCATGATGGCGAGGACGACGCTCGCGGTAAACATGCCCACGCCGAAGTTCGGTTCCGCGAAGAGTCCGGTCCAGCCGAACCACTTCTCGAGCAGCGGACCCGCCTGATCGCGCATGATCGGCACAAGGACTACCAAGGCCCACAGTCCGTAGACGACGCTCGGGATGGCGGCCAGAAGCTCTGTGAGATACGAGATTGGGCCGCGCAGCGCCGGGGGGCAGATGTCGATCACGAAAATCGCAACGCACAGCGACAGCGGAACCGCCATCAGCAATGCGAGCAGCGACGAGACCAGCGTTCCGAAGATGAACGGAAGCGCGCCGAAGCTGCCGTTGACCGGATCCCAGTTCGAGGTCTTGAAGAACTTCCAGCCAAAAGCGTGAATAGAGAGCTGCGAATCGTGAATCAGTACCCAGAGGATCAGCGCGACGATGACAAAGATACTCAGCGCAGAAACGAGCATCAGCCCGCCAAAGCTGTTGTCGGCTATGCGGCCGGAGCTACGTTCCTGAAGAAATCTGCGGATTTCAGAGGGCTGAATGCGTTTCGGCTCGTCCGGCGGCATCTGCTCGGGAGTCTTCCCTGCAGGCTCAACAATCGGCGTCCGCAGGGTGACTGGGTTGGGCTGAGTCATAGGGTGCCGTTTAGAGCGTAGGGGCGAAGTGTGAAAGGACTGTAAATTGAGGCAGGAAATAAGCCGCCGGATAGCGGTATCCGGCGGCTTATCTGTAAGTTAGTGGATCTGCTTGATCGTGACACGGACCTTGTCCGCCACGACCTTTGGCAGCGGAGCGTAGTCCAGGGCAGATACCTCAGACTCACCGTGATCGAGCATCCAGTTCAGGAAATCGACCATGACCTTGCCCTTGGCTTGGTCCGGCCATTGCTGCGGAATGAGCAGCCAGGTAAACGAGGAGATCGGATAAGCATCCGCGCCGGGAGCATTGGTGATGGAGACGCGGTAATCGGCCGGCATATTCTTCGCCGCACCGGACGCCGCTGCGGTCACGCCGTCCACGGTGGCCTTCACGTACTTGAACGATGCGTTGCGAACCAAGCCGAAGGACATGTGGTTCTGCAGCGCATAAATGAGCTCGACATACCCGAAAGCACCCGTCGTGCTGCGCACCATGCCCGCAACGCCTTCATTGCCCTTCTGCCCGATGCCGGTCGGCCATTTGACCGACGTTCCCTTGCCGATCTGCTGCTGGAAAGCCGGTACGACCTTGGAAAGAAAGTCCGTCCAGATGTAGTTCGTGCCGGATCCGTCGGAGCGATAGACAGGCAGGATGCGCGTGTGTGGGAGCTTCACGCCCGGGTTGTCGTGCTGCAGATTCCCGTCATCCCACATCGTGATCTTGCCGAGATAGATGCCGGCAATGACCTCCGGCGCGAAATGCAGGTCCTGCGTTACGCCCGGGACGTTATATACCGGTACCACCGCACCCAGCACGGTGGGGATATGGATGATGTTCACGCCGTGGTTTCTCGCTTCGGCGAGCTGCTGGTCATTCATCGGTCCATCCGACGCACCGAAGTCCACCGTTTTCTGCGTCACCTGCTGGATGCCCGCGCCCGAGCCCACCGACTGATAGTTGATGTGCACGTTCGGGTGCTGCTGTGCGTACTCGGCAAACCAGCGCGAATAAATCGGATTGGGGAAAGTGGCGCCCGCACCATTCAGGTTTTGGGCCCATGCGCCGGTCGCCATCATGGCAATCACAGCGGCGGAAAGAAGTTTCAGTCTCACGTTGGATCCTCCGGGTTAGTGCGGCTCATGTTGCACCGCATTGAGTTCAAACTCCTGGCCCTGCGCCTCGACCTGCCTACGTAGGACGCCGCCACGCGGCGAGACGTCAGCCTCGCCGCGCAAGCCCACGTTTACGGGATGTAATAGCGCATCTGGAAGTGCAGCATCGAATCGCTGACCTGGGGCGCTGCCGGAGTGGTCGAGCTTCCGACCCCCGACCAGAGTCCGCGCTTCAGATAGCTGTAGGTTGCCGAGTACTGCAGCTTGCCATACTTCGAGTCGTTGATCGGCCGCCACTGGAAGCCGAACATCGGCTCCTGGATATACCGGGTCGGCGACCCGCAGGTGGACGCGCTGAGATTGCCGGTAAAGCCGCCGTTGCCGATGGTGCTGGAAGGCGCTGCCGGCGCGTTGTCGCAGCCGCCGTCGTTCAGGTTCGTCGGGCCGTAGCCCACGAGCGTACCCACAGGGCTGGTGTAGACCGTACGCTGCGCATACTCGCCACCGTAATAGGCGAAGATGTCGAACTTCTTGGACTCGTGCGTCTCGATGCTGAGCAGGCCGTGATAGTTGCGAATCGGCTCAAGCGTCTCGTCCGGACGGAGAGTAACGTCCGCCAGCTGCGCGGATCCATAGCGCCCGACACCCTGGCCGGCCATCGCCTGCACGGCAACCTCGGCGAACTTGCCGAAGTAGCCACGCGCGCTGCCAAACACACCACCCGCATCAGCCGTGTGCTTCGAATAGGTCTGCGTATAGGTGAATGTCGGCGTCGAACCTGTGATTCCCCAGGTCACCGGGTAGTAGTAGTCGCGGAACCAGCGAGCGAGACCACCGATTTCAGCGTGGAACTTCGGCGCATCGAACGCCGCCTTGATGATCAGGTCCGGAGCCACGTTATTGGCGTAGGTCGCGATGTTGCTGGTGGTCGCCGTCACCGAGGTCACGCAGGTTGACGTCGAGGTCGGCGTCGAGCAGGTAGTGGTCGTGGTCGTCGCACCGGCCGAGCTGGCGGCAGCATTGTAGAGACCACCGTTCTGTCCGAGGCCGCCGAAGAAATACTGGTTCGGGTTCGTGCCGTTCGCCGTGAAGCTCGTGATCTGCGCCTGCTCCAGCGAGAGGGCCGCCGTGAGACCATGCGTCTCACTCGAGCCAAAGTGCTGCTGCAGGCGAATGCCCGGCTGCCGCTCCCAGCTATAACCGACGAGGTACTGCGCATCGATCGTCTGCGGCTGAATCTCGGTGCGAGCATCCGTTCCGCGACGGTCCTCCGTTACCAGCGACCAGGTCTGGCCGCCAGTTACAGCGAAGCCATTCTGGAAGGCTGCGCGGCCCCAGATCTGGCGCTGACGCAAAACATAACTGTTGGACTGGTTGTTGTTGGAGGTGGTGCCCGCCCCCAGGAAGTCCATCTCGGCGTAGCCCGTCAACTTCATGCTGCTGGTGGGCTGGCCCTCAAACAGAACACCGAGCCGGCTCTGGCGTCCCGAGAAATTCAACTCGGTCGCCGGAAACTGGTTCGCACTCGGAAACGGAATGCTATTCAGCGGCGTGTTGACGTCCGAATTCAGCGTGTGCTGACGCCACACACCTTCAAACGCGAAGAACGCGACCGGCGTAATGGTCAGGCCCTTGTAGTGCAGCGCCACCGGGTTCTCGATCTCACTCTTGATCGCCGCCTGATTGTTGACGACGGTCTCCTGCAGACCGGTATTCGTGGTCTTCATGTCAGCCACAGTGCTCTCGAGCGCCTGTTGCTTGGTGCTCGTTTCGGCCGCCGTCTGCTGCGCCTGATTCGCAGCCGTGGTCGCCGTCTCCGCCTGGGTTTGTGCCGCGGTTACAGCCTGCTGCGCCTGGCTCACCTGCTGGTCGCGTGTCGAAAGCTGCGACTTCAGAGCGTCAATCTCGTCCTGCTGCGCCTTCATCTGTTCACGAAGCTCACGTAGCTCAATCTCTGTGGCGCTCTCTTTCTTCGCCCTCGTTTTTTTCGTCGTATGCGTAGTTGCCTGGGAGAAAGTTTGAGCTGGGGCGTACCCCGAAACGAGCGTTGCCGCGAGCAACACCGTCCACAATCTGGCTGATTTCATGAATCCCCTACGGATATGGCTAAGGTGCGCGCGCAGGACAATGCCGCTCGGCGGCGAAGCCGGCGCTTCCTTGCTCAACATGTCCGTTGTCCTCATACTCGCAACTCGATGTAAATGAACCGAGAAGGGAACGTAAACGGGATGTAAAAACAGGCGGATCCGCAGGTTTTTCAGCACGCTGCGTGAACCCGAATCCTGTGGAGTTGCGTCTATCGCTGGTTCGCCACGGGCAGCGAAGAGATTTCGGAGGGAGGGGCAGGGATGCCGCTAGCCTGCGTCGGCAACGTGAAAAAGAAGCTGCTGCCGTGGCCCAGCTCGCTCTCCACCCAGATGCGTCCACGCTGCGATTCGACGAGGTGCTTGGCGATCGCCAGCCCCAGTCCGGTGCCGCCCGACTCCCGCGACCTCGCCTTGTCCACGCGATAGAACCGCTCGAATATTCGGCTCAGATGTTCCCAGGCGATGCCGCCGCCGAAGTCCCGGACGCGGAAACGAACCTCGGGATGGCCGACTGGTCTGTCCACGCTGAGCTGCACCCGCGCACCCTTCGGTCCGCGGCCGTAGTTCAACGCATTCTCGATGAGGTTGCTGAGAATCTGCACGACTGCGTCGCTGTCCGCGACAACCTCGCCCTCGGCCGCAACGTTGACCTCCAGCGTGCCGCCCTTCTCCTTCACAACACCTGCGACCGCTGCCTCGGTCTCGCGCACAAGAGCTGCAATCGCAACGGCTCTCGGCTCCAGCTTCTGCTCGCCCGATTCCACGCGCGCCAACGCCAGAAGATCGTCGGTTAGCCGCGCCATCCGCCGTGCGCTCTTCAGGATTGCCTGCAGGAACTCATGCTCTGAAGCAGCCGGCAGCGGATGCTCGTCTGCTTCCAGCAGCATCTCGACGTATCCCTGGATGCTGGTCAGCGGTGTGCGCAGCTCGTGCGAAACATTGGCGACGAACTCCGTCTGCGCGCGCTCCACCTGCTCGATGCGTGTCACATCGCGCAACACCACCACGGCGCCGCCCTCCGGCATCGGCGATGCACTTACGGCAAACACTCTGCCGGGAACCAGGGACACGAGGTTCCGCTCCGAGTATTCGCGCGTCTCGAGCGCAACATGCACGCAGTCCAGCACCTCAGGCGCGCGAATCGTCTGCACCAGGGAGTGGCCCGCGCGCACCGAGCCGAAGGAGTCCACGACCAGCCGCTGCATCGCCTTATTGGCCCAGATGATTCGGCCTGAGGAGTCGATCGACGTCACCGCGTCCTGCATCGAGTCCAGCAGCGCTTCCAGCTTCTCGCGCCGCTCCGCGCTTACCGCGAAGCTGCGTTGCAGCTCCTCTGCTGCCGTGCGGATCGTCACTGTCAGGCGGTCGTGCTCGCTGAATGTGGGCTTTAGTTCAATCTCGCGACCCTCGCCGAGCGCGACGATCGCGTTTTCAACCGATGCGTCGTCCTGCCGGCAAAGCCGCACGATATTTGCGGCCAGGGCCACCGAAAGCGCCAGGCCCAACACAACCGCCACCCAGGCATCGCGGACCAGAAGCGTCGCGGCGCACAACAGTGCACACACAACAGCGACTCGAATCACGATCTGAAGGAAGAGGCTTCGTTTCATAATGTCCTGTGGGCCGAAGTTCCAGGGGCGGTCCTGACGCAGGTGTTCTTACCACCATTAAATGCCCTCGACGAACCTCACGTAAAAATGCCCCGTAGATAGTGCCATCTTGTGCACTGACCCTGGAGCACACCTTCCCCTAAAATCAGCGCTCAGCCCCCGCGATTTGCCATCCCTGCCATCCGTGTCGCATAGTGTGGCGCGGTGGCAATCGCATGAACAAGCTCTATCCCAGCGCCGACGCGGCGCTCGCAGGCCTCGCACGCGACGGGATGCTCCTCGCCGTCGGCGGCTTCGGTCTCTGTGGCATCCCTGAAGCTCTGATCGCTGCCCTCAAAGCCACCGGCGTGCGCAACCTAACGGTCGCCTCCAACAACGCCGGCGTCGATGGCTGGGGACTCGGCGTGCTGCTCGAGTCCCGCCAGATCCGCAAGATGATCTCCAGCTACGTCGGCGAGAACGCCGAGTTCGAGCGGCAGTTCCTTGCCGGCGAGCTCGAGGTCGAGTTTGCCCCGCAGGGCACGCTCGCCGAACGCATGCGGGCCGGAGGAGCCGGCATCCCCGGCTTCTACACCCGCACCGGCATCGGCACAGACGTCGCCAAAGGCAAGGAGGTCCGCGAGTTCGATGGCCATCAATACCTGCTCGAACGCGCCATCAACGCCGACCTGGCGCTCGTGAAAGCCTGGAAGGCCGACACTCACGGCAACCTCGTCTATCGGCGCACGGCGCGCAACTTCAATCCCAACGTTGCCACCTGTGGCCGGATCACCATCGCGGAGGCCGAGATCATCGTCCAGCCCGGCGAGCTCGACCCAGACGAGATCCACACTCCCGGCATCTTTGTCCAGAGGCTCGTCCACAATCCCCACCCTGAGAAGCGCATCGAGCGCCGCACAACCAGAAAGGAATAGCCGATGCCCTGGACACGACAGCAAATGGCGCAACGCGCCGCCGAGGAACTGAGAGACGGCTTCTACGTGAACCTGGGCATCGGCATTCCCACGCTCTGCGCCGGCTGTATTCCCGCCGGCATTACCGTCGTCTTCCAGTCCGAGAACGGCCTGCTGGGACTCGGTCCGTACCCGCTCGAATCCGAGGTCGACCCTGACCTCATCAACGCTGGCAAGGAGACCGTCACCTTCCTTCCCGGCGCCTCCACCTTCTCCTCGGCCGACTCCTTCGCGATGATTCGCGGTGGCCACATCGATCTCGCGATCCTGGGCGGCATGCAGGTCTCTGAATGTGGCGATCTCGCCAACTGGGTGATTCCCGGCAAACGCGTGAAGGGTATGGGCGGGGCCATGGACCTGGTGAACGGCGTCCGTTATGTGGTCGTCGTGATGGAGCACACCGCGCCGGATGGCAGCCCCAAGCTGCTACCCGCCTGCACCTTGCCGCTCACCGGAACCTGCGTGGTCCACCGTGTCATCACGGACCTCGGCGTCATCGACATCACGCCTGAGGGCTTCGTCTGTGCCGAGCTCGCCCCCGAGGTCACCTTCGAGCAACTCGCCTCGAAGACCGGAGCGCCTGTTCGTAGAACGAGCGCCTAACCCAGAACCGGGTACACCACCCCGGTCAGCTCCTCGCTGACGGCCCACAGTCTGCCGCCCGCCTGCTCGTCCAAGGCCTGGGGTCTCGGCTGAACCACCTTCGGGTAGCCGCCCATCTCACCGAAGCCGCCCGGTCCGATGTACTCGCCGCCCTGCACCTCAGGCACTACCGCGGCGTACAGCGTAGGCAGGGCGCCTTTCGCGTCGTCCTGAAACATCAGGCTGCCAAACATCTTCATGAAGCGGCTCTTAAAGTCCGTCCCGTACTGCGCAATGCTTGTGACCGAAATTCCGGGATGCACCGCGACGCTCACCAGCCTGGTGCCCGTCTCACGCGCGCGCCGATCGAGCTCCCGCGCGAACAGAATATTCGCGAGCTTCGACATGTTGTACGCGTCCCACGGCGTGTAGCTCTTCTCGCCCTGCAGGTTGTCCCACTCCATCTTGCCGTTGCGGTGCGCCAGCGAGGCCACGGTGACCACGCGCGGCGCTGGCGCCGCGAGCAGCGACGGCATCAGCAGCCCGGTCAGCGCAAAATGCCCCAGGTGGTTCGTTCCGAATTGTCGCTCAAAGCCATCGGGCGTCTGCTCCCGCTTCGGCAGCGCCATAACGCCGGCATTGTTCACCAGCACATCCAGCCGGGCGCCACTTGCCGTGAACTCTCCGGCGAAGCCGCGGATCGAGGCCAGCGAAGCCATGTCGAGCGGCACGAGCTCCACCTGCGCCTGCGGCACCTCAGTAACGATCCGCGTGCGCGCGGCCTCACCCTTGCCGCGGTCCCGCACGCCCATCAGCACGTGGGCTCCATGCCGGGCCAGCTCCCGCGCCGCCTGGAAGCCGATCCCACTGTTGGCCCCGGTGATCAGGACCGTCTTGCCCGCCTGCGGCGTCATCGCCGCGGCCGTCCACCTTGCATTCGCCATCGTTCTGCCTCTCCTGAGCTGGCCGCTGAGCCCTCTGCCTCCATGCTAACAACCGATTTTTTGCCCCTCTCAGCCGCCCTCCAGCACACCTTCTTTGCTTCATCCCCCATCGAACATCGAGGACGTACCCGGAAAGCCCCGCATGGCTGTAAGATGAGGCTTTGCGTCGTGGGTTACAATCGGACGGCAAGGCCACCAAGCTGGAAGCTCACCGAGCGCGCCTTGGCGACGCGAAGAGCAAGATTTGTTGAAGGGGAAGGTTCTCTCATGAAATTTAGCGCACGAATGATTGCAGGTTTTGCGCTGCTACTTGTGCTCGGAAGCACCGTCGGTTGCAACAAGCTGCGCGCTCGTGACCAGCTGGTCAAAGGCATCCAGGCCTTCAAGGCCGGCCAGTATGAGCAGGCGATCGATCACTTTCAAAATTCCGTCGCCCTGGATCCGAACGATCCAACGACGCGGCTCTATCTGGCGACCGCTTACAGTTACCAGGTTGTGCCGAACCTCGATACCCCTGACAACCTGAAGATCGCTCAGAAGGCGATGGCCGGCTTCAATGACGTTCTGGCCAAGAACCCGAATGATGTCGACGCGCTGAAGCAGATCGCCTCCATTCAACGCAATATCAAGCAGTACGACCAGGCGAAGGCTACCTACGAGAAGATCCTCACGATCAATCCGAAGGATGCCGAAGCGCACTACACGATCGCCTGGATCGACTGGAACCTGGCCTACAAGAACGCTGTCCAGATCCTCGGCGAGCAGAACCTGCAGGATGACGGCAACGGCAACGTGAAGATGAACAAGGCCACCTGCGCGAAGATGAAGGCCGCCAACACCGACCTGGTGAACGAGGCGATGGCACAACTTCAGCAGGCCGTCGACAGCCGTTCGAACTACGACGATGCCATGCAGTATCTGAACCTCACCTACCGCCGCAAGGCCGACCTCGACTGCCCGAACGACGCCGCCCGTAAGGCCGACCTCGCGCAGGCAGACGAGTGGGTCCAAAAGGCCATGGGCGCCCGCAAGGCGAATGAAGCAGAAAAGGAAAAGAAAGAAGGCGGCGGCATCACCATGCAGAACAACCAGTAGTTCTCCGCCAACCCCCGACACAGAAGAGGCCTCCCCGCGATGGGAGGCCTTCTTCGTTTCAAAGTCCTGAAGAAATCTTTGAAAATATGACGCAGCGGCAAATCTGGCTTCATTCAGTCATCCGAGCCAAAGCTCAACGACGAAGTCGCCTCACCGCCAGCCGCAATCCGCTCCCCGACACTTTCGCCGCTACCGCGAATCGACAGACCAAACCCAATCCGCGTCGCATAAAGGAACCGCTGCGGCTCGCTCTCGTCCGGCCGTGGCAGATATCGGATCTCCGAAAAGCGCAGGTCCCAGCGCTGATGCTCGTCCGGTTCCTGCGTCAGCCGCCACACCTCGTTGAGAGGAGCGCGCAAAAGGATCTCAACATAGATACCGCGCTGCCGGGGCACCCGATGAGCCTAGCAGACCTCTATTAGCTGTCCAGCGCAAACCGCGCCCTGACCACATACTTCGACCCACCCGGCGAGAGCTGGCTCTCATACAGCAGAAACTCCACGGCCTCCCAACGCTCCCGCAGCCGTTGCTGTTCAACCGCACGGCGCAACCGCTCAATCGTCTTCCGCCCATCGCGATTCCTGCTTCGCCCCAGCGTAATGTGCGCCCGGTATGGCCGGTCCTCGACCTCCAGGCCAACGCGCCGCACCGCGCCCGCAACCTCCTCATACAGCCGCAGCAGCGGCGGCGTGACCTCCACCTCCGCATAAAGGATTCCCGCGCGCTCAAACACGCCCAGCCGTTCCATCTGCAGCGCGAGACGTGGGTGCCGCACACGCGCAAGGTCCTCAAGCAGCCGCGCGCGCCTCTCGTCGTCCACCTCGCCCAGGAACACAAGCGTCACATGCCATTGGTCAGGCGTCGACCACCGCAGCCCATCATCCTTCGCCCGCAGGCGCAGCGTGAGCCGCTCCAGAGCCACTCGGACGCCCTCGCTGACCGCCAGCCCGATAAACAATCGCATGCGCTCAGGCTACGCTTCCCCCCAGCACCCTCACAGCCTGCCAAGCGCCACGGTCGTCGCTCCCGCGGCCTTTGCCGCTCCTACCGCCATCGCGACCTCGCGATAGCTGACCTGCGAGCTCGCGCTCACATAAACCGCCCGCTCCGCTCGAGCACTTAGCGCCGCGAGCAGCACCGCGGTCAGATCCGCTCCGTCGACAGTCATCCCATCAACCTCGAACCTGGTTTTGCTTCCGGCGTTACCCGCCTCGTCCCCGAGCACACGCAGGCTCACCGGCGCCTGCATCCGCTGCGGAGACTTTGACTGGTCCGGGACGCGGCTCTCGAGCCCGCGCGGCATCACCGGCACGATAACCATGAAGATGATCAGCAACACCAGAAGCACATCAATTAGCGGCGTTACGTTGATCTCAGCCTGCTGCGAAGAATTCGAACCAGAGAAGGACATCTCGGCACCTCACACCCAAAGATAAGCAGCGCGGCGAGCACTCTTTCTCTACGTCACTACGAAAAACCACGGCTCGGCGAGAGCCTCTTTCTGCAGTCACTTCCCTGACTTAGACACCGCCGGGCCTCACAGGTTCCATGACAGCAGCGGCCTTCTCAAACGAAAACAGCGATGGCCCGAAGGCCATCGCTGCGTTGTTGTCCCGCCAGTAGCTCGGTTTAGTGTCCTGCCTCAACCTGCGGAGTGATGATGCCGATGTTCGTCACGTCAGCCTGGTGGCCGAAGCCGATCACCTGGGCGATGGTCCCGAAGTTCAGGTCCTTATCGCCCTTCACGAACATCACCTTCTCTGACCGCGTCGAGAAGATCTTCTGCAGCTCCGGCGCGAGATCTCCGCGTGCAAAGGTCTGGTCGTTGATCTTGTACGTCGGCACCGCCGCTCCGTTCGAAAGCACCTGCACCACAATCGTGCGATCGTTGGGCTGGTCCTGCTGCGGATTCTTCGGCGGCTGGGGAACCAGCGCCTCAAGTCCCTTCGGCGTGACCGGCACAATCACCATGAAGATGATCAGCAACACCAGCAGCACGTCGATCAGCGGTGTTACGTTGATGTCGGAGGATAGTCCGCCTCCGCCGCCTCCACCCATTCCCATAGTTCATTCCTTTCTGCGACAAACCGGCGTTTGAACCGGGCCGCCGCCGCTACGATGCCTGCGATTGATTATCGGTCAGCAAGTTCAGTTGGCTGACGCCGGCCGTACGCAGAGCGTCGATCGTGTCCATCACCTTGCCGTAATTTGCGCGCTCGTCTGCACGCAGATAGACCGACTTGTCGGCCGCCGGATCCGTCTTCTTCGCCTCAAGATCCGCCACCTTCTGGCCGAGATCGCCCAGCGCGACCGGATCGCCGCCAAGGAAGACGTGGCCATCGCGAGTCACCGCTACGGTAATGGCGTCCTCTTTATTCGCGGCATCCATCATCGTCGCCGCGGTCACGACCGGCAGCGTGACGTTCACTTTGTTGTTCAACATCGGGGTGATGACCATGAAGATGATCAGGAGCACCAGCATCACGTCCACCATCGGCGTGACATTGATGTTCGAGTTGACCTTCTTGCCCTCGTCCCGCTTCGCGATTGACATAGCTCTTAACTCCCGCCGGCCACTTCCGTCCGGCTGCTGGCTATCCTGCGAGCCCTTTATAAGGTTTGCGGCTGTATGTACTCCGGCTGCCTTTTCTTTGGCAGCCGGAGCCACAATCCGTGTACTCGCAGGCGGGGTTCAACCTCAGGGGTGCGCTCAGGCACCCCGCGGGCTTAGCGGTGCGACTGCTTGATGAAGTAGTCCACCAGCTCCGACGAGCTGTTGTCCATCTCCACGTCAAACGCCTCAACTTTGTTGGTGAAGTAGTTGAAGCACATAACGGCAGGGATGGCGACGAGCAGACCGAACGCCGTCGTAACCAGGGCTTCCGAAATACCGCCGGCCACAGCGCCGATACCTGAGGTCTTCTGCACCGCGATCTGTTGGAAGGCGTTCAGAATGCCCATAACCGTGCCGAGCAGGCCGATGAACGGAGCCGTCGATCCGATGGTCGCGAGACCGCCCAGGCCCTTCTTGAGCTTGGCGTGAACGATGCCTTCCGACCGCTCGAGAGCGCGCTTGGAGCTCTCAACCTGCTCCTCAGTGATCGCACCACCCGAACCGAACGAACGGAACTCAGTGAGGCCGGCAGTGACTACCTCGGCAAGGTGGGACTTCTTGGAGCGATCGGCAACCTTGATCGCCTCATCCAGACGGCCTTCCTTCAGGGCGCCGGCAACCCGCGGAGCGAACTCACGCGACTGCTTGCGTGCGGCCGAGAAATACAGCGCGCGGTCGATGATCACAGCCAGCGACCAGATCGACATGATGAAGAGAATAATGACGATCGCCTTGGCGAAGTAGCCCATGTGGCCCCAAAGCTCCATGGGGCTGAAGCCAACGGACTGCTGCTGGTCCTGCAGGAACAGGGCGAGAGATGCGGGAGTGTTTGCGAGATGAGCGAGAATCACGGAATTCGTTCCTCCTGGGGAGACATGCGGGATATCAGCATCCAGAATCCAACTGGGGTCTCGGATGCAATGAAGCTTGAAAGGTCCGGAGGGGGCCCGGAGCTTAAGTCTTTAGGTGAGACGCAAAAGTTGCGCCAAGGGGAGGGTGAATAGCGGTGTCAGTCATTGACACCGCCTACGTTACCGGCCGGGCGGGTCATCGGCAATGCCGCTCAGGTAGCAGATCGACCGCCACCTGAGCGGCACACTTTTTAGCCGCCATTGAGATTGAAGTTAACCGTAATGGTCGTATCCACCTCGGTGGGTTCGCCATTCAGAAGATAGGGTTTATACCTCCATTGCCGCACGGCATCGGTCGCGGCTCCCACCAGCATCGGCGGGCCGCTGATGACGCTCAGGTTCTCAATTGCTCCGCTCTTGCCGATGATGGCATGCAGCACCACCGTTCCGCCAACGTGCGCGGCGCGGGCAATCGGAGGATAGACCGGCGTGGTCTTCGTAATAATCTGGCCGGCCATGACACCACCCGAGATCCGGGTCGGTCCCTTCGGCTTGGGCGGCTCAACATTGATCTTCGGACCTGTACCAGCGCCTCCGGGCATGCCGCCCAGAATGCCACCGGCAGCTCCACCCGACATCCCGCTCATACCCGCGACACCACCGGTCGAGGGCGGCGGAGGCGCCTCTTCCTTGATCATCTTGATGTCCTTCGGGATCTTCGTTGGCGCGTGCAGGCCCTGGTCGATCTCCGACACAATCTTGATCGGCTTAATCGCCGCTGGTGGCGGCGGAGGCGGTGGTGGAGGCGGCGGAGGGGGCGGGGCCGTCAGCGACGCTGTCAACGCACCATGCGGCAGCGCCTCAGGATATAGAAGAGGAATCAAGATCATCGTCGCTAGAATGGCGGCATTGATTCCAAACGTAAGGATCATCCACCATTTGGATTTGGTCTTGATCCTCCCGCCGGATTCCATCATTGCATCTTCAAACATAGGGACCTCCTCCCACGCGGGAGAGCTACCGGCGTTAGACACCGCAGCAGGCTGAATTGTTCCCGAATCGGACAGGGCCGCAAATTATTGCTCGATCCGGCCCACATCCTGTGCGTGGTGTCGAAGAGCATAGCAGGATTTTCACAGGTCCGGCTACTGTCAGACAGCCCGTCAATCCCTCTTCCCCGCCATGTGTCGTATCCCCAACAAAATCTGCTCCAACTCAGTGCACTCTGCTGTCCCAAAGAGCAAGGGCGCCGCAAACCGCCGGCGCCCCAAAAACTCCCAATTCTCGGTTCCCTGTCCTAGCGCCGTACTCCCTTGGCCGCCGGCAACGTCGCCTTCCTGGTCACGGTCTTCCCGCTCTTCGATCTCCAGTCCTGGTAGGCCACCAGCATCGGCGCCGCCACGGCAATCGATGAGTACGTTCCGATCAAAATGCCGACCACCAGTGCAAACGAGAATCCGTGCAACACCTCGCCGCCGAACAGGAACAGGCTCAACACTGTCAGGAATGTCAGTCCCGAGGTCAGCACCGTCCGGCTCAGCGTCTGGTTGATCGAGCGGTTCACCACGTCCGCCAGCTTCTCGCGGCGGTTCATCGCCAGGTTTTCGCGGATACGGTCGAACACAACGATCGTGTCATTCATCGAGTAACCGATCAGCGTCAGGATCGCTGCGATCACTGTCAGCGAGATCTCCTGGTTCGTCAGCGAGAACGCGCCCACCGTAATCAGCGTGTCGTGGAGACACGCAACCACCGCCGCGACACCATAGATCAGCTCAAACCGGAACCACAGGTAAACGAGCATCCCCAGCAGCGAGTAAAGCGTCGCCAGCCACGCCTGATGCTGCAGCTGCTTGCCCGCCGTCGGCCCGATGATGTCCACCTGCTGAATGGTGAAGCCGGAGTCGTGATAGTTCGCGGCCAGCGCGTTCTCGACTTCGCTGCGGCCCTGATCATGCGCCGCGTCCATTGCCGAGGTCAGCGGCAGCTTCACGATCACATCGTTCGTGCTGTGCCCTGCACCCGAGATGCGCTGAATCGCTGCATCGTGTATCCCCGCCTTGTCCATCGCCGCGCGAATATGGTCTTCGTTCGGCGTCGAATCAAAGCGCACACCGATCTGTGTGCCGCCCGTGAAGTCCACGCTCAGCGGCAGATGGTGCCAGAACGCCAGGCTCAGAACGCCCGCCACTGAAAAGATCAGCGAGAAGCCCAGGAAGTACCACTTCTTCCCCAGCCAGTCCATATTTACATCATGAAAAAATTCCACGTCGCTCTTATCCTTGCGCGGCATTAACTCGCCGCAGATCTAATCTCTAATTTCTGATCTCTGCTCTCTAAATCGACAACACGGCCGCGCGGCCGCGCTTCTCCAACAGCGCATCGAAGATCACGCGCGAGACAAACACAGCCGTAAACAGGTTCGCCAGCAGACCGAAGGTGAGCGTCACCGCAAATCCCTTCACTGGCCCGGTGCCGAAGATAAACAGAATCGCCGCCGAAACAATCGTCGTGATGTGCGTATCCAGAATCGTGATCCATGCATGGCCAAAACCGTCATGGACCGCCGCGGCAGACGTCTTGCCCGCGCGCAGCTCTTCACGAATCCTCTCGAAGATCAGTACGTTCGAGTCCACGCCCATACCGATGGTCAGAATCACACCCGCAATTCCCGGCAGCGTCAGCGTCGCGTGACTGAAGCCCATAAACCCTAGAAGGATCACGAGGTTCAGAATCAGCGCCAGGTCCGCGTTGATGCCCGCGCCCCGGTAATAAATCAGCATGAAGATCAGCACTGCGGCCATGCCCGCAATTGCCGACACCACACCCTGGTGAATACTCTGCTTGCCCAGCGACGGCCCAACCGTATTTGTGTCCAGGTAAGAGATCGAAGCCGGCAGCGACCCGGTGCGCAACATCAGGCTCAGATCATTCGCCTGCTGCTGCGAGAATCCGCCATGGATCTCGCCGCTGTCACGAATCGCGCTTTCGATGTTCGCAACCTCTTTGACCTTGTTCTCGAGCACGATCGCCATGCCCGTATTCACGTTCGCCGAGGTGTACTTGTAGAACCGGTCGCCGGCCTCGGTTGTCAGCGTAAACGTAATATCCGGCTGACCGTTCTGGTCGGTCGAAGGCTGCGCCCCGCGGAAATCCGTTCCTTCCACGATCGACGCTCGCTTCAGCAGATACCACTGGTCCGGTCCGCCCGCGCCATTGTTGCCCTGCACCAGTTCCTCATCCGGAGGCACCGTTCCACCCAGCGCCGCCAGCGCCTGTTGCTGATCCGGCCACGGCCCCTGCCCCGGAACCACTGCATGAATCTCCAGCTTCGCCGTCGACTGGATAATGTTCTCGACGCGCGACAGGTCCGTCACACCCGGCAGCTCCACCAGGATCTCGTTGTCGCCCAATCCGTATTGCTCGATCACGGGCTCCGACACACCCAGCGAATCGACACGTTCGCGGATGGTTTCGATCGAGGTCTGCAACGTGCGCGCCTCGAGATCGCGAATCGCCGCCTCCTTCATCGTCAGTACATAGCTGCCGTTCGCCCCGCTCGAGATGTCATAGGCCGCGTACTCGGTGCCCGTCAGCACATCATGAATCGCCGACTGCTGCGCAGGCGTTCCACCCGTAACCGTGATGACCTCAGGATGCGCCAGGTCCGTCTTCGCCGCCTGTGCGCCCAGTGGCTGCAGCGCGGTATTCAGCGCCTGCATGTCGCGGTCCGTCGCCGAGTTCACCGCCTCCTCGACGTGCACCTTCAACACCAGGTGCGTTCCGCCTTGCAGGTCTAATCCCAGGTGAATGCGGTTCAGCAGCGCGTCTTTAACGCCATGCGTTGGGATCCCGAAGATCCCGTAAACAAAGATCACCAGCACTGCGATGATGAATACTGTCTTGCCCTTCAGATTCTTTCCCATCGTCCGTCTCTAAACTCCGCTCGCCCTTAATTCCCTTTGCCGGGTGCCCCAATCACGCGCAGCTTGATCGCGCATGAGCGGGAGCTCTACGCCTTCGGCGTCTCGTCCGTCGTGACCGCCGCAATTGCGCTCTTCACCATCTCCAGCTTCACGTTGTCCGGCGCGCACTTCACAACCAGCACGTCATCCTTCACGCTGACGATCGTTCCGCGGATCCCGCCGTTCGTCGTTACCTTATCGCCCGGCTTCAGGTTCGAAAGCATCTGCTGCCACTGCTTCTGCTTGCGCTGATTCGGCGCAATCAGCAGAAAATACATCGCCACAAACATCAAAATAAGCAGGGGAAAGCCGCCGAACGAGCCGAACCCTCCCGCTGCAGCCAACATCCCTAACGCCGATACACTTGAAATCACGCGGTTTTGCTCACTACGGCACGGAACGCGACATGCGCTCCCGCCTCGTCTCTCTGTGGAACTCTCAGGAGTTTTGCTGCGCTCGAAGAAAAATAACAAGGCAGCGTCAGACCGTCGCCAGGAATCCGATCGCACCCGATCGCTCAACCCAGGACACGTCGGCCTTCCCGAGGCAACGTACACCTAAGCCTTAAGCATCTCCGCTGCGCAACCCCCTGTCAAGAAATCCCTTTTCTGTCGCAGTATCAGGCACTTGATCTGCT